>DASVPU010000267.1:0-5369 GCA_036389475.1 Solirubrobacteraceae bacterium
TGGCCTTTTGCAGCAGCTTCGCCTTCTGGATCGCTTGGAGGGCGCCAAGGTTAAACGACGCCGAGCGGATGCCTCCCCCAGAGCAGCAGATACCGATTCGGTCGTCCTTCGGGTCGGGATCCACCACCGGATTGATCACGCCCACCGGGGGCTCGTCGTGCTCTCGCAGAACATACCAGCGCCATCGGGGTGCGCGAGAGGCGCAGGCGCGCCACCACATATCTTCCGCTGGCACCCGTCCCACGAGACCCGAGCTGCGCACGCCGGCGCTCGACTCCTCACCGTGCTCACGATCACTACTCGAACGACTTGCATTTCCTGACACGTGTCACCACCCAGAATCCGAGAGAAATGTCAACTCTTCCAGCACCGGTAGTAACTGCTCGAGTGAGCCTAAGGGCACCCGACGACCACAGACGTGCGATCGCGCACAGACCGCGAGTGGAGTGTTGAGAGCGGGCTGAGGCGCGAGCTGCCACGCAGAGCTTCGTCAGCCCGTCGCTCGACACCACGCGCGACGTTGACGCCATCGCGACGTCAGATCCAGCCGGTGGCCCACCAGTCGCTGGAACAAGTCGCCAGGCCTGCGGTTGATAGCTCCGCCGTCCCTGATAGTGGACGAACAGCGGGCCGCTCGCGCGATTGATGGGGCAGGCGTCGAGGGTGCGTTCGACGGGCGGGGAGAAGCCTCCAGCGCGGCGCGGCGGCCCTTGCGGCTGATTCGCAGTACGCGGTGGTCCGGGCTGGTGGCCGAGGTGCTCGATGCCACCGACAGCGCCTCGTTGACGCGCACGCCGTTGTAGGGGTGTACCTAACTACTTCCCGCGGAAAACGCGCGGGGCGGTGCGGCGTGATCGCTGCGTGGCGCGGGCGGTCCGTCCGGTCTGATCATCAAGATATACCTGCATATAGGCATGGTCTTGGTGGGAGGAGCGGGCGATGTTGCGGTTGGTTGCCGCGCAGGCGGAGACGTTGTGGGATGAGGCGTTGCCGATCGAGGTACGCGAGCTGCCAGCGGATCTCGCGGCGCTGGATGCGCTGTTGTCGGGTCCGGGGCTGCTGGCGCCGTTTACGGCGTGCTGGCAGCGCGAAGCGTCTGCATCGGGGGACGTCGTCGGCCGATCACGGCAGGCCGACGATCGCGATCGAGACCTACCTGCGGCTGATGGTGCTCAAGCAGCGCCACGGCTGGGGCTACCGGAGCTTGGTCGCGGAGGTCTCAGACTCGATTCACTTGCGGCGCTTCTGCCGAATCGCGTTGACCGAGCGCGTTCCCGACGAGTCGACGATCCGCAAGCTCACCAGGCGGATCGGCGAGCAGACGGTCAACGACATGACGCGGGAGCTGATCGCGTCAGCGGTTCGCGAGCGGCGCTTGGTGGGGCGGGCGGTGCGGATCGACTCGACGGTGATCGAGGCCGACATCAAGTACCCGACCGACGCCGGGCTGGCGGCGCATGGCGTGAAGGCACTCGCGCGGGAGGGCCGCAAGCTGGCCGCCAAGATCGCCGAGACCAAGGTGCGGGTGCGCGATCGGTCGCGCGCGATGGGTCGCAAGCTGCGCGAGGTCACCAGGACGATCCGCCGGCGAACCGGGGAAGCCAAGACGCAGGTCCTCGCCTTGACCGAGCAGACCGGCGAATTGCTCAAAGCGTCCGTCAAGGAGGCGCGTCGGCTCGCCGCGACGGCACGCCGCAAGGCCCGCGGCCGCGGCGCCCAAGCGAAGCTGCGCGCGGCGCGCGCGATCGACAAGCTTGCCGATCGCTGCGAAAAGGTCGCCAAGCAGATCGGCCAGCGCGTGCGCGGCGAGAAGATCACCGACCGCCTGATCTCGCTCGCCGACCCGGATGCCCGGCCGATCCGCAAGGGCAAGCTCGGCAAGCCGACCGAGTTCGGGTACGTCGCGCAGATCGCCGAGATCACCCCGAACACCAAGACCGGTGCGCGCGGCCTGATCCTGCCGGCCGCGTCGCAGGTCGGCAACCCGGTCGAGAACACGCTGCTGCCAACGACCCTCGCCGAGCTCGATCGGCTCGGCTTGTCGCCCAAGGAGGTCGCGCTGGACGGCGGGTTCACGCTCACAGCGACCAACGACGCCGTGAGCGACCTCGCACCCGAGCGCGTGTTCATCGCCGGCCGTCAGCAATCCGGCTCCAGACGCACCCAACGGCGCCTGCAGCGCTACCGCACGGGCGCCGAAGGACGCATCAGCCACCTCAAACGCGGCTACGGCCTACGGCGCAGCCGGCTGAAGGGCGATGACGGACAGAAGACCTGGACCGGATGGGCGATCCTGGCCTACAACCTCGACACCCTGAACATCCGAACCGCTTGAAACACTCCGACCTGCTCTCGCCAAGAGCGCCCAGCATCGCCCGACGGCCGCGCCACCAACGCGGCCGTCGCGCTTCCGCGCTCAACCGTTTATCCGCGGGAAGTCGGTTAGTTGACCGGCACCGCGACGACCTCGAGTCCGTCGATGCCGCGGAAGTCGTCGGGGTTGCAGGTGTAGACCGGGGCCTGGTTGGAGATCGCGGTCGCGGCGATCATGGCGTCGTACGCGCGGGCGGCGGGCTTCCTGCCGGCGCGTCGCAGCGACGCTGCGACCTGTCCGAACGCCCGGGCTGACGCGGCGTCGAAGGGGAGCGGGTCGAAGTCGGCTTCGGCCTGCTGCAGGTGCGCCTGGCGCGCGGCGCGCTCCTGTTCGTCGACCGCGACCAGCGGGCCTACCGAGAGTTCGGCGAGTGTGACCGCGGTGATCAGCGGCTCGCGAGGGAGAGCAGCCGGGTCGGTGATCTCGCGGAGGCGGATCACGGTGGAGGTGTCGAGGATCCCGCGCCGCGACGCCGCGCCCGGATCGCTCATAGCCGTGCGTCCACCACGGCGTCGATTTCCGTGCGCAGCGCAGCGGCGTCGACCGGCGGGAGATGCTTCCAGCGCTCGAGCAGCTGCTCAGGGGCGACCGGTCTGGGGGGCAGCGCGCTGAGTCGGGCCACGGGGATGCCCGCGCTCGTAATCGTGATGCTCTCGCCCGTTGCGGCGCGCTCGACGATGTCGCCGCCCCGGTTGCGCAGGTCCCTGATGCTCACCTCACCCATGTCATGCAAAGTATCACACATGATACGTTCGACCCTCGGAACATAAAGTCAGAGGTTCGCAAGTTGCTCGGACCTAAGCACTCTCCAAACGGAGTGGTGACAGGCACCGGCGCCTTCGCTCGGGCCAGTGCGGTGAAGCCGGGGCTGGCCAACCCTTCGGAGATCCGCGACAAGGTCATCAGCTTCCGGCTTTGATTGGGCCTGAAGTCACCGCCGCAGCCGGCAGCGACGCCGATGAACTCTTAGCTTGCCGCCCCAGCCTCCCGCGGCTGCCACAACTCGACCCGATTGCCATCCCCGTCCACGCACCAGCCGAACGCCCCGTATTCCGAACGCTTGACCTCCTCGTCGATCGTGACCCCGCCGGCACGCAGCTGCGCCAGCAGGCCATCGAGATCGGCCACGCGGAAATTGAGCATCTGCGGCTGCGCGGCGTTGCCGAAGTACGGTGTTTCGGCCGGGAACGCGGTCCAGATCTGGTAACCAGGCTCACGGTCGGCGAACGTGAAGATCGCCCCGAAGGCGCCGCCGAAGTCGTGCACGTCAAAGCCGAGATGCTCGCGATACCAGGACGCGAGTGCCGCCGGATCGCGCGCGCGGATGAAGACGCCGCCGAGCCCGAGCACGCTGTGCCTTCCTGCTTCGCTCATCGTCGCGATTTCCTTCGGTTGATCGACGTGTCCCGGTGCCGGGTGGCTAAAGAGCACCACGGCAGGCGCCGCATCCCGCGTGAGCCGACGATACGCCTGGCACAGCGCGAAGGGCGGTGAGGTTGAGTGCGCAGGACGTGCAGGATGCCGCTTAAGCCGCCGGCAATGCAGTGGCGAGTCGGCGAGCGAGCGCGTCGATCGCCGCCGCATCGAGTGGGCCTTTGGCGTTGAGGCGCCTGGCGAGCGCCTTGCGGTAGAGCAGCACGTGACCGCCGATCGTCTCCTTCAAGACGATCGGGATGTCGGCTCTGGTGAAGCAGAAGATGCCATGAACGGGGATGCGGGGTCGTTGATCGCGTCCCGCACGGCGGCGACTTGCCGGTCCAGGCCGTCGACGATTTTCGTTCTGTCCCGGCCATTGACCAGGAGCTTGGGCTTGCCGAGCAACGGCCGCTCGACGCGGACCTTGCCGGTGTAGTCCTTGGCGTCGATGACGTACACACCGGACGGCGCGACGGCCAGATGATCGACGTTGCTGCGACTGCGGGGCATCTGCCGGTCATGCAAGAGGACGACCATCCCGTCGGCGAGCCGCTTCTCGAGCGAATCGCCGACGGCGCGCTCGCCCGCGGCGCCTCGCTGCCACGCGATCTCGTGCTGAGGCGCGTCGCGGAGCAGCAAGAGGAGCCCTGCGAAGCGCGGATGCCGCTGGCGAGCGCTGCTAGCGGCTATCGCGACGCCGCTCAATGCTCGCGTGCGCCGCTCGCTCCGGCCTGGCCGCGCTGCAGCGGCTCCTCCGTCGGGACGATCTCTGGCAGGGCGGGGCCGGCATGGCAGCCCTCGCACGTCACTTTTCGTGCAGCCGCGTCCCACCACGCATTCGCACCCCGGTTTCAAGAGACGCGAGCAGATGGCGCACGAGTCGGGGCGGCGCAGCTGTAGGTGCTCCATCTAGACCGCTTTCGCGAACTCGTCAAATCTCCTGCTGAGACCAGCATGCTCCATCGAGGCGCAACGTGTAAGCGGATGGTCGGTGCGCACTGATCGGCCCCGACCGTGCCGTTCGGTGACCAGCTCGCTGTCATACCGCTCTGGGGACGGTGGAGGGCTGAGCGCTCAAGGATCAAGCGCGTCTGGGTCGCGCTACGAGCGCGCGACGGTTGCTTCCACGCGAAGGAGTAGTCGTCGCGGCACCGTTGACGCTGGCCGCGTCGCGACCTGCTCAAGAGCGAAGTCAGGGCTGTTTCACAAGGACGGCGCGGGTGTTGAGCAAATCGAAGCCCTGACGCTGCACGTTTTCCTGGGACTTGGCCGCTGGCTGGGTGGTGACGACGGCGATGTCGCAGCCGCCGGCTGCGGCGTCCGCGAGCCGGGTCGAGAGCAGCGCGCTCTGGACACCCCGGCGGCGGTGCACGGGGGCGGTCGCCGCGCCGGTGAGCTGCGCGACGCCCTCCGCCATGCGGAAGCTGGCGCCGCCGGCGATGACTCCGTCGCGCCGCGCCACGTAGCGCGTCATGCCGGCCGCCGCAAAATCGCGCACGGCCCTCTCCAGGACCTCGCGCGGAAACTCCTCTTGCGAGGGCACCCCCTGGGTATCGGGGTGGGCGAAGCCATCGACCAT
>DASVPU010000268.1:0-6172 GCA_036389475.1 Solirubrobacteraceae bacterium
GAGCAGGAACAGGGCGGCCGACAGCGCCGCCGATGCCAGCGCGAGCGCGACGAGCGGCGCCAGCGCGGGCCGCCCGGGCGCCACCGCGACATCGGCGGCCGCCTCCTTGCGGGGCAGCCAGCGCAGCGCCGCGATCGTCACGAGGGCGACCGGCGCCTGCAGCGCGAACATCGCCTGCCACGAGAACGCTTCCGTCAAGAAGCCGCCGAGCGCCGGCCCAACGGCCGCGCCCAGCACACCGGCCGCCGCCCACAGCAGAATCGCGCGGTCGCGCCCTGCCGCGACCACTAGCAGCTCCAGGGCCGCCGCCACGACGACCGCTCCGAAGGCCCCCTGCAGCGCCCGCGCCGCGATCAAGACGCTCAGCGACGGCGCTGCGGCACAGGCCACCGATGCCAGCGCGAACAGCACGAGCGCGATCCGGATGGCTTGTCGCGCGCGCCCGCGCGCGAGCTTGGCTCCTGCCAGGGCCAGCAGCGCCAGCGCGAGGTTGAACGAGATAAGGACCCACGCGACCGTGTTGACGACCGAGTCGAACTCGCGCAGGATCGCCGGCAGCGCGAGCGTGACGACCGACGAGTCGGCCAGGACGAGCGCCACAGCCAAGGCCAGCAGCAGCTGCGGCGCCAAGCGACGGCGGGCCTCGGACCCGCTCATCAGCCCGGCTCGATCTCGAGACCCTGGACCAGCGAGGGGCGTCCGTCGCGCTCCCAAGCTACGTCGACGGAGTCGTTCTGGCGGTAGGTTCCTACGCCCCAGGCGCCGAGGAACCAGCGCCAGAAGCCGAGCTTGCCCTCCTTCTTGAGCTCGCGATCGAAGACCAGCTCGTTGCCATGCACCTCGTAATCCACGCCCTCCTTCTGGTGCACGCCGTTGAGGTACACGTCGAAGGGCGCCCGTACCCTGGGGGGAAGTGCAACGATCGATCGCGCCGCCATGGGCGCCATTATGGTCGGCGACCGCAGGCACCGAGACACGCAAGGCGAATGCCCCTGCGCCCCGCCTCATGACCCCGGAGCTCCCCTACCGCATCCGCCGTTCCGATCGCGCCCGCCACGTGCGCGTCAGCGTCGACGCCGGCGGTGCCGTCGAGGTCGTGTTGCCGCGGCGCAGCCCGCAGAGCGCAGCGGACGCCGCGATCCGGGAGCTGCGGCCCTGGATCGATCGCCGCCTGGCCGAGCGCGATGCCGTTGCAGCGGCTGTCGCCGCGCGCGGCGACAGCGTCCCCTACCTCGGCACCCAGCTCGCGCTGCGCGCCGAGCCCGGCCGCACGCGCGTGCACCGCAAGGGCGACGTCCTGCTCGTCCCCGCCGGCGACGTCCAGCCGGCGGCGCTTGAACGCTGGTTTCGCCGTGCTGCTCAGCGCGAGATCGCGCCGCGCCTGGACCGCGCGGTCGCGGCCCTGGACGCGAGCTACTGCGCCTTGACGATCCGCAACCAGCGCACGCGCTGGGGCTCCTGCTCTTCCAGCGGCGCGATGAGCTTCAACTGGCGTCTGCTGCTGGCGCCCGAGCCCGTGCTGGACTATGTCATCTGGCACGAGGCGTGCCACCTGCGCGTCATGGACCACTCGCCGCGCTTCTGGGCGCTCGTGCGCCGGCACTGCCCCGGCTATGAAGCGCAACGGCGCTGGCTCAGGCGCCAGGGGGCTACATTGGTGCTGTAGTGGGGAGAGGAGCGATCGTCGGTGCAGTCGCGGTGGTTGCCGCGATCCTCGTGATCGTGCTGCTGTTCGCGGGCGGCAGCGGCTACACGGTCCACGCGACGTTCGTGTCCGCCAGCCAGATCGTCAAGGGCAACGCGGTCAAGGTCGCAGGCACCTCGGTCGGCAGCGTCGACGACATCTCCCTGACCGACGACGGGCAGGCGAGGATCACCCTGCATATCGACGACGACGCCTACGCTCCGCTGCGTCGCGGCACGCGCGCGATCATCCGTCAGGCGTCGCTCTCGGGCGTCGCCAACCGCTACGTCGACCTCCAGCTCGGACCGGCAGACGGCGCCGACATCGCCGACGGCGGCGACCTCGCGGCCGACAGCACGGAGGCCGCGGTCGACCTCGACCAGATCTTCAACACGTTTGATCCCAAAGCCCGCGCGGGCGTGCAGAAGTCCGTCGAGTTCCTGCGCGACTTCCAGGCCGGCAGCGAGGACGAGGCCAACCGGGCGCTGTACTACCTCAACCCGGCGCTCTCCTCGTCCAGCCGGCTGTTCGCAGACCTGAATCGCAACACGCCGGACTTCGAGCGCTTCATCGTCCAGGTCTCGCGCCTGGTCACCGACGTCTCCGCCCGGGAGGGCGTGCTCGCCGACCTCACGCGCAACCTCGCGACGACGACCTCGGCACTGACCGCTGGCGGCGAGTCGCTGGCAGAGGGAGTCGGCCTGCTCCCCGACGTCATGCGCAAGGCGAACAGGACCTTCGTCAACCTGCGCGGCGCGCTCGACGACCTCACGCCGCTCGTCGACGACGCAAAGCCGATCGTCCGCGACAAGCTCATCCCGCTGATGGACCAGCTGCGCCCGTTCGCGCGCGCTGCGGTGCCGGCGATCCAGGACCTCTCCCAGACGATCCGCCGTCCGGGCGCCGCGAACGACCTCGTCGAGCTGCTGCGCCGCCAGCCCGCGCTCGACGCGATCGCCAACCAGGTCGCGCAGCGCAACGGCGCCGATCGCCCGGGTGCGTTCCCGACGACGATCAAGGCGCTCGACGGCGCTACGCCGCAGCTCGCGTTCCTGCGTCCCTATGCCCCCGATCTCGTGGGCTGGTTCGACGACTTCTCGACGACGGGCGCCTACGACGCGATGGGCAACTTCTCGCGCGCGGGACTGGAGCTCAACGGCTTCTCCCTCGGCCCGCTGCTCAACGCGCTGCCGGTCCCGGCGAGCCTGCGCAACGCGATCCTCGCGGCGGGCGTGAAGATCGGACGCAGCAACCGCTGCCCAGGGGCGATCGAGCGCCGCGCGCCCGATGGCTCCAACCCCTACAAGCCGTCGGCGGACTTCAACTGCGACGACACGCAGACACCGATCGGCAAATGACCCGCACGCGCCTCATCGGTGCGCTGCTGGCGGCCGTCGCGACCTTGGCGATCGTCGCCGCGAGCACCGCCGGCGCCGGCGACGAGCAGCGCTACACGGTCGTGCTCGACAACGCCTTCGGCATCACGCAGGGGGCGGACCTGAGAGCCGCGGGCGTCAAGGTCGGCACCGTCGAGAAGCTCGACGTGCAGCGCAAGACCGCTCGCGCGCTGGCGACGGTGGTCATCGACCGGCCGGACTTCGCGGGCTTTCGCAAGGACGTCTTCTGCGAGGTCAAGCCGCAGTCGCTGATCGGCGAGTACTTTCTGGATTGCGCGCCCGGCACATCGGCCGAGCCGGCGCCGAAGACGATCCCCGTGCAGCAGACGGCGGGCACAATCCCGCCCGATCTCGTCTTCGACATCCTGCGCCGGCCGGCGCGCGAGCGCTTCGGGCTCATCCTCACCGAGCTCGGCACCGGCCTCGCCGCCCGCGGCGAAGACCTGCAGACGGTCATCCGCCGCGGCGTTCCTGCGCTGCGCGAAACCGACAAGGTCCTGAGCATCCTCGACGCCAACCGCCGGACGCTCCAGCAGCTCACGCGCGACTCCGACCACGTCCTCGCCGCGCTGGCCGGCAACCGCGCGAACGTAACCCGCTTCGTCACGAAGGCCGCAGTCACGACACAGGCATCGGCCGACCGCAGGCTGCAGCTCGCGCAGACCGTCAACAAGCTGCCGCGCTTCCTGCGCGAGCTGCGCCCGACGCTGCGCGACCTCGGCACAGCGGCCAAGCGCCAGACGCCCGCGCTGCGCGACCTGCGCCTGGCGGCGCCTGACCTCACGACGCTGCTGCGGCGCCTGAGCCCGTTCGCGCGATCTGCACGACCGGCAGTCCGCGGCCTGGGCCGGGCCTCGAGCATCGGCCTGCAGGCAGCGCGCGAGGCGCGCTCGACGGTCAAGCACCTGCGCGCGCTCGGCAGCGCTGCGACGGAGCCGATGCGCAACCTGCGCTTCGTGCTGGAGGACCTCGACGACCGCGGTCGCGCCGTCGAGCCCAACAGGCTCAGCCCGACCGGCGCCGGATTCACCGGCCTGGAGGCGCTGCTGCAGTTCTTCTTCGTGCAGTCACAGGCGATCAACCTGTACGACTCCAAGGGCTACCTGCTCAAGCTCAGTCTGCTCGTCAATCGGTGCACGCCGTACGTCAACGCGCAGACGGCGATCAAGGACAAGGCTCACACTGCTGCCTGCAAGCAGTGGCTGGGCCCCAACCAGCCCGGCATCACGACCGGCGCGATCGCGCGGACGACGCAATCTCCTGCGGCCACGACGACGCTCGCTGCGCCTGACGAGAAAGCGCCTGCGCCGGCGGCGGCGCAGCAGCCCGCGAAGCCTGCAGCGCCGCAGCCGCCTGCTCCGCCGCCGGCGCCGTCGCTGCTGCCGAAGGTCGATCCGAAGCAGCTGCTCGACGACATCCTGCCCCAGATCACCGACAAGCTGCCGCGGATCGGGGGTCCGCGCGGGCGCTCGGCGCGCACGCCCGGCGCCGACAGCGACCGCAACCTGCTCGACTTCCTCCTGGGCCCATGAGAGGCCGTAAGCCGCCGAGGGTCGCATCCAGACCGGTGCTCATCGGGGCCCTCACCGCGCTCGTCGTCGTCGTCGCGGTGTTGCTCGCCTACCAGGCCAACAAGGGGCTGCCGTTCGTCCCGACGTTCGAGCTGAAGGTCGACACGCCCAACGCCGCGCGGCTCGTCGTCGGCAACGAGGTGCGCGAGGGCGGCTTTCGCATCGGCCAGGTGGCGAGCATCGATCCGGTCGGACGTACCGGCGGCGGTGCTCAGCTGACGCTGAAGCTCGACACGTCCGCGACACCGGTCCCCGACGACTCGCGGGTGCTGATCCGCCCGCGCTCGGCGCTCGGCCTGAAGTACGTCGAGCTGCGGCGGGGCTCCTCATCCAGGCAGCTCGTTCAAGGCTCGGTGCTCGTGGCGAGCTCAAGCCGCATCGTCGGACCGGAGCTCGACGACTTCTTCTCGATCTTCGACGAGCCGACGCGCGCCCATATCGACGCGAACCTCGACTACTTCGGCCAGGCGCTCGCGGGCCGCGGCACGGCGATCAACCGCTCGCTCGCGTCGCTGCCCGAGCTGTTCGGCGACTTGCCGCCGGTGATGCGCACGCTCTCCAAGCCGGACACGCGGCTGCAGCGCCTGCTGCTGGAGACCGGCGACATCTCCCGCATCGTCGCGCCGCTGTCGAATACGTTCGCGCGTGGCTTCACCGGAATGGCCGACACGTTCGGCGCCCTATCCCGCGACCCGCAGGCACTGCGCGACACGATCGCCAGGTCGCCCGGCACGTTCGCCGAGGGCATCCGGTCGCTGCCCGGCACGCGCCCGTTGCTCAGCCGTCTGGCGGCGATCTCCGACGAGGTCCAGGGCACGGCTCGCGAGCTGCGCAAGAGCCTGCCCTCCGTCAACCGCGCGCTCGCCGCCGGAATCCCGGTGCTGAGGCGAACGCCGAGGTTCACCGGCAAGCTCGAGGGCACGCTGCGCGCGCTGCGCGACCTCGCGAAGTCACCGACGACCGACATCACGATCCAGGGCCTGACGGCGACGATGGACACGCTCAACCCGACGCTGCGCTGGGTCGGGCCGCACGTAACGGTCTGCAACTACTTCAACTACTTTTGGACGTTCTTCGTCGACCACATCTCCGACGAGGATCCGACGGGCACCTACGAGCGCATCCAGGTCAAGCTGGCGCCGCTCACGCAGAAGAACTCGATGATGACGTTCGGCAGCCCGCGTCCGGCAAGCGACGGCCCGATCGATCCGCTCCAGAAGGCGCTGTTCGGCGATGCCGCCGCGCTTCACGACCAGCTCTACAACGCGGCGGTGGACGCCAACGGCAACGCCGATTGCGAGTCCGGCCAGCGCGGCTACCTCGACCGCCTCGCGAGCGGCTTTCCGCAGGACCTGAAGATCGTCGTCGATACCCGCACGCCGGGCGCGCAGGGGCCCACCTACAAGGGCCGCCCCCGCGTGCCGGCCGGCCAGTCCTTCTCCAACGAGCCCGGCGGGATTGCGCCGCCGGTCCCGTGATGCGCCGTCGCGGACCAAGCGCGCTCACCGTCGGCGCCCTCG
>DASVPU010000269.1:0-2193 GCA_036389475.1 Solirubrobacteraceae bacterium
GGATCGATGGTGCGCGTGCTGCTGCTGCTCACCGACGCCTCGGCCGGGTTGCCGCCGTTGCCGGCGGACCTGGCGGCGCGGTTGAACAGCGCTGATACGAGCAGTTGGCTGGCCGGGACGGCTTGGCACTTCGCCGACCCGGCCGCGCCCTTCAGGACGCTTCCCGGACCGCTGGACGCACGCGTTCCCCAGGTCGTGGAGTTCGCCGCTGATACCACGCCGCTTGCTCTGCCGGCGGGGCATGACCACGTCTGCGCGGCGGCGTTCATCACGACCGCCTCCGATCCGCTCACATCGACACAGACGTCGCTGGATGCGTTCACGATGCACGACAAGCGCGTCGCGCACCGCAACCTGCACGTGGTTATCGCAGGAAGTAAGCGGGCGAGCGCGAACGGCAAGGCCAATGAGCCAGTCTCCGTGATGCTTGCTCTGCACCACGCAACAACGTGTGGGCAAGCGGTTGACCTCCTCGTCGATCGGCGCCGCCTCCCAGGTCACGTATCGCTCGTGCTACCCGAGCGGGTGCTCAACGGCGTGCAACTCGAGGGCTTCTCAGCCAACGAGCGCGAATCTCATGCTGACATGCTGAAGGCCCACCGCAGAGACTGGCGCGACGCTCTCGGCAGACGCATAGAAGAGGTCGGCCGCCATGTCGAGCGCCTCGAGGGGGTCCTCGAGCCCGAAGAACTAGAGTGCCGGCGCCGACACACGCGCGGCCTTGGCGAACTGGCCCACGACCGTCCGCTATCGGCCAAGGCCGATCGCGCGATCGTCCAGAACCTGACGATCGACCCTGGCGAGCCCGTATGGGCTGCGCTCACGATCCAGCTGCCCGAGGACACGCAGCCAGGAAGCCTGTATCGCCTCGACGCGATTCAGCAAGCGGGACGTCAGATCGTGGGTGGGAGCACGTACGTGGTAGTGGTGCCCGAACGGTCTCGGCTCTGATTGGACGAGTTATTAGGCGTCTCGACGGCTGACCAGAACCCCGATCACCAGATCGACGTCCCTGCTGCGTGCGGACGTCGCTCAAGACGCGATCTACGTCGACCGCGCGAGCGGTGCCAAGGCCAGCCGCCCGCAGCTGGACGGGGTGCTCAGGCTACCGCGCGACGGCGACACCCTGAAGATCACGCGGCTGGATCGGCTCGGGCGCTCCGTCCTGCACCTCGTCACCCTGCAGGGCATCGACACCGCGACAGCCGAGGCTGATCCTCGCGCACTGGGACGACATCCTGCGCGTCCTGGGCTCGCTGTCGACCGGCACCGTCCGCGCCAGCGAGCTGCTGCGCGTCCTGCAAGGCGGCGGCAGGCCCACGCCGCTGGGCCGTGCGATCGCCGAGCTCGGCCGCGCCGCCAAGACGCTGCACCTCCTGCACTACGTCGACAGCGACACCTACCGGCGCTGCATCGGCGTGCACCTCAACCGCCACGAAAGCCGCCACTCTGTCGCCCGCGTGATCTTCCACGGCAATCGCGGCCAGCTACGCCAGCCCTACCGCGAGGGCCAAGAAGACCAGCTCGCCGCGCTCGGATTCGCGCTCAACGTCCTCGTGCTCTGGAACACCCAATACATGGACGACGCGGTCGGCCACCTACTCAACAACGGACGCCAGCTCAGCGACGAGCACCTCGCGCGGCTCTCTCCGCTGCAACACGAGCACGTCCTGATGCTCGGCACGTTCCCCTTCACGCTGCCTCACGAACTCGCTGCTGGCCAGCGTCGGCAGTTACGCATCGGCGACGGATCGGCTTAGCGTGCGTTCCTGTTCCGTTGCTAACCGGAAGGCCGGACTGTGCGCTACGACCGCATCCTGGCCCGCAGCACACCAGCTGGACGCCCTGCTTTTCGACGAGCTCCAAGGCGACGGTCTGGCGATGCGGGGCCGAATCGCAGCAGTGCTGGCGTATCGCGAGCCGGGGCACGGTGCAGCGCACCAGGACGTTCGCTGGCGTCACACCGCAAAAGCGCGGTCGGTGCGCCCGGTCGGTGGACAGATTGGCGTAATGCCCAGTCCCGGACTCGTTGGGGTACGGCCAACATAAGCCCAAAAGGTGTAATGGCCGCCTCGAAATGACCGCCGCAAACTGCGGGCTGCCGTTGCCGCGACGCTGGCAGGTCAAGGTAGCCTCGGCTGCGTGAACCGCAGTGGCGAGCCGAGGTGCCAGCCGATCGGCTGGCTGGCGACC
>DASVPU010000270.1:0-4683 GCA_036389475.1 Solirubrobacteraceae bacterium
CGTCTGCGGCGCGTTCGTCCTAGCGAGCGTGGGACAGGAGTTCTGGCGCGGCGTCGGCGCGCGGAGGGCGATGAGCGGACAGCGTCCGCTGGGCGCGCTCGTCTCGCTCGTCGCCCGCAACCGGCGTCGCTACGGCGGCTATCTCGTGCACGTCGGGATGGCCGTGCTGTTCATCGGCGTTGCCGCGTCGACGGCGTTCAACGCGGCGCGCGACATCCGGATGGCGCCGGGCCAGTCGGCGCGCGTCGGCGGCTATGACTTCAGCTACGTCAAGCCGACGTCGCGGATCTCGACGACGAGCAACGGCGAGCTGGAGAAGATCTCCTTCGGCGCGATCGTCGAGGTCCGCCGCGACGGCAAGAAGATCACGACGCTGCGGCCCGAACGGGGCTACTTCCCCTCGCTCGACGGCACGGGGTTAGGGGCGATCGGGCGCTTCTTCGAGGGCGAGGCGACGAGCGAGGTGGGGCTGAAGGCCGGCATGCGCCGTGACCTGTGGACCGCGATGACGCCCGACATCCGGGCGCTGCTGCCGACGATCCGCGAAGGCGACCGCGTCTTCAAGGCCGCCGGCGAAAAGCTCGCGCCGGCGGTGGAGGCGCGCGCGCTCGGCGCGGCGCTGATCGGGCTCGTCAACCGCTACGTCGACGATCCGCCGCCTGCGACGTTCCGGATCATCACCTCGCCGCTCGTCACCTGGATCTGGCTTGGCGCGATCGTCGTGTTCATCGGCGCGCTCATCGCGATGTCGCCCGGCGGCGATGCCGCGCGCCGGCGCGTGACGGCACGCTACGCCGCGCGCGTCGCCCAGGACCTCGTGCGCGAGGACCTCGCGCGCGTGTAGTCGCCCGTGGAGGTCGGAGCGCTGCTCATCATCCTCGTTGTCCTGTGCGCGGTGGTGGCGCTGCTGTACGGGCCGCTGCGCTCGCGCGGAGCGGCGGAACGCGACGATTCGGCCGACCGGATCGCGGAGCTCGAGGCGCGCAAGGAGGCCAAGTACCGCGAGATCCGCGATGCCGAGATGGACATGCGAACGGGCAAGTTGTCCGAGCAGGACTTCCGGATCCTGGACCGGCAGCTGCGCGCCGAGGCGATGGAGATCCTGCGGGCGCTGGACGAGGAGCCGGGGGATGCTGACCACCATCGGCTAGGCTGAGCGACGTGGAATCGATCCTCTCCGGCGTCCAGGTGCTCCTCTCGATCATCTTGATCTTCCTCGTGCTCATGCACTCCGGGAAGGACGCTGGCCTGTCGGGCGCCTTCGGCGTCGGCAGCGGCGCAGGTCCGTTCGGCGGCGGTTCGCTCGTCGAGCGCAACCTCAACCGCTGGACGATCGGCTTTGCGATCGCCTGGGTCGTGAACACTGTCGTCCTGCTGAAGATCCATTAGCGCCGGCAGTTAGGTCGTCGCGCCGGTGACGCGAAAGCCATCGGCGCGCAGCGCCGGGCAGACGACGCCGTGGGCGAAGCGGCGGCCGTAGAACTCGCCCTCGGTGACGAGCCGCTGCTCGCGCGTCAGCGCTTCGGTCGCACTGAGCAGCCTGAGGATCGAGTCGGTGAAGCGCACGTCGCGCAGCGGGCGCGTGATCTTGCCGTCCTCGATCAGGAACGTGCCCTCGCGGGTCATGCCCGTCAGCAGCGTCTCCTTCTCGCGGACCGGGTTGACATACCACAGCCGCGTCACGTAGATGCCGAGCTCGATCGGCGCGGCGAGCTCATCGACGTTGGCGGCGCCGCCGCCGGCGAGCACGAGGTTCGTCGGGACCGGTCCGAACGGCGAGCCGCCGGGCTGCGTCGCGTGGCCGGTCGAGCGCGCACCGCCTCCGGCCAACGCAGCGGAGCGGCGGTCGTGGACGACGTGCTCGGCGATGCCCTCCTGGACGAGCGCGATCGGTGCCTTGGGCACGCCCTCGAAGTCGAACGCGCGCGCGAGCGTGCGCGGAAAGCGAGGCGAATCGGAGAGGCTGATCGCAGGCGCCGCGACGGGCGTTCCGAGCTTGTCCGACAGCGCGCCTCGGCCCTCGACGTGGGCCAGACCGTTGAGCGCAAGTGACCCGAAGAACTCCAGCAGCAGCCCCACGGCCTCCGGTTCGAGCACGACCGGGTACGTTCCGGGACCGATCTGGGACGGCGGCGCGGACGACACCTTCGCGGCGGCGCGCCGCGCAACAGCGACCGGATCGATGTCCGAGGCGGCGGTCGCCGTGGCGGAGGCAAACCCGCTGCGCCCGTCCGCGTCGCGGCAGATGACCTTCATGAACGCGTCGGGGACGCGCTCGGAAAGGCGCACGCCGGTTGACGACGCGATCGCGGTCTCGACGTCTCCGACCGTCCAGACGCCGAACGCCTCCAGGCCATGCTCCGCCGCGACGGCGAACGTCTCGCGCAGCGCCGCGCCGGCGCGCTCGGGATCCAGGCGCGCGGTCTCGGGGTCAAAGCCCTGGTGGGCGGGCGGCGGGTGCCCCGCTTCGGTGAGTCCCGGGTGTGCGCCGGGCCCGGCGCTCGCCGAGGCTCGGGCGGCGGCGGCTGCGCGCTCGGCCGTTGCGCGCAGCCCCTCCTCGTCGAGGCGGTTCGTCGACGCGGTCGCGATGTGGCCGTCGCAGAGGGCGAGGATCTCGACCGTCACGTCGTCGACCTCGGTCGCCTGAGTCGGCGCGGAGCGCGCGAAGCGCGACAGCAGCGAGCGCTCGTGGATGACCGTCACCTGCGAGTCAGGACTCGCGAGCGCGAGCGCGCGCTCAGCGGTCTCCAGCGCGGCCTCGGTCATCAGCGGAGGCTCGGGCTCGCAGGGCGAACCACAACGGCTATGCGACGCCGACCTGCACGTCACGGAAGCGTGCGGGCGCCGTTCCGTGGGAGACGCGCATGACCTGCCCGGGCTCGCCCTTGCCGCAATTGCCCAGCCCGCGCAGGCGCCACTCGCGCGCCGAGCAGACAGCGTCCATGGTGCTCCAGAACTGCGGCGTGATGCCTGCGTAGGAGGGATTGCGCAGCAGGCGCCCGAGCTCGCCGCCGCGGATCTCGCGCGCCGCCTCCGTGGCAAACTGGAAGTGCAGCCGCCGGTCGTCGATCGACCACGAGCGGTTGGTTTGCAGCAAGAGCCCCTGGCTCGTGTCGGCGATCAGGTCTTGCAGGGTGCCCGCGTCGCCGGGCTCGATCGAGACGTTCGTCATCCGGACGATCGGCTGGCGCGCGAAGCCGTCGGCGCGCGCGCAGCCTCCGGAGCGATCGAGGCCGATCGTGGCTGCCGACTGGCGATCCGATAGCGCGGCGCGCAGGACGCCGGACTCGATGAGCGGCGTTCGCGTCGCGGCGACCCCCTCGTCGTCCCAGCCGAACGAGCCCAGTCCGGTCGGCAGCGTTGCGTCGGCTGTGATGTTCAGCTGCTCAGAGCCGTAGCGCAGCGCGCCCAGGTCGGCGGGGGTGACCCAGCTCGTGCCGGCATAGGATGCCTCGCCGAGCAGCATGCGGTCCAGCTCGAGCGCGTGTCCGATCGACTCGTGGATCTGCAGTGCGAGCTGGTCGCCGTCGAGGATGATGGTCGAGCGGCCTTCGGGACACTGCGGCGCTGTCAGCAACTCGATCGCCTCCGCTGCGACCCGCGGCGCGTTGTGAACAAGATCGAAGCTCAACACGTGCTCCCAGCCGGCGCAGGCCGCGGAGCCGCCGTGGGCGCTGGGGTAGGAGCGCACCTGAAGCTCGTCGCCGTCGAGCGCAATCGCCGAGATCGCAGCGCCACACTCGACGCGCTCCTGCGTGAGGGCGGCGCCCTCGGTGGAGGCGAAGGCGGACCGCACCCTCCGGCTGCAGCACTCGGCATCCGAGCGCACGATCCGCGCGTCGGTGCGTAGCGCGGCCTCGGCTGCATAGAGGAGCTCGAGCTTGTCTTCAAGCGAGACGGCGAGGGGGTCCTGCTGATGCGCGCAGGACCAGTGCCCGCGGGCGGCTTGCACCGGAGCGAGCGGCCCGAGACGGGCAGCCGGCTGGCTCTCGGCGATCGCGAGCGCGCGCGTCAGGGCGTTCTCGATGCCGACGATCGTCGCGTCGCGGGTCGCTGCGAAGCCCCACCCGCCGCCGGCGCGGACCCGCACGCCGATCCCGTCGGCCGACTCGCTGTCGATCTGCTCGACGCGGCCGTTGCGGACGAGCACGTCCTGCTGGTCGGTCGCCACGTGGCGGGCCTCCGCGTAGGTGCAGCGGGCGGGAGCGCAAGCCATGAGCTCGGTCAGAGCACCGAGCATCGCCGTGGAGTCGCCGTCTGACACGCGCAGCAGTATCCCGATCCTGGCCGGCCGGCGTGACCTGATCTGCCGATCCCGAGTGCGGGCGTGAAGCGGCTGCGCCCGAATCCGGTGGATTCGGTGACCACGTCGGTTGCTCGGCGGCTGGCGGTTCGCTGCCGGTTGGCGCAACTACGCGCGCTATTGGAGGCCCGCCGCCGCGCAGAGCGCGCGCTTCGTCGCCTCGACGGTGGCGCGCACGCGCTCGAGCTCGCCGACGTCCACGCCGCGGCCGGACTCCGCAGCTCCTCGCAACTGCTCCCACAGCGCCGCGAGCGCCGACGCACCGAGTGCGAGCGAGCCGCCGGCCGCCCGATGGGCGATCTGACCGATCTCCGCGAGGTCGCCGCGCTCCAGCGAGCCCGCGATCCGCGCCAGCGCCGTTTGCGCATCGGCGTGCCACT
>DASVPU010000271.1:0-4488 GCA_036389475.1 Solirubrobacteraceae bacterium
GCCTGGAGCTCTCCGACGCGCTGCAGCGCGCCGGCGGGGACGCGAACCGTGCGCGGGCGCGCGTCCTACGCGCCGACGGCCTGGAGATGGCCGAGCGCCTGGAGCTTGCCGGGCTCAAGCAGCGCTGGGCCGGGATCGCACCGCCGCCGCCACCCGAGCCCTCCGACCCGGCGCTGGCGCCCGTATCCAGCAGCGGAGAGACCTACCCGTCGGCGTTCTATCGCCGCGGAGACATCTGGACGATCGGACCCCCAGGCAGGCAGATCCAGCTGCGCGACGCCAAGGGACTGACGCACATCGCGCGGCTGCTCGCGGCGCCGCACGTCGAGTTTCACGCGCTGGATCTCGTCGCGGGGCCGCAGGCCCGCCACAGCGGCCCAGCCATCGCAACCGACACCGGCATCGAGATCCGTGCCCGCGGCGCCAGCGACGTGGGTCCCGTCCTGGACAGCCAGGCCAAGACCGCCTACCGCGCGCGCGTCACAGAGCTGCAAGAGGAGATCGACGAGGCAGAGACCTTCAACGACCCCGAGCGCGCCGCCCGCGCCCGCGAGGAGCTCGCGTTCCTCGCCCGTGAGCTGGCGGGCGCCGTCGGCCTGCACGGCCGCGACCGTAAGACCGGCTCGGACGCCGAACGCGCCCGCGTCAACGTCACGCGCGCGATCCGCACCGCGCTCAGACGCATCACCGATCACGACAAGCAGCTTGGACGCCAGCTGGGAACCGCGATCCGCACCGGGACCTTCTGCGTCTACGAGCCGCCCCACGGAGAGAACCCCGCCTGGGACCTCAACGGGCCAGCCTGACCACACGTTGCGCGCCGCGCACGAGAACACGGTGCCCGGCAGCGCTGCTCGAGCCCGCGAGCGCCGCCGAATCCGCCAACTGAGCTTTCTCGTCGGCCGGCACCACGATCGCGAGCAGCGTTCAGCTGCTCATAGCACCTGTCTGGGCTGCAGCGTCGTCGCGTGGCGCGTATGCGTGCGTAGTTCGCGCACGGCCGTTGCGAGGGCGCCCCGGCTGGCGCGACGGCGGGTCGCCGCACGTGTGGTGTCCGGCGCACGAGCGGCGCTCAGGCCAGTCGCTGGGTTCGCCAGTTCGGTGGCGGTGTCCAATGGGAGCTGATCGACGAACGGCAGCCTGCTTGCGAGGTCGCAGATCTCGAAGATCCGGTGTATGGCGTCGCTTGCTTTGACGAGGATCAGGCGGCCCGTGCCTTGACAGGAGCGCTCTTGTGCTTGCACAAGTAGACGGACACCCGTCGAGTCGATGAACGTCAGCTCACGAAGATCGATCGCGATGACCTGAACGCACGAGAGTTCAACAGATCGAAGCTCATCCTCGACCTCGCTGGCGGTGGCCAGTTCGAGCTCGCCTGCGAGGGCGATCACATGCGTGTCAGCGAGGCGCATGCTGCGCATCCGCAGGGCGCGCCACTGAGGTGGCGTACCGGACAGCCGGCTATGGACAGACAATCGTGGACTCCCGTTCTCAACGGATTGGTTGTGAACTGGCGGTCCAGCGGCCTTGTCTTGTGTTGCCGAGGGCCGTCTTGTCCCTGCCGCGCTCTGGCCGACTCCGCAAGCCCGTCCTCGAACCGAAAGCCGAACACAGCACAATAGCCGCGATGCTCATGCCTCGCAACAACCGACTGTCTCATCTTGCATCGCGCAACATCTGCACGCGGGCGAGCATTCTCCCCGGCGAATGCGCCCATGTTGTGCCTCAGGCCGGCCGCGCTGCCTAGCGCGGCGACAAGGCGTGCTGCCAGCGCAACCTACGACGCGCGGTGAACCGTGAGGGCCCTCGCCGTGGTCTGCATGCTCGGTGGGCGAAGTGGCTAGGCTCGCCGCATACGTTCTGATCATCGGCCTTTGAGGGCCCGAGCGACACAGTACGCCGCGGACTTCGAAGGCTGGCCTCACAACAGAAAGGGGTCACCGTGGCGCGCATGCGACCGATAGCCTCCGATGTACAGCAGGGTCCTGCCGATGTGCACGCAGCCAAACGCGGTCGCGCTCCCGATGGTCCGCCTGATGCAGCCGCGCTCAGTCCCGCACAGGCCCACGCGCTGCGGCGCAGCGCCCCGCTGACCAGCACGGAGTTCAAAGCTCATCGGCTCCTGGTCGAGAACGGCAGGCTGTCGCTCAGCGTCATCCTCCGTGAACGCGACGACGACCGTGCGCCGCCGACACGTTGGCGCGCGCGAGGTTGGCGCAACGCCGGCTGAGCGTATGCGTCGCGGGTGCACCGTCCTGCAGCCGAGCGACTGCTCCTCTGCGGCACGGCCAGCGGAGCGACCGGCAGCGCGGCGACAACGTCGCGCCACCGCTCGCCGGCCCGTCAGGCCGCCGCTTGATCGGACATCGCTGATGCAGGCAGTTCCTTGAGGAACTCATGGCACTTAGCGGCGCGAGCGGAGTCCTCGGCCATCACGTCCTCGAAGAATGACGCGATGTCTTCGCGTCCTGCGTTGTTGGCATCACGCACATACTGTCCGTAGTCGTGGCCAGCCTTCAGCGAGTGGTACTGCACCGAAATCAAGTCAAACGCAACGTCGTCAAAGCCGGTCTCACCTGTCGCCATCATCAGCCTCCTGTCGGGGTGGAGGCGCCGCTATACCCGCAGCCGCCGCGGTACACGCCCATGCCGGCGCCGCAGGACTGTGAAGCGTGGCTTTGAGCCTACGGCGTCGATCGCGTGCTGCCGTTTATGGACTGAAGCCTCAACTTGCGCGTCGCTGGCTGATCGTCGTCTTCAACCAGACGTAGCTTGGATCCACCGCATCTCACGTGCGTTTCGCCTCCGCGAGCCTTCGCCAGCGCGGCTCGGCCTCGCCCCGCAGGATCCTTACTGCGGGTGCTCAGCCGACCCACGCCGACTCGGCTCACATAGTCGACCATCCACGAGCCTGGGTGGAGCAGGCTCAGGCTGCGATGTCCGCCTTCTTCAGCCCGATCGCCTTTGTAAGCACGATCTCGCCGTCGGCGGCATCGACGCGGACCGTATCGCCGTCGCCGAACTCGCCCTCAAGGATCGACAGCGCCAGCCGGTCGACGAGCCGCTTCTGGATGACGCGCTTCAGCGGCCGCGCACCGTAGACGGGGTCATAGCCGAGGTCGCCGAGCAGCTCGCGTGCCTCCGGCGTCAGCTCGACGGCGATGCCGCGCTGCGCGACCCGGTCGATGACCCGCTGCGCCTGCAGCTCCACGATCTTGCCGATCTGGGCGCGGTCCAAGACGTCGAACTCGACGATGTCGTCCAGGCGGTTGATGAACTCGGGACGGAAGTGCAGCTCCGCTCCCTCGATACCACCGGGAATGTTCGAGGTCATGATCAGCACGACGTTCTTGAAGCTCACGGTGCGGCCATGACCGTCGGTCAGGCGCCCGTCGTCCATGACCTGAAGCAGCGCGTTGAAGACATCAGGATGCGCCTTCTCGACCTCGTCGAGCAGCACGACCGCGTACGGGCGCCGCCGCACGGCCTCGGTGAGCTGGCCGCCCTCGTCGTAGCCGACGTAGCCCGGGGGGGCTCCCACGAGCCGCGACACGGAGTGCTTCTCCATGTACTCGCTCATGTCCAGGCGGATCATCGCCTCCTGCGTGTCGAACATGAACTCCGCCAGCGCCCGCGCCAGCTCGGTCTTGCCGACGCCGGTCGGGCCCAGGAAGAGGAACGTGCCGATCGGTCGGTCGGGATCCTGCAGGCCGGCACGTGAGCGGCGCAGCGCGCTTGATACCGCGCTGACCGCCTCGTCCTGGCCGATGACCCGCCGGTGAAGACGCTCCTCCATGTGCACGAGCTTCTCGACCTCGCCCTCGAGCAGGCGGCTGACGGGGATGCCAGTCCAGCGCGCGACGACCTCGGCGACGTCCTCGGGCGTGACCTCTTCCTTCAAGAACGCGCCGTCGCCCTCGGAGTGCTGCTCGGCCTGCGCCAGCTCGCGCTCCAGCTCAGGGATCTCCCCGTAGCGCAGCTCGGCGGCCCGCTGCAGGTCGGCCTCGCGCTCGGCACGCTCGGCATCGTGTCGCGCGGCGTCCAGGCGCTCCTTCAAGTCCTGGACGGCGTTGATCTTCGCCTTCTCGGCCTGCCACTGCGCCTTCATGCCCGACGAGCGCTCGCGCAGCTCGGCGAGCTCGCGCTCCAACACGTCGCGCCGCGCCGCCGATGCGTCGTCGGACTCCTTTGCGAGCGACGTCAGCTCGATCTCGAGCTGCATCGCGCGGCGTTCGAGCTCGTCGATCTCCTCGGGCAGCGAGTCGATCTCGATCCGTAGCCGCGACGCGGACTCGTCGATCAGGTCGATCGCCTTGTCGGGCAGGAAGCGGTCGGCGATGTAGCGATGCGACAGCGTCGCTGCGGCGATCGTCGCCGAGTCCTGGATACGCACGCCGTGGTGCACCTCGTAGCGCTCCTTCAGCCCGCGCAGGATCGCGATCGTGTCCTGCACCGACGGTTCGCCGACCATCACCGGCTGGAAGCGGC
>DASVPU010000272.1:0-19337 GCA_036389475.1 Solirubrobacteraceae bacterium
GCGCCGCGCGCGCCGTTCGGCGCGCGGCTGCTGCGCCGGGCGCTGCTGCGCGAGCGTCCCGGCGGCCGCGGCGTGCGCGTGCTGGGCACGCGCACCGGCTACGGCTCGCCGCGGGTGCTGGCGGTCGTGGCGCGGCGCGGCAAGTGGCTCGGCGTGCTGTCACAGCATCGGTCGAACTCGCGCGCGGGGTGGATCCCGGCGCGCAGCGCGCTGCTGCTGCACGAGCCGTACTCACTCGACGTGGACCTCTCCTCGCGCACGATCGTCGTCCGCCGCGACGGCCGTTTTCGCCGGCGCATCGTCGTCGCCATCGGCCGCTCCCAGAACCCGACTCCGAGCGGGCGTTTCGGGGTGACCGATCTGCTGCTGATCGGCCAAGGCAGCGGGGCCTACGGATGCTGTGCGCTGGCGCTCACGGCCCGCCAGCGCAACGTGCCGCAGGGCTGGAGCGGCGGTGACCGCCTGGCGATCCACGGCACGTCGAACGAGTCGAGCCTGGGCAACGCGGTGAGCAGCGGCTGCCTGCGCGCGAGCGAGCGCGACATGCGCTGGCTGCTCGCGCGAGTTGCGCTCGGGGCGCTCGTGCGGGTGCGTGCGTAGGTTCCGATCATGAAGTGCCAAACCTCCGCGCTCGGCGCTGCCGTCGCGATGGGGCATCACCGTGATCTACAGCTCGCGCACCTCCGCGCCCGAGCTCTCAAACGGCGCTCGCAGCACGTCGGCCCAGCCGTCGGTCTCGCGCTGCAACGCGACGACGATGGCACCCGTCGTGTCCGCGTGCGTCCAGAAGAGCACGGTCGGGCCGGCACCCGAGATGCTCGCGCCGATCGCGCCAAAGGACTGCGCGCGCTCCAGCAGTTCCATCGACGCCGGATAGAGATGGCCGCGGTAGGGCTGGTGCAGGCGGTCTGCCAAGCCGCTTCCGATCAGGCTGAGGTCTCCGCGCGCCAGCCCCAGCGTCAGCATCGCGCCGTGGGCGACGTTCGCAACCGCGTCGGCCAGCGGCACCTTGTCTGGCAGTGCCCGGCGAGCGATCGCCGTTCGAACGGCGGCGCGCGGCACGACGATCACCGCTTCCAGCCCGTCCGGCGGATCGAAGCGCGCGACCTCGCTTCCGGCGACGATGACGAAGCCGCCGAGCAGCGCGGCGGCAGCGTTGTCCGGGTGGCCTTCCAGCTCGGTCGCGCGCGCGAACAGGTCCTCGTCGAGCTCGAACAGATGCGCCGCCGCCGAGAGCCCTGCGACATATGCCGCCGCGCTGGAGCCCAATCCCCCCGACAGCGGAACCTGCGAGCGGATGCGGAAGGTGAAGTCGTCGGGCGGGTGCAGCGCCGCGAAGCCGCGCACGCAGAGGTTGCGGCGGTCGCGGGCGATGTCAAGCCGTGTCTCGACGCCGAAGCGCCCGCTCTCGACGACCTCGACCTCGACGTGCAGCCCGAGCGCCGCGGCGAACGCGTCGAAGCCGGGACCGAGGTTCGCCGACGAGGCGGGCACGCGGACGAGCCGGCGGCGCTGCATCAGCGCCGATCCAGCGCAGTTCGTGGCGCGAGATGCCGGGGATGCAGACTCAGCGCAGAACCGCCTCCTCGACGGCAGCCAGGGTCGGCTCGCACGGGATCACGCCGCCGGCCTGGTTCAGCGCCGTGTCGGGGTCCTTCAGGCCGTGGCCGGTCAGCACGCAGGCGACGTACCGCGCGCCGCCGGCGCCATAGCGCAGCAGGCCGGCGACGGACGCCGCGGACGCCGGCTCGCAGAACACGCCCTCGCGGGCCGCGAGCAGGCGGTACGCGTCCAGGATCTCGGCATCGGAAACCGCCCGCACCATCCCTCGCGACGCCGTCATCGCCTCCATCGCCTCCTCCCATCGTGCGGGGTTTCCGATCCGGATCGCGCTGGCGACGGTCTCGGGGTGGTCGATCTTCCTGCCGAGCACGAGCGGCGCAGCGCCCTCGGCCTGGAAGCCGAACAGGCGCGGCGCGACTCCGAGCTCGCCGAAGCCCTTCCAGTAGGCCGTGATGTTGCCGGCGTTGCCGACCGGGATGCAGAGCGCGTCGAGCATCTCGAGCTTCTCCATCAGCTCGAACGCCGCGGTCTTCTGTCCCTGCAGGCGAAAGTCGTTGACGGAGTTGACCAGCGCGATCGGTTGACGGTCCGCCAGCGCGCGAACGAGCGTGAGCGCCTGGTCGAAGTTGCCGCGCAGGGCGATGACGCGCGCACCGTGCATGAGCGCCTGGGCGAGCTTGCCGGTGGCGATCTTGCCCTCCGGGACGATCACCGCACAGGTCAGCCCGCCGCGCGCGGCGTAGGCGGCGGCGCTCGCCGCGGTGTTCCCGGTGGAGGCGCAGATCACCGCCTTCGCGCCCTCGCGCAGGGCCGCGCTGACCGCGCATGTCATCCCGCGATCCTTGAATGACCCTGTGGGATTGGTGCCGTCGAGCTTCAGCCACACCTCGGCGTCGACGAGTTGCGAGATGTGCGGCGCATGCACGAGCGGCGTGTCGCCCTCGCCGAGCGAGACGACCGGGTCGGCGGCCGCGAAGGGGAGCCTGTCGCGATAGCGCTCGATGAGCCCGGGCACTAGTGGACGGACCACTAGATGAACTCCTCCTCGATCACCCGGATCGCCCTCGGGCGCGCGCGCACGAAGTCCAGCCCGGCGATCCGGTCGACCGCCGCGAAGAAGCGCGACTCGAGCACCGGGTGGACGACCATCACCAAGCGCGCGTTCTCGCCCAGGCCCTTCTGCACGACGGACTTGATCGACGCCCCCTCCTCGCCCAAGACCAGCGCGACCTGCGCAAGCACCCCGGGCCGGTCGGCGACCTCCATGTGCAGATAGAAGGAGGACTCCACGTCGTCGACGATCTCCAGCGCCTGCGTCGTCTCGGGCGTCGATGCCGGCGGGATCATCGCGCTGATGACGTCGCCGAGCACCGCGCTCGCCGTCTGCGGACCGCCCGCGCCGGGACCCGACATCGTGATCTCGGTGATCGCGTCGGACTCGACCGTGACGGCGTTGAACGGGCCGTGGACGCTGGCCAGCGGATGACCGGCGTACAGGAAGGCCGGATGAACGCGAACGGCGAGCTTGCCGTCGATGCGCTCGGCGGTCCCGATGAGCTTGAGGCCCAGCCCGAGGTCTTGCGCGTACTGCATGTCGTCGGAGGTGATCCGCTCGATCCCCTCGTAGGTGACCTGGTCGAGGTGCACCGGCGTGTCGAACGCCAGCCGCGCGAGGATCGCCATCTTCGCCGCGGCGTCCTTGCCGTTGACGTCGTCGGTCGGATCGGCCTCTGCGTAGCCGAGGCGCTGCGCTGCGGCGAGCGCGTCCTCATACGCGCAGCCCGTCCGAGCCATCTCGGAGAGGATGTAGTTCGTCGTGCCGTTCACGATCCCGTGGACGCGGTCGACGTGCGCCGCCGCGAGCGATTCCTGCAGCACGCGGATCACCGGCACGACGCCGGCCACCGCCGCCTCGAAGCGCAGCTGCACGCCGTGCTCGCGGGCCGCGGCCCAGAGCTCCTCGCCGTGCTGGCTGAGCAGCTGCTTGTTCGCCGTGACGACGTGCTTGGCGTCGCGCATCGCGCGCAGCACGTAGTCGCGCGCCGGATCGAGACCGCCGATGAGCTCGACGACGAGGTCGCACCCGGCGAGGATCTCGTCGAAGTCGCCGCGCGTGCGCGTCAGCACTCCGCTGATCTGCGGCTTCAGGCCGGTGATCGCCTCGACCTGACCGGCGCGCTGCTCCAGCAGGGTCTGAAACGCGGCGCCGACCGTGCCGTGGCCGAGCAGGCCGATGCGAAACGGCTCACTCGACATCGCGCGCCGACAGGTCTTCGTAGGTCTCGCGCCGAACGACGACGCGCGCATCGCCCTGGGAGACGAACACGACCGGCGGACGCGGTACGCCGTTGTAGTTGTTGGCCATCGCGTGACCGTAGGCGCCCGTGGCAGGCGTGACGACGACGTCGCCGGCGCGCGGATCGGCGAGCTCGACCTCGCGCACGATGACGTCGCCGGACTCGCAATGCTTGCCTGTCAGCTTGCACACGGCGCCGCGCCCGAAGCGGTCGGCCACCGCTGCCTCGTAGACCGCGCCGTAGAGCATCGGGCGCAGGTTGTCGGACATGCCGCCGTCGACTGCGACCCAGGTGGAGACGTTGCGCTTGACGCTCTGCACGGTGTAGAGCGTTACCGTCGAGTTGGCCACGAGCGCGCGCCCCGGCTCGTCGAGGATCCGCTTGCCGGGGCCGAGCACGCGGTTGACGGCGTCGACCTTCGCAGCGACGTAGTCGGCGATCCGCGGCGGCTCCTGCTCGGCGGTGTAGGCGACGCCGAGACCGCCCCCGAGGTTGTAGGTGCCGAAGTCGCCGAGCGGCGCGACCGCTTCGATCGCGCGGCGAAACGGCTCCAGCTCGAGGATCTGCGAGCCGATGTGCATGTGCAGGCCGACGAGGTCCAGCCCGCCAGCGTCTTCCAGGCGGGCGATCGCGGGCGGTGCGTCGGCCATCGAGAAGCCGAACTTCGAGTCGGCCTGGCCGGTGGAGATCTTGTCGTGGGTGCGTCCAACGACATCGGGCGTGATCCGCAGCAGGACCGGCTGGCGCGCGCCGTCTGCGACGAGTGCGTCCAGACGCTCGATCTCGTCGAAGTTGTCGACGACGATGTGGCCGACGCCGGCCTCGCGCGCGAAGCGCAGCTCGTCAACGGACTTCGCGTTGCCGTGCATGTATATTCGCGCCGGATCGAAGCCGCCCCGCAGCGCCAGCGCGAGCTCGCCCCCTGACGCGACGTCGCACGCGATGCCCTCCGAGGCGAGCACGCGATAGACGGCGGTGCACGGAAACGCCTTTGAGGCGAACAGCACGTCGAAGTCCTTCGTTCGCGCGCGGAACGCCTCGACGAACGTCTGCGCGCGGGCCCGCAGGTCATCCTCTACGACGATGTAGGCGGGGGTGCCGAACTCGCGCGCAAGCTCGACCGCGTCGCAGCCGCCGAGCTGCAAGCGGCCGTCGTCGTCGATCCGGCTGCCGATCGGGTACGCCTGCGAGAGCTGTGTGCGGGTGGCCGGCATGCGAGCGGAGAGAGTATGGCGCCGGGCCTCTTGCGGGGATACTGCGCCGCGATGCAGGCAGAGGACGACATCGCTGCGCCGGCGCCCGCACTGCTGGTCCACGACGGTCTCGCATGCGCACTGCTGACCCCTGCGGGCGCGCCGCGCGGCGGCGTCGTGATCCTCCACGGCGCCGGATCGTGCAAGGAGAACCACCTCGACTTCGCGCAGGCATGCGCCCTCGCCGGACTGGCGGCGATCGTCTTCGACCAGCGCGGCCACGGCTCGAGCGAGGGCGCGCTGGGTGCCGGAGCCCTAGACGACGTCGCTGCGGTCGCCAGGCTGCTGCCGCCGGGACCGCTGTTCCTGCGCGGCTCGTCGATGGGCGGCTTTCTGGCGCTCGCGGCCGCCGAGCGCACCGCCGCGCGGGCGGTCGTCGCGATCTGCCCGGCCAGCACGCGGGCTCTCCTGGATGGCCTGCGCGACGGGCGCTTCGAGTTCCGCGCCAACCCGCCGGCGCTCACAGAGCTGGTCGCAACGATCGACCTGCGCAGCGCGGCAGCGGCGTTGGGACCGAACCTCCTGCTGCTGCACGCCGAGGGTGACGAGCGCGTGTCGGTCGAGCACTCGGCAGCGCTGCATGCGGCCGCGCCGGGCAGCCGTTTCGTCCGGGTCGCAGGAGGCGATCACGGCTCGGTCCAGCACGACGCCGATCTGCAGGCCGCTTCGGTGCAGTTCCTGCTCGAACGCCGGCAGTCCGGTGCGCGTCCGTAGCGCGCTCGGCAGCAGACCGCGAGGCGCTCGCGTCAGATCAGATCAGGCGGGCGCAGACGGCCGGAGCAGGCCACCAACGAGTTTGCCCGTCGCATCGACGGTGTCGCCGACCAGCTGGCCGACCGCCGCGACGGCCTCGCCGACCGGAGGGCTGAGCGGCACGACGGCGTTGCCGAGATCGGTGGTTGCCGAGCGCAGCGTGTTGGCAACCCCGGACGTCGCTTGGACGACGACATCGCCGACGGGAGCAAGCGGAGCGGGGCGCGGAGCCGCAGGGGCGGACGCCGGGGCCTGCTGGGGCGGTGGAGGCGGCGGCTCGGGCGTCTTCGGCGGCGCCGGGGGCTCCTCCCTGATGAAGTGGGCGGTGGGGATCCGCCGCTGGACCGGCGCCGGCGCGGTCGCGGTGGAAACCGACGACGCTGCCGGCGCGACCGGCTTCCTCGGGGCAACGGGCGGTCTGGGGTGAGCGCGCGGCGTCCTCATAGGAGCAGAAGACGCCGGACCGGTCAGGACGATCGGCGCGGACGGATCACCCTGCGGATCGCTGGAAAGGAGATTGAACGCGACGATCGCGCCGGTGCTCATGAACGCGAGGATCACCGCGGCCAGCACGGCGCCCGCGACACCGAGCCCGGGGAAAAGCGTGCGCTGGGGAAGATGAACCCTGAGCATGGCGGCTTGTACGTCGTAATCGGCAGCGCGCGAGGGCGGCTTGAGGGCCGTCCATGAAATGGCGCATCGGCGCTCACGGAGCCGGCGTCTAAGTGAGAACCATTTTCGATAACCTGCCTGCTGTGCGCTGGCTCACAGACCCGCTCTCAGCTCCGTTCATGCAGCGAGCCTTGCTGGCGGTTCTGCTTCTAGCCCTGGCGGGTGGCCTGCTGGGCGCGTGGATCGTCCTGCGCCGGCTCGCGTTCTTCGCCCACGCGGTCGGCAGCGCGACCTTCCCCGGGCTGGTCGTCGCAGCACCGTGGGGCGTCGCAGCACCGCTCGCGGCGCTCGCCGCCGGGCTGGGCTTCGCCGGCCTGCTCTCGCGCCTGACGCGCCGCGGGGCGGCGACCTCCGATGCCGCCACCGGGCTGCTGCTCACAGGAATGCTCGCGCTCGGCGCCGTGCTGGCGAGCGACGTCTACCGTTCGGGAGCCGGCATCGACCGACTGCTGTTCGGGACGCTGCTGGGCCTCAGCGACGGTGACCTATGGCTCGCGGGCGCGGTTGCGGTCGCCGCCTGCGCGGCGACCGCGGCGCTCGCGCGCACGTGGCTCGCGACGGGCTTCGATCCCGCCGGTGCGCCCGCACTGGGAGTGCACGCTGCGCGTGGCGACTGGCTCCTGCTCGCGCTGCTCGGCGCAGCGGTCGTCGCCGTGCTGCCAGCCGTCGGCGCGCTGCTCGTCAGCACGCTGCTCGTCGTTCCCGCGGCGACGGCGCGATTGCTCACCGGCTCGCTCCGAGCGCTGCTGTGGACGGCCGTCGCACTCGCCGCCACCGAGGGCACCGTAGGTCTGCTGCTGGCCTACCACCTCGACCTGCCGCCCGGACCGGCAATCGCGACCGTCGGCGGAAGCGGGTTCGCGCTCGCCGCGCTCGCGACGGCGAGCCGCGGGCGGCGTGGCGCGGAGGCGGCGGCATGAGGGTCACCGGCGACGCAGGCGTCCACGTCGCCGGCCTCGCGGCGTCCTACGGCGCGGGAGCGCCGGCGCTGCGCGACCTGACGTTCGAAGCGAGCGGGGGGCAAGCAGTGGCCGTGCTGGGGCCCAACGGCGGTGGTAAGACGACCCTCTTTCGCGCGCTGCTCGGCGAGCTGCCGGCGGTCGCCGGAACGTTCGCGGTGCGCGGCGCGCTCGCATACGTCCCGCAGACCGAGCGCTCGCGCCTGGACTTTCCCGTCACCGCGCTTGACGTCGCGCTCATGGGCGCCTACGCGCGCACGCCGTGGTACAGGCGGGTCGCGGCCGCCGACCGCGAGCTCGCGCGTGGCGCGCTGGCCCGAGTCGGGCTCGCGGACCGTGCCCGCGAGCGCTTTGGCGCCCTCTCGGGCGGGCAGCGCCAGCGCGTCCTGATCGCCCGCGCGCTTGTGCAGGACGCGGGTGTGCTACTGCTCGACGAGCCCTTCGCCGGCGTCGACCGCGCCAACGAGGCGGCGATCATGACGATCCTCGACGAGCTGCGCGCCGACGGCCGGACGCTGCTGATCGCGACGCACGACATCGAGCAGGCGCGGCGCTGGGATCGCGTGCTGTGCCTGCGCGGCAGGCAGGTCGCCTACGGCGTGCCTGAGCGAACGCTGACGACAGCGGTGCTCGAGGCGACCTACGGAGCCGAGATCGTCGTGCTCGAGGGCGGCGCGCGCGCAATCGCCGTCGGGCACCACGCGCACAGTCACTGATGCAGATCCTGGACTCGGGACTGCTGCAGCGCGCCCTTCTTGAGGTTGTGGTTCTCGGCGCGGTATGCGGCGCGCTGGGGGTCTGGGTGCTGCACCTGCGCCAGGCGTACGCCGCCGAGTCGCTCGCGCACGCGATGCTGCCCGGGCTCGTCATCGCGGCGCTCGCCGGCGCTCCGCTCGCACTCGGCGCGCTTGGCGGCGTACTCGTCGCCGCGGTCTTGATAGCGCTGGCCGCGCGCGACACGCGCGTCGGCTCGGAGATCGCGGTGGGCGTCACGGTCACGACGGCGTTCGGGCTCGGGGCGCTGCTCGCGCTCGCCCCTGACGTGCCCGCGCGACTCGGGGAGCTGCTCTTCGGCGACCTGCTCGGGACGAGCACGACGGATCTCGCGATCGCCGCGGCGCTGGCCGCGCTCGTCGCGGCAGGGCTTGGCGGCGGCCATCGTCGCCTCGTCGCCGCGGTCTTCGATCCCGCGGCCGCCCGCTCGCTCGGCGTCCGGCGGGGGCGCGCCGAGCTCGCGCTGCTCGCGCTCATGGCGATCGTGACAGTCGCCGCCGTCCAGGCTTTGGGCAACCTGCTCGTGTTCGCGCTGCTCGTCGCTCCGGCGGCCGCTGCGATCCGGCTCGGCCAGAGCGTCCGCGCGCAGCTTGCGCTCGGTACGGCGCTGGGCGCGGTCGCCGGGGTGCTCGGGCTCGTCGTCAGCGCCGAGCTCGGCCTCGCGGCCGGCGCGTCGGTCGCGCTCGCGGCGTTCGCGCTGTACGGCGTGACGCTGCTCGTGCGGCGCCAGGCGCCGGCGCGATCGGTTGCGGCCGGCCGCTCGCCGGTCGAGGCGCTCGGCTTGGGCGGCCGCTAGGTTAATTAGCGCGCCTCAGCGGCGGCGCCGGACGACCTTCTCGCAGCTCCTGTCGACGCGGTCGGCGCGGTCGACGAAGGCGCGATCGCGCTTGCCCGCGCCACAGCTCACGATGTCCCTGCGGCGCCGGTCGACGCGCGTGCGGTCGCGCGCGTCGATGCGGTCGTTGCCGGCGCCACCGAAGAACTGGTCGCGGCCGTGCGCATCGTTGAGGCGATCCGCGCCGGGACCGCCGCGCAGCCGATCGTTGCCGCTGCCGCCGTAGAGCCGGTCGGTGCCGCTGCCGCCCGACAGCCGGTCGTTGCCCTGCTGGCCGTAGAGGCAATCGTTGCCGACAACGCCGTACAGCACGTCGCCGCCGCCCCTGCCGAAGAAGATGTCCGTGCCCGGACCGCCCAGGCCTGTGTCGCCGGCATCGGTGCCGAAGCCCGGCGTGCCCTTGAACGGGCAGCCGCGCGTGCCTCCAGGCGCGCCGGCCGATCCCGACGGCGGCGGCGTCGCTTCGGTCGGTGGCGTGAACGGCGGCCGCGGGCCGAGAACGTCGCGGACGTGCACGTCGAGGGTCGCGTCCGCATCGCCGTCGCCCAGGTTTGCGGCCGCCGAGGTGAAGGCGACGAAGCGAGCGTCCGCCGAGATCGCTGCCCCGACCGAGTCCCCGTCGCCCTTGACGCCGGCGACGCCGGCGGCGCGGCTGACGAGCCTGACGTTGTTGGTCGGCAGCTCGCGCGAGTAAACGTCCGAGACGGAGTCGCCGTCGGCGGCGTCGAGGTTCGTCGAGACGGTGCTGAACGCGACGTAGCGCCCCGTCGTCGAGATCACCGGGGTAGCGCAGTCGCCATCGCCCTTGGCTCCGTTGGCGCCGTCGGCGCGGCTGACGAGCGCCGTCGTGCTCACGCTCGCGCGGACCCCGCGCAGGTAGACGTCGGCGACCGCGTCGGCGTCGGCGCCATCGAGGTTCGTCGAGGTCGAGATGAACGCCACCAAGGTCGCGTCGGCTGAGATCCCGGGTTGCGTGGAGTCGCCGTCGCCCTTTGCCCCGGTGGCCGTCGTGGCGCGGCTGACGAGGGTCGTGGCGCCGGATTGGACGTCGCGCACGAACACGTCGGAAAGCCCGTCGGTGTCGTCGGCGTGAAGGTTGGTCGCCAGCGAGGCGAACGCCACGTAGCGCCCGTCCGCCGAGATGTCGGGCGACGTCGAGTCGTCGTCGCCCTTCACGCCCTCCGCACCGGGGGCTCGGCTGACGAGCGTCGTCGTGTTCGCTTGCAGGTCGCGCACGAAGACGTCCGAGACGGCGTCGGTGTCGGCGAGGTTGAGATTTGTGGCGACGGACTCGAACACCACGTAGCGGCCGTCGGCGGAGATGGTCGGCGCGCCGGAGGCGCCGTCGCTGTTCACACCGGACTCGCCGGTCGCGCGGCTGACGAGCCTCGTCGTGTTTGTCTGCAGGTCGCGCACGAAGACATCGATCGTCGAATCGCGGTCGGCCGGGTCAAGATTGGAGCCGGTGGACTGGAACGCCACGTAGCGTCCATCCGCCGAGATGTCGGGCGCCATCGACTCGCCGCTGCCGTTGGCGCCGTTCGCGCCGCTCGCCCGGCTGACCAGCGCCGTGGCGTTCGTCTGCGTGTCACGCACGAAGATGTCCGAGGAGGGATCCGTGTCGGCCGGATCGAGGTTCGCGGCGGTCGACTGAAAGGCGACGAAGCGCCCGTCGGAGGAGATGCTCGGCAGCCTCGACGCACTGTTGCCCTTGGCGCCGGCGCCTCCGCTGGCACGGGACGCCAGCAGGATGTCGCCCGCCGCCGCGGTCGCCCCGGACGCCACCAGCAGCGCGAGCAGCAGCGCGGCGGCAATGCTGGCCGTCCCTGCGGCGGCGCGGCGTCCGAGCTTCATCACGCGAGTCTGCGTCGCGCAGATGAGGATTAGATGAGCGTCGCGGGCTATGCCGGCACCGGCGCGGCGGCGTCCGGCGCCCGCAGCCCGCCCGACCGTGCCGCGACCATGATCCACGTCAGGCCCGACAGCAGCATCACGAGGCTGAACAGCTGCGCCTCGGTGAGACCGGCGAGAACCGCGTCGTTGCGGCGCACGAACTCGACGAGGAAGCGCTCGATCCCGGCGAAGACGAGGTAGAAGCCGAACAGCACTCCGGGCCGGAACGCGTCCCGCGCCCGCCACAGCGCCCACGCGGCAAGCCCCATCGAGACGGTCTCATAGATCGGCGCCGGATGGACGACGTCGTTGGTGGGCACGACCCCGTGCGGATAGGCCATCCCCCACGGCAGGTCGGTCTTCGTGCCGTAGTCGCCGTCACCGGAGACCTGGCAGCCGACGCGACCGACCGCGTACCCCATCGCCAGTGCGGGCGAGCAGAGGTCGAGCAGCTGGAGGTTGAACATCCCCTTGCGGTATGCCCACAGCAGCACGCCGGCCGCCCCGCCCAGCGCACCCCCGAACCACACCAGTCCGGCTCCGCCGAAGACGGCCGACAGGTCGCTGAATCGGCTTGGATGCTCGACCAGCCAGTACAGGCGCCCGCCGAGCAGTCCGCCCACCAGCGCCGCGAAGACCATCTCATAAGCCCAGTCGGGGGGCTTGCCGAGCTCCTTCAGGCGGCGAGCGACGATCGCACCCGAGACGACGAACGAGAGGCCGAAGCAGAGTCCGAAGGTCTTCAACGGGATGCCGAAGAGGTCGATCTCAGGCTGCATCGCGCTGGAACGCTAGCGCCCGCGTCGCACGCGCGGGCCGCCTACAGGTATCCGAGCGGGTTGACCGGGGTGCCGTTCACACGGACTTCGAAATGCAGATGCGCCCCGAAGGAATGCCCGGTGTTGCCGACGTAGCCGATGACCTGGCCTTTGCTGACGCTCGCGCCCATGCTCGTCCCGAAGCGAGACTGGTGGGCGTAGCACGTGGCCAGGCTGCCGGTGTGCTGGACGCACGTGTAGTTGCCGTAGCCACCGGAGGCGCCGACGCCCTGCATGAGCACGACCTTGCCGTTGTCGGCGGCGTGGATCGGCGTGCCTTCGCCGGCGGCGATGTCGATGCCCGCATGGATGTGGCCCGGGCGCTGCTCCCCGAACGCGCCGCTGATCGGGCCGTTGACGGGCCAGATCATGCTGCCCGAGCCCTGCCGGATCGGCAGGTCACCGGCGTTCGCCGGCTGCAGGGCGTTGAGCTGCTGCGCGATCTTGCTCGACGCGGCCTCGAGGCTGTCGACGTGCTCCTGTAGATCGTGGCGATCGGCGCGCACCTTGCTCAGCGCCGCGGCCTTGCCGGCCTTCGTGCGCGCGTAGCCCACGCGGGTGCCGATCAGCTCATATTTGACGCCGGCGATCTCGTCGCGGCGCTGCTGCACGATCTCGGTGACCGTCTGCTGGCGGCGCTCCAGCCGGTTCAGGCGCTGCTCGCTGGCTACCGAATCGAGCTTGGCGTCGTGCACGAGCACGACGATCTTCCGGTCCTGGTCTGAGATGCGCTTGATGAACTCGCTGCGTTCGAGCAGGTCCGCGAAGCCGTCGGAGTTGAGGATGACCGTGACGAGATCCGGCGGCTCGGCCTTGTAGATCTCGATGAGCCGGACCCGCAACATCGCGCGGGTCTGGTCAAAGCGCTTGCGCAGCCGCACGAGCCGCGCGCGCTCGGTGCGCAGGTCGGTGCGCAGGCGCTCGAGCTCCGCGCGCTTGGCGTCGAGGTCGGACTGGATGACCTGCTGGCGGTTGTCGAGCCTCGAGATCTTGCCCTGCAGGCGATGGATGCGCCGCGAGTAGCCGGCGATCTGGCTCGTCAACACGCGTTCTGTGCCCTTCTTGCGTCCGATCCTCTCGCGCGCGCGATCGATCCGGTTCTGAAGCCTGTCGAGCTCCTGCTGCTTGGACTGACCGGACGAGGAGAGCGGCAGGACGGCCCACAGCACGAGCGGCAGCGCAATGGTTGCGAGAAGGACGCGGGCGCGCATGCGACCGCCGAGTCTAGGTTCGTACTGCACAGGCGATCAAACCGTCACCTCGTGTTATGGAGTCTTGCGAGCAGCCTTGCGTCAGGCCGCGGCGGCGCACCCCTCGTTCCCCGCGTTAGCAGGGAGATCGACGCGGCGACCCTACCAGGCGTAGCTGCCCTGTGAGCAGCTCGCGCGGGTTTGTCAGAATGATCTGGTGGCCGTGACCAAGACACAATTCGGGCGTGATCCGGGACTTCAGTTCCGGATGCTGCTGACGCTGTTCTTGCTCGGCGCGCTCTACGTGGCGTTCGTCGCCGTGCTCGCCACGAGCGGTGTCTCAGGTCCCGCGCTGCTGCTCATCGTCGGCGGGCTGGCGGCCGTCCAGCTCTTCACCTCCGACAAGCTCGCACTGCACGCCATGGGCGCCCGCGAGGTCACGCCCGAGGAGGCGCCGGCGCTGCACGCGATGGTCGAACGCCTGTGCATCCAGGCCGACCTGCCCAAGCCACGAGTCGCCGTCGCGCAGACCGCGATGCCCAACGCGTTCGCACTGGGGCGCTCGCAGAAGGCCGCGACCGTGTGCGCGACGACCGGGATCATGAACATGCTCAGCCCCGCCGAGCTGGAGGGCGTCATGGCGCACGAGCTCTCGCACGTCAAGAACCGCGACGTGATGATCATGACGATCGCGTCGTTCTTCGCCTCGATCGCCGCGATGATCCTGCAGTTCGGCTTCTTCTTCGGCGGTGGCGGCTCGAGCGACGACGACGACGGTCCCGGCTTCATCGGCATCCTGCTGATCTCGCTGGTCGTCTACGTCGTGTCCTACTTCCTCATGATGACCCTCTCGCGCTACCGCGAGTTCGTCGCCGATCGCGGCGCGGCGCTCATCACCGGGCGTCCCAGCGCGTTGGCGAACGCGCTGATCAAGCTGCACTCGGGCATGGATCGCCTGCCCCAGCAGGATCTGCGCGTCGCGAATGAGCTGAGCGCGTTCTTCATCGTGCCTCCGGGCGCCAAGCAGGCCTTCCTCGGGCTGTTCTCGACGCACCCGCCGGTGGAGAAGCGCGTCGAGGCGCTCGCCCGTCTCGAGGCCGAGTTGCAGCGCGGCACGCTGACGGCGGCGGCGTAGTCCGACCGACCGGCGGCATGGGCTTCCTCGACTCCCTTCTGGGCGGCAAGAAGAAGCTGAAGGGGCCCGCGCCCGACCGCCTGTTCGCGATGTCGACGGCGTACGTCACGCTCGACACGGGACACGCCATCAGGACCAAGGGCGTCGCCGGGATCGTCTTTCAGCCGCTCGCGACCGCCGACTTCGAATCGATCGCAAGCGAGATGCAGGAGATCCTCACGGGAACCGGCGAGGAGACCGGCACGACGTTTGAGACGACGGACGACGAGCACGGCTACCGCTGGATCATCCTGCGCGACGACGACATCGAGGATCTGGTCGTCGGCATCAACGCCGTCAGCGACGCGCTGCTCACGGGCGGCTACGGCGACCGCGTGCTCGCCGCGGTCTTCCCGTTCGAGGACTCTCAGGGCCACCCGGTCTACTTCATCTACAACTACAAGCGCGGCTTCTGGTACCCGTTCGTGCCAGCCGGGCCGCAGCAGCGAAACGCCGAGCGCGAACTGCAGATCAAGGCGATCGTCGGCGACGAGCTGCCAATCGAGCCCGAGCTGGAGCGCTGGTTTCCGCTGTGGGGGATCCCGATCTAGCCGAGTGGATGGCGGACGGCCTCGAATCGCGGTCAGCTCTGCTCGACGACCAACAGCGTGTTTCCGTCCGGATCGCGAATCCAGAACATCGGCGGCACCGGCTCTCCCATGCGTGCGATCTCGGCATCGATGTCGACGCTGCTTGCCTGAAGCTGAGCGTGAGTGGCGTCGATGTCGTCGTGGTCAGGCTGATGCCGGTCTGGATCCCCCTGCGTTGTCGGCCCGCGGCGACGCCAGGGCGATACCGGCCGTTCCCTTCGGCGGATATACCTCGACCCAGCGTAGGCTGTCGTCGGACGCGACGTCCGTGCGCTTCTCGAAGCCGAGCGCCTCCTCGTAACACTCGATCGACCGATCTTGGTCGGTCGACGGGATCATCACGAGGTTGATCTCGCCGATCCGGCCTTGCTGTCTTGGCCATCTCGTCCTGCTTGGTTGTCGTGTCGCGGGAGTCGTTCGTCCTGTAAGTCCGTGCGGGTGCGGAATTGCAGGACGGACCACTGGGACTTGCGACGGGGCGAATACTTGTCGGTCAACGCTCAAGCCACCTCGGGCGGCGCAACCGGCCGCGGTCGGCGAGATCGCCCGCTGTCTCGCAGTCTGGTGGAAGCGAAAGCGTCCCTGAGCGATGCCAAGGCGCCGGGCGAAACGGACTACGGGAAGGTGAATCGGACGTAGACAGCCTCGTCGCCGAGGCGCTCGACTTTGGTCAGGCCGGGCTGGCGCGCGAAGTTGGCGGCCTCGGCCACATGCTGAGACAGCTCGTTGTCGTGGTGGATGAAGATGTCCACGCGCGAGAAACCGAGCGCGCGCAGATGGTCGCGCAGGAGTCGCACGGCGCGAGAGGTGTAGCCCCGGCCGCGGTGCTTCGCCGCGCACCAGTAGCCGATGTCCGGCGCGTCCTCGGTCAGCTGCACGCCGACCGCGCCCACGACGCGTTGCCGGCTGTCGACGACCAGGAAGTGCAGCCCGGTGCCGGCTGTTCGCTGCTCGCCTTGCTCGGCCATCCATGCGGCAAACTGTCTCGGCCCGTACGGTGACGGAACGCGAGTCCAGCGCGTGATCGTCGGGTCCTGCAGTGCCTCGACGACCGCGTCGAGGTCGTCGGCGCGCCACGCTCGAAGCGTGACGACACCGTCAGCCAGCGGCAGGTCGGGCGGCGCCAGGGCAGACACTGCGGCCAGTATGCAGTCGCGAACGCAGCGCTGGGCGCGCGTCGAGCTAAGCGCATCGGCGCTGCGGACCCGTCCAGCGCGTAGAGGCGCCGGTCGCCGGGACGAACGGCCTCGTAGCGAGACCCGGCGCGGGCGCCGCGGCACGCCATCACGCCCTCAGAGCACGAGACTCTGACCAGCGCTCCATGGGGCGATCTTGCTCCCTACGCTCGCACCGGGATGACACTGCGCTCGATGCGGCCGCGGTTTGACGCCGTACGAAACCTCGAGCATCACCGTGACTCTCCTGTTATTGCGCTGCAACGCGCCTGCAACCCGACCGTCGCAAACTGGCTACATGACCAACCATCCATCACCACAAACGATTGTCGCTTCATGACGCGCCCAACACACGAACGAGGTAGGACAATGCCGACAGACATCGCCGTACCTTCTCGCCGGACTCGAGTGAGCGTTCTCGCCGACGGTTCGTTGCCATCGATCCGTAGCCGCTGTCGGCCGGTGCGGGTCCTCTCACCACGGGGCGGCTATATGGCCGTCCACCACGCGACCTATTCAAAGGAGCCGGATAATGTCCGTTCATCGGCCCAAGCCGCCGCCGTCCTAAGCGTCTGTCCACCGTTTTGGCAACACAGGTGTCGTCGGACGTGAGGACGAAGATGACATGCCCAGATGACGCAGCTGATTCGCGCGTCGGCATACGACAGAAGGCCACCTGCAGGCGATGTCTCTACGGACGCCGCCTGCACGGTGGCCGGACTGTTGCTCGGCCCATGGATGTGCCAGCAGGCGTGCGGAGCGAGCGCCCGGAACGGGATCGGCAGTCTCACCCGCTCGCCCACCGCTAAGTATCAACCGCTGCTTTTCGTGTCGCGGCGCGTTACATCAGGCATGGCGAGTCCCCTCAACGTCGGTCTGGCTGTTCTCGGTGCGTTCATGGCTTTCACGGCACCCGACGCTCACGCAGCGACGACGGTCGGATTTGCACAGGGCACAGGGACCGATGCCGGGGAGGCCATCAGCGTCAAGGCTGACAGCCGCGCCAACGACATCACGATCACCCTCGCTCGCGTTCCGGTCAAGAGCGGCTCCGACTCCAAGTACACGTCGGTCAGGATCGTCGATCGCCGCGGCCGCGTGCGCACGGACGTGCAGGGCCGCCGGATCGGATGCCGGGAGCGCGGCCGCCGGACGGTCGTGTGCTCCGGCTTCGCCAAGCCCTATGCCTACGTCTTCCTCGGCGGCGGCAACGATCGACTCACGGTGAAGGCCCAGCGGGACGTGGCTTCGGCCCCATCGCGTGAGGGAGCCGCACCTGACGGGCTTGCCGGCATACCGAGCGACGAGGGCGAGGGCGGGTCGTTTCTGGGCTGGCACATCGAAGGCGGCGCCGGACGCGACCGGATCGCCGGATCGCCGTTCTTTGACGACATCATCGGTGGCCCGGGCAGCGACGTGCTCTATGGGCGCGGCGGCAACGACCTGTTCATCCAGAACGGTGAGAGTGGCAGCGACACGATCTTCGGCGGCGCAGGCCACGACACGCTGGCATGGGGCTCGCGGTCACCACTGAGCATCGATCTCGGCAACGGGACGTTCAACGGCGGCAGGGTCCAGTCGATCGACAAGGTGCGCGGCGGCGAGGGGAACGACGTCCTCATCGGCAGCGACCGGCCGGAGTTGCTGCAGGGCGCCGGCGGCGCGGACGCGATCGCCGGCCGTGGCGGCGCCGATCTGCTGATCGGCGACGGCAGCTTCGTCGTGCCCGTCGCGTCGGACCTGATCGACGCCGGGGCCGGCGACGATCTCATCGACCTCTCCAACGAGTCCTTCGACCCAGCCGGACTATTCGGTCCCGCCTCCGGTCCAGCGCCGCCTGACACGGTGCGCTGCCAGGACGGCAATGATCGCGTCGACACGATCGCGACGCAGCTCATACCTGCCGACTGCGAGGGCGCTCGCTTCGACGACAGCGACACCACGGTTGCGCTGCGCCCCAGCCGACTGCCCGACGGCGCGCTCGTGTTCGAACTTCCGTGCCCTGGGCGCGACGCGATCGGCCGGCTCATCGCGGCGTGCAAGGGAACACTGGCGCTCAAGCGGTTCGCCGATAACACAGCCCTTGGGGCTGCGCAGTTTTTCGTGAGGGGCGCGACGGACTCCCCCGTCGTCGTTAGCCCATCGTCGCCCGTGGCAGCCGCCGAGGCGGTCAGCGTCGAGATCTCGGGAACCTTCGACGATCCCACACATCACAACGGCGCGCTCAACGACCCCAACGCCTTCGCCTTCGGCTGGGCGACGACGTTCTGAGCGGCTCTAGGACTGCGGCGGCCCGTCCAAGACCCACGGCTCGTCGACCGGTCGCAGGAGCAGTCCGAACGGGCTGGTTGGCGAGCAGCCCACGCCGCATCGAACGCACGCGCCAGCGGCGCCCACGCCAACGGTCTCCGTTCCCCTATCGCCGGCGTACGAGCATCAGCGCGAGGACGAAGCCGATGATCACGCCAATCGCGATGAGGATCAAGACGATCTTGCCGATCACTGCAAAGACGATCGGTATGGTGGCTATGAGCATCTCGGTAACTCCTGTAACGGTAGGCGCCAGTCAATCTGATCTGGACCGAGTGGGCCCGGTCGCTGGCAGCCCTGTACCCGTACAGGTGATGATCCACGCCTTTCTGGATCGGCGGCTCGCGCAGGTGGGGCGAGTCGCCGCGGCGTCTGACCGCTCGAGCGGCTTCGAGGGTCTTACGACTCTCAACCCCCGAGCCGCGGCGGATGCGCCGGGCGACCCGCTGTCGCCCGGCGCCTGCCGCCGCTCGTCGCTAGATGTCGCCCGCTACGTTCTCGTTGTCCGCGGGGTCGTCGATCTCGTCGTCGTCGTCGCATTCACCCGGCTCGTCGCCGTCGCTGTCGTCGCTGTCCAGCGTCGCCAGCACGATGCACGCGGCAGCCTCGTTGGCCTCGTCGTCCTCGATGTCGAAGAGCTTGATGCCGTGCGCTTCGAGGTCCGCAGGCTCAAAGGGTGTCTGTAGCTTCTGCCGCGCGATCGGGTCGTGCGCTAGCAGGTCGTCGGACGGTGTCCAGATATCAGGCATGGTCATTCCTTTAGCCGGGGTAGTTCATGGTCGCGACGCCGTGAATCTCCGCCGCCGAGCGGACGCGGGCCGCGATGCAGCCGCCGTCGGACTGCGAGCCTCCGGGACCGAACGATGTGTTGCCTTCCACCGTCTTCGCCCTGCCGCCGCTCAGCGGCTGCACGAGCATTCCGACGTGGACGCCGCGACCGCCGATGACGACGAACGAGCCGGGAAGGGCTCCATGGACGCTTGACTGCCAGCGGCCGTAGGGCGCACGACCGGCGCGCGCGTGATCCTCGATGGCGCTCACCCCGGCGACATCTGATCGCAAGGTCTTGATACCGCCGAAC
>DASVPU010000273.1:0-7285 GCA_036389475.1 Solirubrobacteraceae bacterium
GCGTTGGTGGTCCACTCCTCGGCTGGCATCATCGGTCATTGTGATCAAAGGACCGGTACCGCGCTCTTCAGGTGCGAGGCTGCCGTACCCGAGTCCCGGCATGGCGGCGGACATTTGCGTGGCTTCAGGCTTTGACTATCGTCGCTGCAAGACCCGCCGACGGCGACAAACCGATCTCGGAGGGGCCGCGTAGCGGGGGTTGAGCTGGCCGTCGTAACGATCGCAGTACGTCAGCGACGGCCGGATGGCGACCGTGGCGCCACGGCTGTCGTCGAGCGCCTGGACCTCAGCTCGAGGAGGCGCTACGGCGCGCCGTGGGCGTCGGCGTGGCGGTGGTGCAGGGTGATCAGCGTGCGCGCGCCGTCAGCGCCTTCGATGTCGATGCGCTCAAGCGCATCGGCCGGTCCGTCGAAGATGATCGAGAAGGGACGCTTGATGATGTGCTCGCGGCGCACGTCGTCTTGGGCGCTGTTGAAGCAGACGACGAGCACGTCGTCGCTCTCGCGATAGATGATATGAGCCAGCGCGTCGTGATCGGCCAGCAGCTGGCTGCCCTGCTCGGCGCTGAGGACCTGGACGGTCACCGGCTGGCCGCCGTGGCGCGCGGTGATGGCATCCAGCGCCTCCTGCCACTCATGGTGGGCGGGTTGCGCCATCTGCTGACTCATGGACTGCTTCCTCCCTTGCGGGCTCGTTGAACCGGAACGTGCCTGGCCCGCCAGGCAATCCCCGGCAGGCGCGGCCTGATGCGACCGCAGCTGCGTGGGCGGCGCGCCCGCTCAGGTGTTGTACCCAATCTGGGTGTGAGAACGCCTGTGCCCCCAATTTCAGGGTGACGGGCCCCGCAAGCACCTCTGTGGTGCGGCAGAGCTCGCTGATGTCCGCGACCGCTCGTCGGGGCGCCGAATCACTCTGCGGACCGCGCCGGTGGTCGCGGGGCCGCCGGCCCCGCGACTTCCCCTGAGTTGTGGTTGCGAGCCCGGTATAACCGTCATCATCGCTTTGGTACGTCACCGGTTCATACGAGTCGCCGCCGTGAAGATCATCCTCGCGCTGGCACCGCCGTCAGCTGTGGGCACCCAGAACCGTCGTCGATGTCAAGGACTCAGCGCATGAACAGAACGCAGCTCGCGGCTCGGATGGCGCGGGTGGCCGGTCACGTCGTCCACGAGCGCCTCACGCGTCCGGTCGCGCACGCCGCGAGCGACGTGCCGACCGGGCCTGCCGCCTTCACGACGCAGTGGCTGACGGCTGTGCTCTGCCGCGACACGCCGGGCGCCCGCGTCATGGGGTTCAACGTAACGGACACGTCACACGGCTCGACCTGGCGGGGGCGGATCGAGCTGACCTACGACGTGGCCGGCCAGGCCGCGGGACTACCATCGTCGCTGTGGTTCAAGACCTCCCCGACGTTCACCACGCGGATGGTCACCGGGCTCACCGGCGCCGCCCGCAACGAGGGCCTCTTCTATACGCGGGTCCGAGAGGGGCTGGACCTGCTCGCGCCATACGGGTATCACGCAGGCGCTGACGCGGCGTCGTGCCGCTCGATCGTCCTGCTGGAGGATTTGACGCGGACGCGTGGGGCGAGCTTCGGCGGGCCCGAGGAGCGGTACGTCACTCGTGTGATGGCGCAGAGCATGGCCCGGGAGCTCGCCGGCTATCACGGTGCGTTGTGGGGCAGCCCGCGCTTCGGGAAGGACCTGCGGTGGGTGCCGTCCAGCCTGCGCTGGCAGCAGACCGTCAACGCGGCGATCCCGTTCGAGAAGCGGACGCTGATCGGCATCGACCGTGCGGCGACGTCTCAGCGCCGGGCTTCATCGAGCACCGTCAGGACGTCTGGCCGGCGTTCATGCGGTCGCTGAACCTGAACATCCTCGGATCTCAGACGTTGCTGCACCAAGACCTCCACGCCGGCAACTGGTACACCGCCGCCGGCGGTGAGATGGGCCTCTATGACTGGCACTGCGTCGCCCGTGGCGGCTGGGCGCTCGATGTGGCCTACGCGTTCATGTCGGGCCTCACCGTCGAGGACCGGCGCGCCTGGGAGCGCGAGCTGCTCGAGTACTACCTGGAACGGCTGTGCGCCGCCGGGGTGGACCCCCCAGGATTCGACGACGCCTGGCTGCAATATCGCCAGCAGACGTTCCACGGACTCGCCTTCTGGCTGATCACCATCGGTGCCGGGCGACTGCAGCCCGACATGCAGCCGGTCGAGATCTCGCGGGCCAACCTGAGCCGGATGACCGCCGCTGTCGTGGACCTGAACTCCTTCGGCGCCCTGAACGGGACGCCGTCGGCCTGACCTCATCATTGATCGGTTGCGCTAGCACTCGCGAGACGCCTCGTGCGCAACCTCGCCAAGGCGCGGCTGTGGTGTCAGGTCTCGCCGAGTGACTGCGCCAGTTCGGATCGTGAGGCGATGTCGAGCTTGCGGCAGGCGTGGCGGAGGTGCGTTTCGACGGTCTTGAGCGAGACGAACAGCGTCTGCGCGATCTGCGTGTTCATTAGTCCGTCCGCCACGAGGCGGCAGACGCGCCGTTCTGAGGGTGTCAGTGACTCGGCTCCGGTCAGCATCACGCCGCGCGGTCGCGCCCCGAGGGCATGGAGCTGCTCGTCGGCGCGCTGGGCTTCGCACCGCACTCCAGCGCCAGATCGAGCGCGCGGTCCAGTGGCTGGCGCGCGTCACGGCGGCGGTTGGAGCGACGTAGCGCGGCGCCGAGCTCGTAATTTGACCAGCCAGGCTCCAGCCGCGCCGGCGAACGAGTCAACGCCCGCACTGCCGCGGCCAAGCGCTGCAAGCCGGCCTCGCCGCCCTCGAGCAGTCCGAGCGCGCGCAGGGCGCGCCCCTCGAGCGCGATTGGCATCGCATCGCTCCGCCAGCCGCAGGCCAGCTCGACCGCCTCGTCATGGCGAGTGGTGCCGGCGAGCGCGAGCGCCAGGTCCGAGCGCCACGGCACGACGACGGGCGAGCGGATGCCGGTCGCCTCGCACAGCTCGCCGACGCCGGTCAGCGTCGCCGCCGCGTCGTCGAATCTGGCCTATGCCAGCTGGGCCGTGCCCTGAGCGTGCAGGAGCAGCGCGGCCATGAACCCGCAGTCGAAGCCGGGCGGCACGTGCGCCGCGCGCGCGAGCTCTTCTGCGACCTCGGGCCGTCCACCCTCGATGAGCAGCGGCTGGACTTCTCGCGCGACGGCCGGATGCTCTACGCCGTCAGTCCGGGCACCGCGGCGACGAGCGACGTCGTGACCGGCTTCTCCGGATATGGATCGCGTCGGCCATGCACGAGCCCAACCGTCTTCGCAGTCGCCACGCCCCGTACGTCGGCGTCACGGCCGAACCCCGCCTATGCCCCCTCGTCGAATTGTGCACCGTAGATGCCCTCGGCCACACCGGTGGACAGCGGCCGCGTCCCGACGCACTGCACGTATACGATTGGCTCCGGCGTAGCGACCCGTCGCCCGTGACCTCGGCCAGAAGCAAGAACTCGTCAGCGCGCGAGTGTGACGTGTTGTACACGATCTGCTCGTGGGCGAAGGTGAGATCTCCGCTGCAGGCGTGGATCGTGAAGGACGCGTCGATGAGGACGACATCGGGCTGCTGCGTCGGTGTGACGCCGAGCGGCGAGCCCTCGGCGCTCCCCTGGATCGATCCGTGGAACGCCCCTTGAGCACTCCCGGCGCAGTCGGTAACGGACGTGGAGCGTCTACCTCACGCTCGGGCGCCCTGGCCGATCAGCGAGATCAGCTTGACTGACCGGCTGCTGGCCGAACGTCTCGCGCAGCTCGGCCGTTCGCTCGAGAAGCTGCTGCGCGCGCCCCAAGAGCGTGGGCGGCATGCTGCCGCCGTTCACCGCGGCGCGCGTGTCAACCGCAAGCTCGCGTACGGCGGCGGACATCTCAAGCAGCTGCGCAGCGGCGTTTTGCTGCACAGTCGTGAAGCTGTCGCCTGCGGCAACCTTCTGCGCAACCTGCTCGAAGGCGAGCGTCAAGTCAAACTCAGCGGCGCCGACGGCGTCGCGCAAGGCGGTCAGGTCGTCTGCCTCGTTGGCGGCGCTCATGTGCCTGTCATCCCACTTGCTGGCCCTCGATAAACGGGTTCGTGCCTTGATGAATCGAGGCCTGCCGGCCAGGGTGCGGCATCCGCCAAGGGCGATCGTGACGTACTCGCGGTTTAGCCTGTCAACTAGGCGCCCGACGTTGCCTTTACATGCGCAGCGTCCGATGACGTCGACGGCAGTTTGGGCGGCGGATCGTCTTCCGCCGAGAGCGCGCCGGCCATGCTGGGCACAGCCACCGATCCGCGTTGATCCAGGAGCACACCGCAGGACTCGCGGGCGCGAGCGCAGCCAGGCTCGACGCAGGGGCCTGACGCGCAACGCCCCCCGGCGTGGCGGCAGGTCGGACCGCAGCGAGCCGTGATATCCGCACAACCACCGGCTGGTCGCTGCAAGGTCGCGTCCTTTCCTCAGGGCCCGCCTGTGGTGGGCTTGCGCGCTCCGGCGCCGGGTGTTTTGAGGACCTACCCACGACCCGCACAACACCACCGGCCTGGAGGGCTACGCATCTACGAGGGCGACAGGGACCAGAGGCCGAGCGCCCGCTCGAGTGACCGGCAGATCCGTCGCGGGCACCGGCAGCCGGTGCCGCCGCGCCGCGCGATCATGCGACAGAACGCGTGGGGGTTTCCGCCCGCGACCTCGAGTACCTATCCTGTCGCTATGGAGCGCTTCGAGCTCAGCGAGCGGTGGTGCAGCTGGAAGGATCTCGACGCGATCTTCTGCGCCGCGCGTGTCGCCATCGAGGCCGGACCGTTCGATCCGGCCATCTGCGAGGTCGTCTTCAACGAGGAGTTCGACCCGATGACGGTTGACACGCTGGAGGAGGCCCGCGAGCACCTGCTCCGCAGCCCCCGGATCATGTCGATGGACATCATCGTGTCGCACATCGACGAGGACGACGCGCGCCTGACGCTCCGCTACAGCGGTGAGCGCCTACAGCTCACCGGCTGCGGCCGCGACTGGACGCGCGCGCGGGCGGCATATAACGCCGCGCAGGCAGAGCTCTCGGGCCGCTATGGCATCACGACGTTCAAGCTGCCGGAGTTGCCCAAGGACACCGTCGCCGAGACGCGCAAGCGCCTCGAGATCGAGGCGCTCGAGGCGGCGCTCGAGAACGTCGACTGGAGCATCGAGGATCGCTGAGCAAGCGTCGCTCAAGCTGTCGTCGGGAAGCAAGCCGACATGGGCCGTGCCATCCCGAGTTTGTCGTAGCCCACGATTATTGGGCATTGCACGGACGCGAGCCGGGACCGCTGCTACGTACAACGCATCGCTCGCCTCGTGCCGGTGCCGCATCGTGCAGTCGCGAGCGCCACATGCGCCCCGTAACGCTTCGAATCCGCGATCACGCTGTGCTGGCGCCGCGAGCACGCCTGATCTGTCTGCCGATCCGGCTCGCGGGCACCGCTGCTCTTCACCAGCGCCGCCTGCCGCTGGCGATGCTGAGTGAGCGCGGACGCGACGCAGGAACGCGTGAAGCAACGATTCCGCTGCGACAGCGGTCACGATGAAAGGCCGCGGCGACAGCGTCACCTTGTGATCAGCGACACGAGGATGATTCTGATCGTGCCGCTCCCGCTGAACGCGGCGCCTGTTCGACTGCTAGCTCCCGCGCGGTGCTCGTCAGTCGACCGAGGCCGGACTTGCGCGAGCGCATCTCCGCGTCATAGTTTCAGCGGAAGCGGTTCAGCCGCCGGCGCAGCGGCGCATGGCGGAAGCTGACCTGGTCGAGTGCGGCATTGACCGTCACGACCCCGATCGCCGTGGCGATCGTGGTCACTCCGAGGATGTTCAGCCGCCGCTTGCGCCGCCGCGCGGTCTCGGATGCCTGCGACGTCGTGTGGTCGCCGTCGCGTAGCGGCACGGCGCCGTGGGGCGCCTCGCGCGAGAAGCGGACGCCTTCGACGGCTACGAGGAGCCCGTTGAGAACCAGCACACCGACGAGGCCGTCCTTGACGCGGGCGAGCGCCCGCTCGCGGCCGATGAGGTTGCGGTTGCGCAGCTCACCGCCGCGGGCGCTGAGCCATCCGGCGGTTACGGCAGCGAGTCCGACGCCGTTGACGAGGCCGTAACGTTGCCACGCAGCATTGACGACCTTCCCGCGTTCGCGCGGCTCGCTGATCGCCGCAACCGCCGGATGCAGCGCGAGACGGCCGAAGAGCTGGCCGCCGAGCAGGCCGGTGAGGCCGAGGTCGCTGAGGGCGCGGCCGAGACCGCTAACGGTGTCGGAGGAGGGTTGCAGAAGGTTGGTCATGCGCGTCGTGTTGTCCTGAGCGGCGCTCCGGCAAACGCCGCGCCCACGACTGCGATGCTCGGCGCGCCCGCTCCTCGTCAGGGACGCAACTAACCTGTCGAGGCAGAGAACCTCGCAGATGCGCTGGGTAACGCGGACGGTGAGCAGGCCGTTTCGCGGCGGGCGTCTGGTCAGAGACGAACCCGGCGAGGAGATCCTCCAGTCAGAGCAGCCGAGGACGAAAATGATGCCGACCGCAAGCTGCAGATCGTGATGAGCGCCGCCGGCGAGCGCCGATCGGTCCAAGAGATCTGCCGCAGGCACGAGATCTCATAAGACACCTATCACGCGTGGCGGACTGCCAGCCGGCAGGCGCGCTGCGCGCCCTGGATCAGCACGCAGCCGGCGCCCGCTGATCCTTGAGGGCCGGCGGGCGCGGTCAGCCCGTTGCTTGGGAGCCTTCAGCGGCCGAAGCCGGGCTGGTGCGGGTCAGTCCGGCGTGCTGCTCGATCGCTTCAAGGCCTGCAGCGCTGATTCTCAGGGCCGTCGCGACGCGCCGGCGACAGAACCCAAGTCGGTCTGCACGCAGCACGACAGCGGCAAGGTCGTCAGGGACGTCGCGCGCTGGAATCTGGTCAGCAGCAGCTGGCATCGGGCGCTCGCATACCCTGAGCGCCGTCGCACCAACCCACTTCTATGAGATCGACGGTCGGATCCCGACGCCTGCCGTCGCAGGAGTCAGTCTGGGCATGACGGTTGACAATCCGCTATCGCAACATGGATCACACGAGGACCGACGCGGGGCCCCGCGGCCAAGACGGGGGAAAGGCACGCGGGGGCCCCGGTCAGTCAGGAGAGAACCCGGTGCGGCCGCGGGGGCAGCGCGTCGCCGGGTGCCTCAGACGCGGGCTTTGGGGCCAGCGTCTACGCCATAACCACGGTATCTGACGCTTGCGCCAACGGATGGACAGGCTCCCAAGAGCACAAGTTTC
>DASVPU010000274.1:0-2086 GCA_036389475.1 Solirubrobacteraceae bacterium
GCTGCTGAAGGTCGCGCGCGCCGTCGGCCTGGGCCCGACCGAGCTGCGCGAGGTCATGTACGACCTGCCCTACCCCAACAGCGGACGCCCGCGCCAGATCGATCCCTGCCCGCTCTCCGCCCGCGAGGTCGAGGTCCTCAACGGCCTCGCCGCCGGCAACGTCTACAAGCAGATCGCCACCCACCTACACCTCTCCACCTCGACCGTACGCACGCACCTGCACAACATCTACAGCAAGCTCGGCGCCATCGACCGCGCCCAAGCCGTGCTCATCGCGACCCAACGCGGCTGGCTCTAAGCACAGCGGCGCCGGGCACGACAGCGCTCTCAGACGCGCAGGAAGCGGCGCAGCGACAGTCCCGACCCAGCCGCGGAGACCGCGACGCTGGCAACGAGCAGGACAGCGATCAGCAGCCCGAAGTTGATCGTGTCCGGCGCGGCGATCAGCGAGAAGTCGCTCTTGAGCGGGTCGATGAAGGCGATCTTCGCTACGAGCAGCATGAGGATCGCCATGATCCCGCCCATCGCGCCGACGAAGATCCCTTCGATCACGAACGGCCAGCGGATGAACCAGTCGGTCGCTCCGACGAGCTTCATGACGGCGACCTCGCGCCGGCGGGCCAGCAGCGACAGCCGGATGGTGTTGGAGATCAGCAGCACGGACGCGATCACGAGCAGCGCGGCGAGCAGGCCCATGCTGAGCTTCACGACCCGAGTGGCCGAGAGGATCTTCGTCGTCTCGTCGCGGCGATTCTTGACTTCGTCGATCGCCGGGTCGACGACGGTGCGCTCACCGCTGGGCGTCATGGGCGCGAGGGCATTGCGCAGGTCGTCGATCTTGCCGGGACTGCTCGGCGTCACGCGAAAGGTGTCCGGCAGCGGGTTGGACCCCAGCAGCTGGTACGCCTCGGGATTGCGCTTCTTCTCCTTCGCGTAAGCCTCCTCCTTGGAGACGAACACGACGCTGCCGACGTACGGCGTCTGTTGTGTCAGCGTCCGGCGCAAGCGCTCGACGGCGGCATCGCTGGTGTCGGGCTTGAGGAAGACGTCGACGAGAACCTTGGCCCGGACCTCGTTGGCCGCGCCGTTGGTGGCCTGGACGATCGGGATGAAGACCCCGAGCACGAGCATCGTCACGAGCACGGAGGCCATCGCGGCGAACGGCGGCGCCGCATCGCGACGCAGCGAGCGGCTGACCTCGCGCAGGAAGAACGACAGGTGCATCAGTACCCGGTGGCGGGGTCGGGTCCGAAGTCGCGGCCGAGCTGGTGGTAGGCGTTGTCGAGCATGTCGCCGAACTCGTCGGTCGTCTGCTCCTTTTGGGCGTAGAGGCCTGTGGCCTCGTCGCGGATGATCCGTCCGCCCTGCAACTCGATGACGCGCCGGCGCATGCGGTCGACCATGTGCGCGTCGTGCGTGGCGACGAGCACGGTCGTGCCGGCGCGGTAGATGCGGTACAGCAGCTGCATGATGCCCAGCGACGTGCGCGGGTCGAGGTTGCCAGTCGGCTCGTCGGCCAGCAGCAGCGGCGGGTGATTGACGAAGGCACGCGCGACGGCGACGCGCTGCTGCTCACCTCCCGATAGCTGGTCGGGGAAGTTGTGCAGCTTCGTCGACAGTCCCGTCAGGCGCAGGACGTCGGGCACCTTGGCCCGGATCTCCTTGCGCCGCGCGCCGGTCGCTGACAGCGCGTAGGCGACGTTGTCGTAGACCGTCCGGTTGGGCAGCAGCTTGAAGTCCTGAAAGACGACGCCGATGTTGCGCCGGTAGTAGGCCACCTTCTTGTGCTCGATGTCGGGGAGGTTCTTGCCGGCGACGCGGATCGAGCCCGACGTCGGCTCGCGCTCCTTGATGAGCAGGCGCATGATCGTCGACTTGCCGGAGCCCGTGGAGCCGACGATGAAGAGGAACTCGCCGCGCCGGACGTTGAACGTCGCACCGTCCAGGCCGATGTCGCCGGCCGGGTAGTGCATGCAGACGTTGCGAAACTCGATGACGTTTCGCGCGTCCGGCGGGAGGTTCGCCGAGCGTGCCGGCGGCTGGATCGGCAGACCCTGGGCGCGGCGGCGGGCGGACGGCAGATGGC
>DASVPU010000275.1:0-12902 GCA_036389475.1 Solirubrobacteraceae bacterium
AAGCGCTCGAAGGGCCCGCGGATGATCGTCACGAGCGCGTCGGCCGAAGGCGGGCCGATCCGCAGCGCCTGGTCGACGAGCTTCGGCTGCGCGCCGAGCAGCTGCTTGACGCGACCCAGGTAGTCCTCGCGGAAGGAGAACAGGAGCTTGACGGGCAGCGGCTCGCGCAGCAGCCGGACGATCATCTCCGCGAGCGCTTGCCGCGACGCGATGGCGCTCTCGTCTTCGAACAGCGTCAGGATCTCCTCGAACTGGTCAAAGACGATCAGCGGCCGCTGCTCCGGCGACGCGCCGCGCACACGCTCCTCGAACTGCGCAACCGACAGCACGACCCGCGACCCGCCGTCACTCTCGGGTGCCAGCACGCATGGGAGGACGCCGTCGCTGTCATCGCAGATCGAGATCTGCTCGATGACGAGCTCCTCGCCGGCGCGCGGCTGCACGCGCACGAGGACCGGCTGCAGGCCGATCCGGCGCGCCTGAGGCAGCAGGCCCGCGTTGACCAGCGAGGACTTGCCGCTGCCCGAGTCGCCATACAAGAACACGCCGCGGTGGACCGCCACGAGGCTGGCCAGCAGCTGCGCTTCTTCCTCGCGGGCGAAGAAGATCGCGTGGTCGGCATAGCGGAACGGTTGGATCCCGCGGTAGGGGCTCGCCGGCACGGCGAGGATTGGTTCGTCGATGATCGTCATGGCGTCAGCTCCTCTCCTCGAACGACCTCATACAGGCGGGGCACGAACGACCAGACGTCCTGGGCGATGAACTTCACGTAGCGGCGTTGGCTCTGCCACACGTCCGAGATCAGCGGGTCGGGCCGCAGGTCGACGGAGTACATGTCCGGCACGTTCGCCGCGTCGATCTTCCAGCGCAGCGCCTTGAACAGCAGCCGTAGGTTGTAGTCCAGCAGGCTGTAGCCGACGAACAGCGTCATCGAGCCGGTGAGAAAGAACTTCAGCGACAGCGGGATCGGGTCGTAGGGCTCCTTGTCGCTCATCCGCAGCACGAACTGGATGTAGTCCTCGTCCGTCACGACGAGCGAATCTCGCTGGGAGATGTCGCCGTGCAGCTTGTAGATCACCGGGGACTGGCCCGTAGCGTTGCGAAAGTCCACCGTCGGCTCGGGCTCGGGCTTGTAGACCGAGACGCGCGGCTGCTTGCCGGCATCGCGCAGCGCGCGCTCGAACAGCTGGTCGTAGTTGGTAGTGATGATCAGCGGAAAGTCCAGCCGGGCGAGCGCGCTGAGCATCGGCGACGGCGCCGTGCCCGCGTCGACCGCGCGCGTGATCGCGTCGACGAGCCGGCCGCGCGAGCTGTCGATCTCATAGGCGAGCGCGACGCGCTGCAGGTTGGCGGGATCCTCGCCGGGAAAGCGCGCGACGAAGTCAGACTCGGCCGCAAGCTCACGACTCAGCGCCGCTCCGAATGGCGGCCGCTGCTCGGGCGGGTACTGAAACGGCGAGTCCTCCGGAGGCGGCGCATGCACACCTGCCCCCAAGAACAGGATGCACTGCTGCTGTCGCACAGCCTCGCCGATGCGATCGAGAACGCGGCTGACCTCGGACGCTGTCCCTGGCATCAAGCGAGCGTAAGACCATGATCGACGCCCTTCAATCGTCGCGTGACCGATGTCACAGGAGGATCAAGGGCGGGGCGCGCTCTGACGCCTGGCAGATGTCCCGACCGACCTGTCGACGCTAGCCAACCGATCTTGCCCGGCAGCGAAGCAGCCCTGGTCGCGCAGTCATGTTAACTACTTGGACTGGAACGGTGTCAGGACGTCACCGGGCAGGTGACGTCCTGACGCATCCGCCGCTCTCGTAGATAGCTTTCGACTGGTCAAGACATTGTTACTGCGGTGGTGGTTTGGGCCGATGGGGCGCCATAGCGATGTTCCTTTTGTTGATCGGTGATGGGCGCGGGTAGAAGCCGCCGGGAGTTTGAGACGACAGGCGGCCGCAACCAGCGTCGGTGGCGGGTCGATGGCATCGCGCGTCGAGGCGGGCGCGGCGATGCCTATGTAGTTACTAATGGATTGACGAGACCGCAGCTGGGGGTCCGAAGAGCCCCGTGCCTCGGGAAGGTACGGTACGAACGCGCCGGGTAGGACGTCTGTCAGGCGCGCTGGAACCCAACCTTTGCTTCAGTCTTGTCAGTTCAATCCACACACTCATAGGAGGCGCAGGGTTTGCGTCTGATACACACGCCCGGTCTCACTGGACCACCATGCTCAAGCTCACACAGGACTTGTGCAGAACGTGGCTATCTGCGGTGGGTTGGCTACGCCCAGTACGCCGCCAGTGTGGAGTACACGACAACCTCCGTCACGAGCACCGATGCGCCGAGCGTGTCGCCGGTGCGACCGCCAACCGACCACTGCGTGACGGCCGCAACGGCGGCGGTCGCCACGGCCGCGGCGGCCATCGCCGCGGCAGCCGGTCCGATGCCACACACCGCCAGCGCGATGACTGCGCTGCTGCCCGAGCCGGCGAGGATCGCGACGCGCCCGGCGCCGAAGCTCGCGCCGAGGCCGTCTTCGCGCGCGGCGGCGAGCAGGCCGAACTGTGCAAGCGTCGACCAGCGGCCGAGGACGTGTCCCGCGATGAGCGCCGCGGCGGCCCTCGCCGGCTCAAGCTTCGAGAGCGCGGTCAGCGACAGCAGCGCGAAGGCGATCAGCGCGAGCGCCCCGTACGCGCCGATGCCCGGGTCGCGCATGGCGGCCAGACGACGAGCGGGGCCGCCGCCGCGGGCGCCGAGGCCGTCGGCGCTGTCGGCCAGGCCGTCATGGTGAAGCGCACCGGTCGCGATCGCCGAGAGGGTCAGGGCGAGCGCGGTCGCGTATGCGCTGCCGAGCAGGGGTTGCACGAGCACCCATACGCCGGCCGCCGCCGCGCCGACGAGGCCGCCGACGACGGGGAACCACGCCGGTGCGGCGCGCAGCGCGGCCGCGCCGAGCGGCGCGCGCCCGGCGGGGACGATCGTCATCAGCCCGAGCGCCGCGCGGGCGCCGTCGATCCCGGCGCGCAGCGGGCTCATCGTCGCTGCTCGTCGACGCCCGCCTCCGCGAAGGTCGCCATCCGAGCGTGCAAGAGCCCTGCCCGCTCAACGAGCGGCAGCGCGACGAGCGCGCCCGACGCCTCGCCGAGGCGCATGCGCAGGTCGAGCAGCGGCTCGAGCCCCAGCTCGGCGAGGACGAGCTTATGGCCGCACTCGGCCGAGAGATGGCTTGCGAAGAGGCCGGACGCGGCGGCGGGCTCGATGCGCGTTGCCACGAGCGCCGCGACGGCCGTCGCGAAGCCGTCGAGGATCACCGGCAGGCCGCGTTCCCAAGCCTCGATGACGGCGCCGGCCAGCGCGACGAGCTCGAGGCCGCCGGCGGCGCGAAGGATCTCCGCGGGGGTGGTGGCCTGCGCATGGCGTCGCACGGCCTTAGCGACCAGCTCGCGCTTTCGCTTTAGTCCGGGCGCATCCATCCCGCTGCCGCGGCCGACCGTCGCGCTCGCGGGGGCGCCGGTGAGAAGCGATGTGAGCGCCGCGGCCGTCGCTGTGTTGCCGATGCCGATCTCGCCCAGCACGAGGCAGTGGGCCGGCGGGAGCCCGGCGACGAGCTCGCGACCGACAGCGCAGGCGCGGTCGACTTCGTGCGCCGTGAGCGACTCCCTCGTGGTCATGTCGGCACTGCCGTGTCGGATCTTGCGATCGAGCACGCCGCTGGGCGTGGCGCCCCACAGCCCGACGTCGACGACGAGCAGGCGGTGACCGCCGTCGCCGGCAAGCACGCCGGCGGCCGTCTCGCCGCGCGCCGCGGCTGCCGCGACCTGCGCCGATAGCTCGCTGCCGAACAGGCTCGTCGCGTGCTCGGTATGCCCGTGGTCGGCAGCGCAGACGAGGACGCTCGCGTGAATCCGCGGCGGCGGCGGCGCGCCCGTGACAGCCGCCCAGCGCTCCACCAGCCCTTCTAGCGAGCCAAGGCTGCCAGCCGGCTTGACGAGCGTGTCGGAGCGGTCGCGCGCGGCGATCGCCGCGGCCTGGTCGAGCGGGCGTGCGGTCGCGCGTTGACCATCCAGCGCGCCGTCCTCCCAGCGCTCGTGCATCACGACTGACGTCACCGGCACGCGAGCCGCCCAGCCGCTCGTCTCAAGGCCCGGGCGCACGGGCCGCTCGTCGGGCCAGCCGAGGCACAGGTAGGCGATCGGATCGACCCGCTCGGGGATCCCCAGCAGCGCCCGCAGGTCGGCCAGCCGGTAGAAGCTCACCCAACCTACGCCCAACCCCTCGGCGCGCGCCGCGAGCCAGAGGTTCTGGATCGCGCAGGCCGTCGAGTAGACGTCGGTGTCGGGGATCGTCCCGCGCCCGAGGATCTCCTGGCCCGGCTCGCCGTGATCACAGCACACGCAGAGGCCGAGCGGCGCCTCGACGATCCCCTCGACCTTCTGGTCGAGGAACTCGCGCGTGCGCTCGCCGAAGCGCTCCGCGTGGCGCAGGCGCTCGCGCTGGGCGAGCTGGCGGATCGCGACGCGCGCATCGCCGGAGCGGATGACGATCAGCCGCCACGGCTGCATGAGCCCGACCGATGGCGCGCGATGCGCGGCCGCGAGCACGCGCTCGAGCACGTCGCCGGGAATCGGATCGGGCCGGAAACGGCGGATGTCGCGGCGCTGCGCGATCACGCGGTAGACCGCATCGAGATCATCGTCGCCGAAGCGCCAGCCACGCGGATCGGCGGCGCGCAGCGCGGCCCGCGACGGGTCGTGGCCCGGCGGCGTCGCCGGCCGGTACAAGCGCGTGGCATCGCTCATGCGCGGGCACACGGTACGCGAGTCGGGGCGGCGTGCATCCGCCCGCGGGAGCCGCTAGGGTCCAGCGGGTCAGCGTGGCGGCGCGAGGAACCCGGTGAGACTCCGGGACGGTCGCGCCACTGTGACCGGGGAGCAGATGCTGTTCAAGCCACGGCCAGCCTGGTCGGAAGGCGGGACGAGTTGTGATCCGGAAGTCAGGAGACTCGTCCGCCACGGCACCTTCGTAGAGGGACGCTTCGATCCCCGGGAGGAACAAGATGGACCCAGCCGCCGCCGTCCAGCCGATTCCGCTCCGCCAGCTGCTTCCCGCGCTGCTGCTGGGCCTGCTTCTGCTGCTCACGATCTACCTCGTGCAGTACGACCAGGGTCTGGTCTCCCAGACCGGCTCGTTCCTCCACGAGCTCATGCACGACGGGCGCCATCTGCTCGGCGTGCCCTGCCACTAGTGGACCACTAGGCCTGGTCCCAGCAACCCCGTGGTCTGGACCCTGATTCGCAGGGGCCTCGTCGTCGGCGTCGCCGCCGGGTTGCTGGCCGGCGTGTTTGCGTTCGTCTTCGGTGAGCCGCGGGTGCAGGACGCGATCGACGTCGAGCAGGCTCGCGCCGCTCACGCGAGCCTGCCGTTCGTCCCGATCCTGGCCCACGTCAGCGACGGGGTCATCGGCCGGCCCGAGCAGCGCGGCGGGCTGTTCCTCGCGACGGCGCTCTACGGCATCGCGGCCGGCGGGTTGTTCGCGCTCGTGTTCGCGGCGATGCGCGGGCGCGGCTCGCAGCGCAGCGACTGGCAGCTTGCGACGCGGCTGGCCGCGGCGATCTTCGTCGCGATCGTCCTCGTGCCGTTCATCAAGTACCCGGCCAATCCGCCGGCGGTCGGCAACCCCGACACGATCGGCGCGCGCACGGAGTACTTCGTGATCATGCTCGTCGGTTCGGCGCTGGCGATGTGGGCGGCTGCCCGCGTCGTCTGGTCGATCGGTGACGGAGCGCCGCCATGGCGGCGCCCGCTCGCGGGCGCGGGCACGTTCATCGCCGTCGCGGGCGGCTTGGCGCTCGCGCTGCCCGCGGTGAACGAGCTGCCAAAGGACTTCCCTGCGACGCTGCTGTGGGAGTTCCGACTCAGCTCGCTGGGAACGCAAGCGGTGCTGTGGGCGGCGATCGGAATCGGCTACGGGATCGTGTCCCAGCGGGCGGCGACTGCGGCGACCGGCGCGCGCACCGCGCCCGCCTAGACCACGAGTGCGCCGCTTGTTGCTCATCCGCCACGCGAGCACGACCGCGGTGCGCCGTGCCGCCTTCCCGGTCGACGAACCGCTCGACGACGCCGGACATTCGGCGGCGCGTGCGCTCGCGGGACGCTTGGGACGTGGCGATGCGCTCTGCGGCCCCGCGTTGCGGGCGCGCGAGACGGCCGCCGCCGCGGCGCTGCACCCGGCGGTCGAGTTGGCGCTCGACGAGTGCGACTTCGGCTCGTGGGCCGGTCGAACGCTCGCGCAGGTGCACGAGGAAGATCCGCAGGGCGCAGCGGCGTGGATGACCGATCCGCGCGCCCGCCCGCACGGCGGCGAGACGCTGGCGGATCTGCTGGAGCGGGTTGGGCGATGGCTGGATCGCCAGGCGCGCGCCGGTGGGCGCGCGATCGCGGTGACGCATGCCGGCGTGGTGAAGGCTGCGGTCGTGCACGCGCTCGGGGCTCCGCCCGCGGCGTTCTGGCAGGTCGACGTGGCCCCGCTGGCGCTCACCGAGCTGCACGCGCACGACGGGCGCTGGACGCTGACGCGGCTCGGAGTCCCGGCATGAGCGCCGCCGGCCTTGCGCTGGGCTACGGCGCCGATCTTGCTCTCGGCGACCCGCGGCGCGGCCATCCGGTGGCCGCGTTCGGGCGCCTGGCCCTGGCCGCCGAGCAGCGTCTGTACGCGCCGGGCCGGCTGCGCGGGGCGCTCTTCGCCGGCGCGCTCGTCACAGGCGCGGCGCTGGCGGGCGAAGCCGCGGCGCGCAGCGCGCGGCGCGCGGGCGCCGGTCGCGAGGTCGCGCTCGCGGCGGTGAGCTGGGCCGCGCTGGGAGGGCGCTCGCTGCGGCGCGAGGCGACGTCGATCGCGAGGCAGCTCGACGCCGGCGACCTCGAGGGCGCACGGCACGCGCTGCCCGCGCTGTGCGGGCGGGACCCGCACGCGCTCGATGCGGCGCAGATCGCTCGCGCGGTCGTCGAGTCCGTCGCGGAGAACACGAGCGACGCGGTCGTGGGGACGCTGCTGTGGGGTGCGGTCGCCGGCCCGGCGGGAGCCGCCGCCTACCGCGCCGCCAACACGCTGGATGCGATGGTCGGCCACCGCTCGCCGCGCTACGCGCAGTTCGGCTGGGCCGCGGCGCGACTGGACGACACGCTGGGCTGGCCGTCCGCCCGCGCCGGCGCGGGCCTCGCCGTGCTGTGCGCCCCCGTCGCCGGCGGCTCGCCCGCCCGCGCCTGGCGCACGCTGCGCCGCGACGGCGCCGCCCATCCAAGCCCCAACGCCGGTCGCATGGAGGCCGCGTTCGCCGGCGCGCTGGACCTGCGCCTCGGCGGGCCGCTCGCCTACGACGGAGTGGTGCAGCTACGCCCACGACTGGGCGACGGACGCGCCCCGGGGCCGGCCGACATCCGCCGTGCCGCGCGGCTGTCGAGCGCCGTCGGCGCCGCCACGCTCGCCGCGAGCATGCTGCTGCTTCGGAGCTTGCGATGAGCGGCGCGCTGCTCGTCTGCGGGACGCACTCCGATGCCGGCAAGTCCGTCGTCTGCGCCGGGCTGTGCCGCTGGCTGCAGCGCCGCGGCGTTCGCGTCGCGCCGTTTAAGGCGCAGAACATGTCGCTGAACTCGGTCGTGACGCGGGGCGGAGCGGAGATCGGTCGCGCCCAGGCGATGCAGGCCGCGGCCGCGGGAGCCGAGCCGGAGGCGGCGATGAACCCCGTGCTGATCAAGCCGTCGGGCGAGCGCCACAGCCAGGTCATCGTGATGGGCCGCCCCTACGCCGATACCGACGCACGCTCCTACCAGGAGCTCAAGCTCGGGCTGGGCGCGGTGGTCGGCGACGCGCTCGCTCACCTGCGCGCGCGCTTCGACGTCGTGATCTGCGAGGGCGCCGGCAGCCCGGCCGAGATCAACCTGCGCACCGGCGACATCACGAACATGGGCCTCGCGCGAGCGGCCGGCCTTCCGGTGCTCGTAATCGGCGACATCGACCGCGGTGGCGTCTTCGCCTCGCTGTTCGGGACGCTGGCCCTGCTGGACGCGCCCGACCAGGCGCTCGTCGCGGGCTTCGTCCTCAACAAGTTCCGGGGCGATCGGTCGATCCTCGCGCCGGGCCTGGTCGATCTGCGAGAACACACGGGCCGGCCCGTCCTGGGCGTGCTGCCGTTCGTCGAGGACCTGTGGATCGATGCCGAGGACTCGCTGGCACTCGAGGCGGCCGTCCCGGAGGCGACCGCGGTCGCCGGCACGCTCGACGTCGCGGTACTGCGGCTTCGCTGGATGAGCAACTTCACCGATCTCGACGCGCTGCGCGCCGAGCCCGGGGTGCGCGTGCGCTTCACCCGCTCGCCGGTCGACGTCGAGCGAGCGGATCTCGTCGTCGTACCGGGGACCAAGGCGACCGTCGCGGACCTGCAGCGGCTGCGCGCCGGCGGCCTTGATGGCGCGTTGACGCAGCGCGCCCGCGCCGGAGCGCCGATCCTCGGGATCTGCGGCGGCTACCAGATGCTCGGCGAGCGCATCGACGACGACGTGGAGTCGGGCGCCGGAGCGGTGGACGGCCTCGGGCTGCTGCCCGTGCGCACCGTCTTCGAAGCGCAGAAGCTGCTGCGCCGGCGGGCCGGCGCCTGCGACTGGCTGAGCGGCGCACGGACCGCCACCGGCTATGAGATCCGCCACGGCCGCGTCACCCGCAGCGCGGCAGCCCAGCCTCTGCTGCGCGCCGACGACGGCGAGGCCGACGGCTGCCGATCGGGCTGGACGCTCGGCACGTCCTGGCACGGCGCACTCGAGGACGACCACCTGCGGCGCGCGCTGCTGCGGGCGGTCGCCCAGGCGCGCGGGCGCACGTTCGTCTCCGGCGGCGAACCGTTTGCCGCGCTGCGCGAGCGCCGCTTCGACGCGCTCGGCGACCTCGTCGAGCGACATATCGACGGCGACGCCGTGCTGCGGCTGCTCGAGGCCGGAGCGCCGCCAGACCTGCCGACCCTCGCCGTGGAGGTGCGCCCGTGCTGCGCTTCGTGACGACTGCCGACACCGAGATCCTCGCCACGGCCGCGGCCGTCGAGCGCCTCGGCGACGAGTTTCCCGCCGTGCGCTGCGCAAACCCCGGCGGGGCGATCGACCAGACGGCGTTCGTCGAGGACGTGCTCGACGGCGCGCGCGTCGTGCTGTGCCGGATCCTGGGCGGGCGCCGTGGCTGGCCCGAGGGCTTCGACATCCTGCGCGCGCGCTGCGCCGAAACGGCGATCCCGCTGCTCGCGCTCGGCGGCGAGATCGAGCCTGACGCCGAGATGACCTCGCTGTCATCGGCGCCCGCGGGGGCGGTCGCGCAAGCGGGCGAGTACCTGCGCCACGGCGACGTCGACAACGTGGAGCAGCTGCTGCGCTTCCTTGCCGACACGTTTCTCTACGAGGGCCACGGCTTTGAGCCGCCGCACGAGGTCGCGGACCTCGGCGTGTACGTCCCCGGCGAAGGCGATGTCGCGATCGAGGACGTGCTGGCGCGTCACGACCCGTCCAAACCGACCGTCGGCGTCTGCTTTTACCGCTCGCATCGGATCAGCACGAACGCGGCATGGGTCGACGAGCTGTGCGCGCAGATCCAGGCCGCCGGCGCCAACGCGATCGCGGTGTGGAGCACGACGCTGCGCCGCAACGCCGCCGGCGAGGTGCCCGCGCTGAGCCTGCTAGAAGGCCGCGTCGATGCGCTCATCACGACGATGCTCGCGACCGGCGGCTCGCATGCGGCGCACGCCGCGGTGGGCGACGGCAGCGACGAGCAGCGCTGGGACGCAGCCGCGCTGGAGGCGCTCGACGTGCCCGTGATCCAGGCCGTCTGCGCGACCGCCTCGCGCGCATCGTGGGCGGAGAACGGCAGCGGGCTGTCGCCGCTGGACGCGGCGACACAGGTCGCGATCCCGGAGTTCGACGGGCGGCTGCTCGGCGGCGTCGTCTCGTTCAAGGAACGCGACCCCGAGCGCGCGGCGGCCGTCGGCGGTCCGGTGCCGCGCTACGTCGCCGATCCGGAGCGCTGCGCGCGCGTCGCTCGGCTGGCGATGCGCCACGCGCGCCTGCGCTCGACGCCGAACGCCACCAAGCGCATCGCGCTCCTGCTCACGAGCTTCCCCACCAAGCACGCCCGCGTCGGCATGGCGGTCGGCCTCGACACGCCCGCCAGCGCGCTCGGGCTCCTCGACGCGCTGCACGAGGCCGGCTACGACGTGCAGCGCCCCTACAGGGATGGCGACGAGCTCATGCACGCTCTGATCGCCGGCGGCGGCCACGACCCCGAGTTCCTCACCGACGACCAGCTGCGCGGCGCGACGCTGCGCTTCCCGATCGGCGAGTACCTGGAGTGGTACGCGACCCTGCCGGCGGCGCTGCGCTCATCGATCGAAGCACGCTGGGGCCCGCCACCGGGCGGCGAGTTCGTCGACGGCGAGGACTTCGTCGTCGCAGGGCTGGAGCTCGGCAACGTGCTCGTCGCGATCCAGCCCCCGCGCGGCTACGGGGACGATCCGGTCGGGATCTACCACGATCCCGAGCTGCCGCCGACCCATCACTACCTCGCGTGCTATCGCTTTCTGGACGCGGCCTGGGGCGCGGACGCGATCGTGCACCTCGGAAAGCACGGCACGCTCGAATGGCTGCCGGGGAAGATGCTCGCGCTGTCGCCTCGCTGTGCGCCCGACGCGGCGCTGGGCGACCTGCCGCTGGTCTACCCGTTCATCGTCAACGATCCCGGCGAGGGGGTGCAGGCCAAGCGCCGCGCGCACGCGGTGATCGTCGACCACCTCGTGCCGCCGATGATGCGCGCCGAGACCTACGACGAGCTCGCCGAGCTCGAAGCGCTGCTGGACGAGTACGCGCGCCTGGAGATCCTCGACCCGATCAAGCTGCCGGGCCTCGCCGCGCGGATCTGGGACGCGATCGAGCGCGCGAACCTGCAGGCCGACCTCGGGGTCTCAGAGCGCCCGGACGACCTCGGCCTGCTCGTCGAGCACATCGACGGCTACCTCTGCGAGGTCAAGGACATCCAGGTCAAGGACGGGCTGCACGTGTTCGGCGTCGCGCCGGCGGGCGAGCAGCTGCGCGGGTTGGTCAGCGCCGTGCTGCGACTTGGCTGCGGCGACGTGCCGGGACTGCGCGGAGCCGTGGCGGCGGCATTCGGGCTCGACGAGCCGGCGCTCGTGGCCGCGCCCGGCGCGCCGGCGACGAACGTGCCCGAGCGCCTCGTCGAGCGCTTCCGCGGCCCGGCGTCCTCCAACGGAGACCTCGTCGACCGCCTGGAGGCCGCGCAGATGGCGCTGCTCGACGCGCTGGCGACGGCGCAGTGGTCTGCCGATGCCGTCGGGGACCGCTGCGAGCACGTGCTCGGCGTGCGCGATCGGGGTCTGGAGCGCGCGCTGCGCTTCGCCGCGGAGGTCGTGGTTCCACGAATCGCCGCGACGACCGGCGAGCTGGACAGCGTGCTCGCCGCGCTGGACGGCCGCCACGTCCCGGCCGGCCCCTCCGGCAGCCCGACTCGGGGCCGCGTCGACGTGCTGCCGACCGGGCGCAACTTCTACTCCGTCGACCCGCGGGCCCTGCCATCCGAGCTCTCGTGGGAGACCGGCCAGCGGCTGGCGCAGGCGCTGCTGGACCGCCATCTACGCGACCACGGCGAGCTGCCGCGGATGGTCGGACTCGTCGCGTGGGGCACGAGCGCGATGCGCACCCAGGGCGACGACGCCGCCGAGATCCTCGCCCTGCTCGGCGTCCGCCCGCTGTGGGCGCGCGAGTCGCGGCGCGTGACCGGCATCGAGGTCATCCCGCTTGCCGAGCTGGACCGCCCGCGGATCGACGTGACGGTCCGGATCTCGGGCTTCTTCCGCGACGCCCTCCCCCACCTCGTGCGGATGCTCGACGACGCCGTCGCCGCCGTCGCCGCGCTCGACGAGCCGCCCGACCGCAACTACGTCGCCGCCCACGCCCGCGAGGACGCCGGCCGGCTCGCGGGCGAGCTCGCCGCGACCGACGCTTGGCGGCGCGCCACGACGCGCATCTTCGGCTCCAAGCCGGGTGCCTACGGCGCCGGCCTGCTGCAGCTCCTCGACACCCAGGACTGGCGCGGGGACGCAGACCTCGCCGAGGTCTACGAGGCCTGGGGCGGCTACGCCTACGGCCGCGGGCTCGACGGCGCCGGCGCATGCGGCGCGATGCGCGAGTGCTTCGCTCGCATCGACGTCGCCGTCAAGAACCTCGACAGCCGCGAGCACGACATCCTCGACTCCGACGACTACTACGAGTACCACGGCGGGATGGTCGCGACCGTCCGCGCGCTGACCGGCCGCGAGCCGGCGGCGGTGCTCGGCGACTCCTCCGATCCCTCGCGCGTGGTCGTGCGCTCGCTCGCGCAGGAGACGCGCCGCGTCTTCCGGGCGCGCGTCGCCAACCCGCGCTGGATCGCCTCGATGATCCGCCACGGCTACAAGGGTGCGGCCGAGCTGGCGGCGACAGTCGACTACCTCTTCGGCTACGACGCGACGACGGCAATCGCCGAGGACTGGATGTACGAGCAGGTCGCGGCGAAGTACCTGCTCGACGACGACGTGGCGAGCTTCATGGGCCGCTCCAACCCGTGGGCCGCGCGCTCGATCGCCGAACGACTGATCGAGGCCGCGCAGCGCGGGCTGTGGGAGGCGCCGGCGGAGGCGACGCTCGCCGCGATCCGCGAGCGCTACCTGGAGCTCGAGGGCGAACTCGAACAGGCACAGGCATGACGCCCGGCTATCCGTTCTCGGCGATCGTCGGCCAGGAGAAGCTGCTCGAGGCGCTGCTCGTCAACGCCGTCAGCCCGCAGGTCGGCGGCGTGCTCGTGCGCGGCGAGCGCGGGACGGCGA
>DASVPU010000276.1:0-2759 GCA_036389475.1 Solirubrobacteraceae bacterium
CGTCGCGCGACCGCCGCCGACGTTTATCGGGATCCGCCCTGATCCGGCACCCTGGCCGTGGACCGCGGCGCGTCCGTTCTACAGCGCGCTGCAACCAGGATTTCGTCCTGAGATCCGGCTGCTCGGCGCGCACATCGCCGGCCAACTGAACTTCACGCGCGGGACCGGTGGGCGTGGTCGACGAACACGTCAGCTTGGACCAACCACCGTCGTCAACCCGCTTTCCGAACGTTCTCGCTGCCGCGCGTGGCTTCTCGTTGGCGCGCCAGGGGTGTTCCGGGTTTGTAGCTGTGAGAGCAACTAACCCGGAACACCCTGTCGGACGGAGCGCTAAGGCCGTGCTGCGCTCGCTGAACATTGTGATGTGGAGACGCCGTCGAATCTGAAGCTTGCGACGCCGGCTCCCGGCGTCGATCTCGCATCGGAGCCGTAGTACACGCCCCGTCTGTGCAATCGCCGGCGGACACGGGACGATCGTTGAAGGGATCTGCGACGAAGTGTCGTCGCCTTAGCGATGAATCGTTCGCTGGCTTCGAGCGAGTCGCGCGAACCGACACTCAGCCGCAGCGACGACCAGGGCGCCCGCAAGCGCAACCGCGACCGCGGCAGGATCGCCCCCGAGTCACCGACACTCCGGCGGCCCAGCTCGCCACGCACCCGCTCCGCCGTCCACCGCAGTCGGCTGCCAACGCCCACGCGACGATACTTGTGCCAATGGGCGACCAGCTGTTTCCCACCAGCGACTCTCCGCCGGGCGGTCCCGCTACGCCGGTGCCCGCCGCCGACGCGCCGCTTGCCGTGCGCATGCGCCCGCGGACGCTCGACGAGGTGGTCGGCCAGCAGCACCTCCTCGGGACGCCGGAGAATCCGACCGGCCTGCGGCGCGCGATCGCCGATGGGCGTCCGCATTCGATGCTGTTGCACGGTCCGCCGGGCACGGGCAAGACGACGCTCGCGCGGCTCGTCGCCGGGGCGGCCGATGCGGCCTTCGAGGAGCTGAGCGCCGTGCAGGCCGGCCGCGCCGAGGTGCGGGCGATCATCGCGCGCGCGACGCACCGCCGCCAGACCAGCGGCCAGGCGACGATCTTCTTCCTCGACGAGATCCATCGCTTCAACAAGGCCCAGCAGGATGCGCTGCTGCCGGCGGTCGAGGAGGGACTCGTGACGCTCATCGGGGCGACGACGGAGAACCCGTACTTCGAAGTCAACGCGTCGCTGATCAGCAGGACGCGGATCTACGAGCTGCACGCGCTGCAGGCCGACGACATCGAGGTGCTGCTGCGACGGGCGATCGAGCGCGGCGAGTGCGCCGCGGCGGCCGTTCCCGACGACGTGATCGCGTTCCTCGCCGGGCGCGCCGGCGGCGACGCGCGCACGGCGCTTGCGGCCCTGGAGCTCGCCTGCGCGACCGCGCACGGCGACAGCGCCGAGATCACGCTGCAAGGTGCCGAGGAGGCGCTGCAGCGCAAGGCGATCCGCTTCGATCGCGCCGGCGACCAGCACTACGACTACATCTCGGCCTGGATCAAGGCGACGCGCGCATCGGATCCCGACGCTGCGCTGTACTACCTCGCGATCATGCTCGAGGGTGGCGAGGATCCGCGGTTCATCGTGCGGCGAATGGTGATCCTGGCGTCCGAGGACATCGGCAACGCCGATCCGCAGGCGCTCGTGATCGCAACCGCGGCGGCCGCGGCGGTCGAGCACGTCGGCCTGCCGGAGTGCGTCCATGCCCTGTCGCAGGCGACGATCTACCTTGCGCTCGCGCCGAAATCCAAGGCGGCGACACGGTCGATCGGCGCTGCGATGCAGCACGTGCGCACGCACGGTGCGGCCCCACCGCCACCGCAGATCCGCTCCAACGCGGTCGGCTACGACGACCCCCACAAGCACCCCGGCCATCTCGGACCGCAGGAGGTCGCCCCCGACGACGTCGCCGGCACGCGCTTCTACGAGCCCGACGAAATGGAAGCGGCGCTGCTCGAACGGCTGGCCGAGATCCGCAGGGCGCGCGGGCGCAGCGACGGCGGACCCTGATGGCACAGCCCACGAGCGCCGCCACCCTGATCGAGTCGATCAGCCCGATCGACGGGACGCGCCTGGGCACGCTGCGGGCAACCGATCCAGCCGACGTGCCGGCCGCGGTCGCCGAGGCCGCCGAGGTCCAGCGCCTGTGGGCGCAGCTGCGCCTGACCGATCGCGCGCGCTACTGCACCCGCGCCGCCCAAGCCGTCATCGACGAGTGGGACGAGCTCGTGCAGGTCATCGTCAACGAGCAGGGGCGGCCGGTCGCCGAGGCGCAGACGATGGAGCTCCTGCCCGCCGTCGAGACCCTCCAGTGGCTCGCCGAGAGCGGGCCGCGCGTGCTCGCGCCCGAGCGCATCGGTCTGGCGCGCAGCCTGCAGCCCGTCAAGCGCGCGCGACTGACGTTCGAGCCGCTGGGCGTCGTCGCGGTGCTGACGCCGGGTGCCGAGCCGTTCGCGACGCCGCTGGGCGACATCGCCGTCGCGCTCATGGGCGGCAACGGCGTCGTACTGCACCCCTCGCCGCTGGCGGCGCTGGCCGCCGAGCGGATCGCCCGCGTGTTCGTCCGCGCCGGTCTGCCCGAAGGCCTGCTCCAGATCGTTCACGGCGACGCGCCGACGGCTCGGGTGCTCGTCTCGGCACCGGAGATCGCGCACGTGCGCTTCACCGGCTCCTCGCAGGCGGGGCGCGACGTCGGCGAGGCCTGCGCGCGCGACCTGCGCCGCGCGACGATC
>DASVPU010000277.1:0-2129 GCA_036389475.1 Solirubrobacteraceae bacterium
ACAAGTCGAGCGCCTCCTCGCGGCCGCGCGCGAGCGCGTCCACGCGACCACCACCACACAGCTCGTCGCCATGCTCGCCGCCGGAGCACTCAGCCCACACCCCACCGTCGAATAAACCAAACCGGGCGGGGGCACCCTCCGTGCAGCCCGGTCTGAGCACCCATCCCGATCGTGTGCGCCGGACCGCCCGCCTGCGCGATGAGCTCGCCGCCCTCGGCCACCAACTCTCCCGGATCTTGCTGGAGTGATCGTGTGCATCAGCGCGTTTGTCAGTTCCGCTCGCTGGGTCGCGCTGTGCTTTGGCATGTGCACCGTCTGCTACCTCGGCGGCCTGGCGCTGCACGGCGAGACGCTCGCGTGGATGCTGGGCGACGGTCGTCCCGTTATCACCGCGCAGCTTGTCACGTTCGCAAGCAACGGCGCCGTGGGCCTGCTGTTGATCGCGCTGCTGCGACGCTTTCTCGCGACTGGCCCCCAGCGTCTGGCGGCGGTGCGAGACGGCGGACGCTCGCTGACGCCGCAACTCGCGTTGGCGGCCAGCGCCCGCCACGTCGCGCTGCTGCCCAGCGCGGATGCACGGACGCTGATCGCGCCGCTGACATACGGCGAGCGCGATCTCATAGCCCTGCTGGCAGCCGGCCGCGTGCCAAAGCAGGCCGCGCTCGACCTCTCGATCGCGCTGGCGTCCGTGCGCTCACGGATCGCATCCGCGAAGCGCAAGACCGGTGCTCGCACCGTGGAGCAACTCGTCGCGCTCTACGCGGAGGTAGAGCTTGCCGCCTGAACTGCAACCGATGCGGACACCAGCGCCCGCTGAGCGCGAACCGGCTCGTGTCGCTGCCAGCCGCAGAGCTGAACTGGTGCATCTCGCCGAGGAGTTCTACGTGCGCGCCTTCGCGATCGCGTGCGTGATCCTGATCGCCGGCTGCGCGCTGACACTGTGGTTCGCCGCGCTTGATCGCGGCACCCCCGCGATGACCACGATGCTGTTCGCTTCGCTTGCGGCCGCGTTCGGCATCGCCGGGCTCGCGCGTCCGCACGACATCTATCTTCGGCTGCGTTCGCGCACCACCCTGCAGCTCTCGGCGGTCGCGCTCGGCGCGCTCGCCGTACTGCTCGACGGCCCAGAAAGCGAATGCTGGTGGATCGCACTGCCACTGCTATGGATCCTCGCGACCCTCAGTTCCGCCAGGCTGGCCGCCGGCGCAGCCATCGCCACCGCCACCGCGTTCGTGGCGGGCACGATCCTCGGCGGACAAGCGCTCGTCACCACTGGCGACCTCGGCGTCTTGCCCGCAACTGTCGCCCTCCCCGCATACACCCTCGTGGGCTGGGTCCTGATCGACGCCCTCGCCGGTCTTGCCCTCACACGCGACCACGTCACTGCCGACAACGAGCCGCACACTCCACCCCCGCTGCGCGTCGCGAACCTTGAAACCGCGATGAAAGTCCCCACTGCGTCCCCCGCCGCGTCGCCACCAACCATCCAGCACCGGCCACGACGGACGTCACGACTCACGGTACGCCAGCTCGAGGTCGCGCTGCTGCTGCGCGACGGGCTGCGCCAGACAGAGATCGCTGCCTGCCTGGGCATCTCCGTCAGACAAGTCGAGCGCCTCCTCGCGGCCGCGCGCGAGCGCGTCCACGCGACCACCACCACACAGCTCGTCGCCATGCTCGCCGCCGGAGCACTCAGCCCACACCCCACCGTCGAATAAACCAAACCGGGCGGGGGCACCCCCCGTGCAGCCCGGTCTGAGCACCCATCCCGATCGTGTGCGCCGGACCGCCCGCCTGCGCGATGAGCTCGCCGCCCTCGGCCACCAACTCTCCCGGATCTTGCTGGAGAGCGCTGCAACCAGACAGCTGCCCCCTGCACCGCGTCCGCAGCGAGATCGGCCTTGAGCGGCCTGCATGTCGCGCCGCGATCAAGTCGGCGAGCTGCCGCCGATCGACGAGAGTCAGCTCGATACGGTCCGCGGCAGCTACAGTCACCTGCGCGCGGCCATGCACGCCATCCTGGACACGGTGGCGTTACGCGGCGCGACTAGCGCCGAGGACGAGCTGCTCGACGCACTCAACCGGGTGAGAGCCGCGCGCGGACGCTTCGTCGACGACCCCCTCACCCC
>DASVPU010000278.1:0-17294 GCA_036389475.1 Solirubrobacteraceae bacterium
CGATTCCGACCTGCGGTCGCTGGCCGATCGAATCGGGGACATGGGCAGGTCCTGCGGCTGCGCGACACCGGTACTCTCGCGCGCCGGCTCGTCTGGCTGCGACATCCCGCCGCCGTGCTGGTATCCGAAGGCGGCCGGCGAGGTCACGAGCTTCGGCTGTCCCGGCGGCACCGCCGTCTTACGGGTGCGAGTTCACAACTGCGGTCCCAGCTCGCGGCACGTCCAGCTCGAGGGCGCGGCCGATGCGAAGTTCGAGCCGTCGGAGCTCTCGCTGAAAGCGATGGAGCGCGAGGTCGCCACGATCAAGGTGACCTTGCCCGAGAACGACGGCGCCGAGAAGGAACTGCTGCTCTGGATCCGCGGCTGCCACGCGCACTACGTGCGCTGGCGCGTCGTCGCCACCAAGCGCGGCTCGGATGCCTGCTGTCACGAGCTCGACGTCGAGGACTGCCCGGACTACCTGCACCACTGGTACGACCACTTCTACTGCGTCCATCCGTGCATGGCGCAGCACTCCACGAATGCCTAGCAGCGGGGGCGACCTGCTCCAGCGCGCGCTCGACGCGCAGCTGCGCTACTACGCTGAGGTCGGGCGGTTGACGGTCGAGTACCTCGAGACGCTCGGTGACCTGTCGAGGACCTTCGACCTCAAGCTGCCCGGCACCGATCGAACGTTTCGCTGGAGCCCGTCCGACGGCGGCTCCGCCGCCAGGGAGTCGTATGCTCCACCGCCGCCTCAGCCGGCCGCGGAAGCGACCGCAGTCGCCTCGCCGCCGGCGTCGCCTGCGATCGTGCTCGAGGGCGAGGCCGGCGGCACGGCCACGGGGCTGTTCCTGGTCGAGAACAGCTCGAGCGAGCGCGTCGCCTCACCGATCGCGGCGTCTGTGTTCACGTCGTCCGCGGGTGGCGAGGTGCAGCCCAAGCTCGGTTTCGAGCCCGAGATCGTGAGCCTCGAGCCCGGCGAGCAGCTGCTCGTGCACCTGACCGCTGCGATCGACGACGACCTCGAGGAGGGCGTCGGCTACCGCGGCGCGTTGCGGGTGCCGGGCCTGCAGGGCACGGAGGTCGCGATCGTGCTGCGCCGCCGGGCGGCCGCTGCGTCCGGCGAGTCGTGAGCCACGACGCCTCCGGCGGCGCGCTGGTCGCGGGCTTGTGGACCTGGACCAACCACGTCCTGCTGCCGGCGCAGGCGCTCAAGCACGCGGGTGTCATGGTCGTCCCGCCGCCTCAGGGCGAACAGCCCGTCGGCGTGCCATCCCCGGGTTTGGGTCCCCGCTTCTCGGTGCAGTACCGCGATCCTGTCCTGCTCGACCATCCGACCGAGCACGATCACCTCGTCACCGAGTTCGATCGCATGGGCGAGATCTACGACGCGTTCGTCGCGCCGTTCTCGACGCCGATCTTCAGCGAGGCCATGGACGTCGTCGCAACGGTGCTGGCGAGCGACGCACGGGTGCTCGATGCCGGTTGCGGAGCCGGGCGCGAGCTGCGCCGCGTCGCGCGGATGGTCCCTGACGGCGAGGTCGTCGGGATCGATCTCGCGGCGGGCATGGTCCTCGCCGCGCACCGCGCCGCACGCTCGCACGGCCTGGACCACTGCGCGTTCTTCCAATCCGACGTCGGCGAGCTGCCGTCGCTCTTCGACGGGCAGTTCGACATGGTCTACAACTGCCTCGCCCACCATCACTACCCCGATCCGCCGGCGGCGGCGCGCGCGATCATCCGCTGCCTGCGCCCCGGCGGGCTGTACTGCGTGATCGATCCCGGTCCGGCGTGGTTCAACGCCATGAGCGCGGGCATCGCCAAGAAGACCGACCCCGGCTGGATCGGTTTCCATACGCCCGGCGAGTATCGCGAGCTGCTGCTCGCGGCGGGCTTCGCCCGCGTGCGCTGGGAGGAGCTGCTGCCGGGGTTCGGGCTGGTGACGGCGCAGGCGCCGCACGATTCCGCGCAGCCGCAGGTCGCTTAGCGGCGGGCCGTCCCGTTGACGGATGCCAGGTCGCGCCTGAAGCCCGGCGCCCGGATGAGCTTGATCGGCTTCAGCGGCGGGGTCGGCTCGACGTAGAACGCGACGCCGTCGCGCTCCTCGATCGCCGTCACCGCGGACTCTTGGCGGCGCCACGCGAGCGCTGCGACGATCGCGAAGCCGCACGCGATGCCCGGGACCTGCGGAGCGATGAGGCCGAGGCCAAGCGCGAGGATCGTCGACAGCAGCAGCGGCCACATCCGGTTGAGCAAGAGGCTGCCGGGCCGCTGCTCCGGCAGCGAGGCAGTCGACTTCGCCGACGCGAGCAGGCGCGCGATCGGCATGTTCGTCTGCCCGCGCCGGCCCATCCACGCGCCGATGAGCCCGGCGACGAACCACCAGCCGGCGACGACGAACACGAGCGTGTCGTTCTCCTCGAAGCTGGCGCCGAGGACCGTGACGGCGGCCAGCGCGGTCGCGGCGCCGGCACACAGCAGGACCGCCGAGCGAAGGAAGTCGACGAACCGCATCCGCAGGCGGCCCCGTCAGGCGACCAGGAATCTCAGGAGCTCGCGGACGCCGCGCGGGCCGTCGACGAGCACGTCGGCCGACTCCTCCAGCCGCGGCGGCGTTTCGTCGGAGCGCACGCCAACGCAGACGGCCATGCCGATCTCCCCCTCCTCGGCCAGCGCACGCAGTCCGGCGAACGCGTCGAGGTCGGTGATGTCGTCGCCGACATACAGCCCCGCGCCGAGATCGTGTCCGGCGAGCAGGCGCCGCACCCCGCGACCTTTGTCGATCGCCACCGGCGGGCGGACCTCGAGCACCTTGCGGCCCCAGTGCGTGTGCAGCCCGGCCGCCTCGGCGCGTCCGGCGATCGCGCGCACGGCGGCCTCGGCGGCGGCCTCGTCGGGAGCGCCGCGCCAGTGAAACGCCGCGATCGCACGCTTGTCCTCGGCGCGGACGCGCAGGCGCTGGAGATCCTGATCCCAGACCTCCCTGGCGAAGTCGCGCACAGCCTGCTCGTGGGCGACGATCTCGGGATCGATCTCGACCTCGCTTCCGCCCGGGCGAAGGATCTCCGCGCCGTGGTTTCCGACGTAGGCGATCGAGCCGAGCGAGACCATCTGCCGAGCGATCGCCGATTGGCGGCCGGAGATGCAGCCGACGACGCCGTAGCGCTTGGCGACCGCGATCAGCTGGACGCGCGTCGGCTCGGGCACGTGCGCGTCGTCGGCGTGGCGGACGATCGGGGCGAGCGTCCCGTCGATGTCGAGCAGCACCGCCGCGCGAGCCGGATCGGCGCGCACCGGCTCGAGCGCCTCGACGAGCGTGGCCGCTGCTGACATGACTTCTAGTATGGCGCGCATGCTGACGCGCCGGACGCTCACGCTCGCGGCGATCGGCACCCTGGCTGGGCTCTTCAGCGGGCTGTTCGGCGTCGGGGGCGGGGTCGTGATGGTTCCGCTGCTCGTGCTCTGGCTCGGTTTCGGCGAGCGCCTGGCGACCGGCACGTCGTTGGCCGCGATCACGATCATCGCTGCGGTCGCCGTCGCGGTCCACGGCGCCTACGGCAACCTGCACGTCGGCGAGGGGCTGCTCGTCGGCGTGCCCGCGGTGGCCGGCGTCCTGATCGGGACCGAGCTTCAGCCGCGTATCTCGACGAAGGCGATCTCGCTCGTGTTCGCTGCGCTGCTGGTGATCGTCGCGGCCGACCTGCTGTTCGAGCTCGGGTGATCGAGGCAATCCTCATCGGCTTGGCGGCCGGTGTCGTCGCCGGTCTGCTCGGCGTCGGCGGCGGGGCGCTGTTCGTGCCGGCGCTGACAATCTTCCTCGGCCTGAGCCAGATCGATGCCGAGGCGACGTCGCTGCTGGCGATCATCCCCGTCGCGCTTGTCGGCGCGTGGCGCCAGCGCGCGCACGGCAACGTCGACCTGCGCACCGGCCTGCTGCTCGGCGTGCTCGCGATCGCGGGAGCCGTTGCCGGCGTCGCGGTCGCAAACGCCGTGCCGCGCAGGGGGCTGGAGATCGGGTTCGCGCTGCTGATCCTCTTCGTCGCCTGGCGGCTCGTGCGGCAGGCTTTGGCATCGTCTACGGGCGAATCCCGTGCTCCAGCGCGTCCTTGACCGCGGCGTCGAGCGCATTGAGACGATGCAGCGCGAGCGCCTCCGCTGAGGCGAAACGCCGCCCTGGCGCCGGATCGGCCCCGTGGTGGCACAGGACGCAGTGCGCGAGTGCCAGGTGCCGCTCGGCGCTCAGCGCGGGGATACGAGCCGCGTGCTCGCGCAGCAGGGCGAGGCCGAGCTCGATGTGGCCGAGCAGGCGGCCTTCCTCGGTGAGCCCGATCTCAGCTGCGTAGGTGAACTCGCGGGTCTTGCCGAGGTCGTGGACGAGGGCGGCGGTCAGCAGCAGGTCGGAGTCCAGCCGCGGGTGCAGCTGGCATGCCTCCAGCGCGAGCGTCCCGACGGCGACCGTGTGCTCGAGCAGCCCGCCGAGGTAGGCGTGGTGGCCGCCGCGAGTGCAGGGTGCGCGGCGCCACGCCGCACGCAGTTGCGCGTCGCCCAGCAACGCCCCGAGCAGCGCCTGCAGGCCGTCGTCGTGGACCTCGCGCGCCAGGTGCTCGAGGAAGCCGTCGAGCTCGTCGAGGTCGCGGTAGGCGACGGGCAGGAACGTCGCCGGATCGGCTTCGTTCGGCGGCGCCCGGCCGATCGTGCGCAGCTCAACCTGCAGCTCGTCGCGGAAGCGCTCGACGCGTCCGGCTACACGCACGAGATCGCCGCGGTCGAAGCGCCCGGCGAGCACGTCGGCGTCACGGAACGCACGGCCCTGGACCGCGCCGGTGCGGTCTCGCAGCTCGACGGCAAGGTACGGCGTGCCCGCGCGCGACAGCAGACGGTCCTTGCGCGTGCACGCGAAGACGCCTTCGACCTCCTGTCCGGCGCGCAGCATCGCGATCGTCATGCGCCCATGATGTACCTTCAATCGGATGCAGCCCTTGATCTGGGAGAGCCGTCCCGACGGTCTGCGCGCTCCGGCGCTTCTCGCCGCGTTCAGCGGCTGGAACGACGCGGGCGATGCGGCGTCCGCGGCACTGACCTTCATCGGCGAATCGCTGCATGCCGAGCGGTTCGCGCGAATCGATCCCGAGGACTTCTATGACTTCCAGTCCACCCGTCCGCACATCCGCTTCACGGAGGAGCGCACGCGCGAGATCACGTGGCCGGGCGTCGAGATCTTCGCCGCGCGGGTGCCGCGCGCGCCCCGCGACCTGATTCTCGTGCAGGGTCCCGAGCCGTCGATGCGCTGGAAGTCGTTCTCCCAGCACATCATCGATCTCGCCGAGGCCCTGGGCACGCAGTTCGTGGTCACGATCGGCGCCCTGCTGGCCGATGTGCCGCACTCGCATCCGGTGCAGATCACGGGCCTGGCGTCCGACGAAGCACTGGTCGAGAAGCTCAGCCTCAAGGAGACGACGTACGAGGGGCCGACCGGCATCGTCGGCGTGCTGCACACGGCATGCACCGAGGCCGAGCTGCCGTCGGCGAGCCTGTGGGCCGCCGTGCCGCACTACGTCGCCGCCGCCCCGAACCCGAAGGCCGCGCTCGCGCTCGTGCGCAAGGTCGAGGCGCTCGTCGGCGTGTCGGTCGACGCCACCGACCTGGAGAACGCCACTGCCGACTACGAGCGCCAGGTGTCGCTCGCCGTGCAGTCCGATCCCGAGGTACAGGCATTCGTCGAGCGCTTGGAGCAGGCGGCGTCGCTGGACACCAGCTCGCTTGGTCCGGGTGAGCTGCCCTCGGGCGACGCGATCGCGAGCGAGTTCCAGCGCTTCCTTCGCCAGCAGGGTCCCGAGCGCTGACGGGGGAGCGCGACCTCGCCACGATGCTCGGCTCGCTGGAGCCGGAGCTTCAACCTGGAGAGTACGTGTTCGCCGCGGCGCCCGAAGGCGGCGTGCCGCCTGGCATCGATCCTGTCGTGACGGTCCGCGAGCGGGAGGGGTCCGACGCCTGTGGTGCCCCTTGAGCAGGCCGCGCGTGCGGGCTTGACTTCGAAGTCGCGATGGCGTCGCGAGGGCCGGCCGCAGGTCTACGGGACGCAGATGACCGCCGACCAGGACGGAGCGCCGGTGGCGTGGCCGATCGAGGACGAGGAGCACGTCGAGGAGCGTCGCCGGGCGATGGGCATGCCGAGCATCGCGGAGTACCTTCAGGCGTGGATGACCGACCGCGGCGAAGACTGATCGGCACCGCTACCGCTCGGCGGCTGGGCAGGCGATCCGGTAGTCGCACATCGAGCACACGGTGTAGGACGGCGTCGGCTCGAAATCCTGCGCGAGGATCGAGCCTGCGACCTCGTCGACGGTGTCGGCGATCCAGCTCGCGTCGATCTCGCTGCTCGGCACGCGGACCTTCTCGTCGTCGAGCACGTACAGGTAGGCCTGCTGGGTCGCATCCAGCTGCCACGCCTCGCGCGCGCCGACCGCGTAGAGCGAGAGCTGGACGTCCTCCCTCAGAGCCGCCGCCGAGCGCGGCCGGCCGGTCTTGTAGTCGATCAGCTCGTACCCGCCGTCGGCCAGCCGGTCGACGCGGTCGACGCGGCCGCGCAGCGTGTGGGAGCCCATCCGGAACGAGAACGCCCGCTCGAACCAGACCGGCTCGACCGGCTCGTCGGTGACGCGCCGGTAGTAGCGGCGCAGCGCGCCGCCGGCCTTCTCGCGCAGCTGACGCTCCTCCTCGCTGTCGCCAAAGCCCGCGCGGCGCCAGCCGATCTCCAGCAGGTTGAGCATCTCCTCCAGCGAATCTGTCGCCAACTGGTGGTAGCGCTCGAGGACCTGGTGCACGAGGATCCCGAAGCGCTGGTTGATCGTCGGCTCCTGCGGCACCCGCAGGACGCGGGCGAACTTGTAGCGCAGCGGGCATCCGCGGTAGGTCTCGATGTCCGACGCCGACAGCGCGAGCCCCTCGCCGCGGCGCGGCAGGAAGACCTCCAGGGACGGCTCGCTGCGTGCCGCGCGCGCCGCCGCCCGGGCTCGGTCGTCGCGCTCGGCGTCGAGCAGCAGCTCGTCGAGCGTCGAGGTCTGCAGCACCTCCCGCTGCAGCGGCGAGACAGCGGCGGTCAGCCGCGCGTTCACGAGCCCGAGCGTGTCGGCGACCGACTGACCGGCGGGCCGTTCGAGCAGCGCCGCGAGCTTGACCAGCTCCAGGTAGCGCGCGACCGCGTGCGTGATGTCGAGATCGGTGTCCAAGCGCAGCTCGCCGAGACCCTTGCCGACGCGCGCGATACCGGCGAGCAGCTGGTCGCGCAGCGCCTGGAAGGTTGCGTGCAGCGCCTCTTCAGGCCCGAACAGCTCCTCCTCGAGCTCCTCCCACTCGGCGCCCAGGGCTGCGCGGGCCTCCTCGGCGAACGGCGACGGCGGCTGCACCGCACCGCTCGCCGCCCGCGCCGGATAGGCGAGGACGAGGCCCTTCCGCGACCGCGTCATCGCCGTGTACAGCAGGCGCCGCATCGCGGCGACATGCGCGGCCCGGTCGTCGGGGCCAAGCTTCTCCTTCAGCAGTGCGTCCGGGATCGTCTCGCCCGCGCGCAGTCGCGCGCCCGGCATCCGCGCCGAGGTCAGGCCGAGCACGAAGACCCAGTCCAGCTCGCGCCCGCCGGCACCGTCCAGTGCCATGACCTGCACGACGCCGGCGCGCGGTGGCGCGCCCTCGTCGTCCTCGTCGCGCAGTTCGGCGTCCGCGACCGCCGCCGCGTAGCGCGCGAAGTCTCGCGCCGTAGCGTGCGGCGCGCGGCGCGCGAACGCGCTCGCGAGCTCGCTGAGCCGGGCGAGGCTCACAAGCCGTTCGACGACGTCGGCCTGCGCTGAGAACACCTGCTGGCGGCGCAGCCCGAGGCGGTCGATGAGCCGGTGGACGAAGAGGTCCGGACGCGCGCTGTCGAGTGTCGCGACCGCGGCGCGGTACAGCCGCAGGAACCCGTGGATGAGCTCGCGCGCCTCGGGCGGCAGCTGCGGCGACTCGGTGGCCGCCTGCAGCCCGCTGACCATGTCGAGCTTGCGCCGCCGCGCGATCTGCACGCAGCGCGCGAGGTCGACCGAGCGCAGCTGCACCGGCGGCCGCGCCAGCGCGCGGACGACGGCGCCCGCATCCGAGGGATCGGCCAGCAGCCGCAGCCAGGCGAGCACGTCGCGCACCTCGGCCTGAGCGAAGAAGTCGCTCTCGCCGACGGTCCGAAAGCCGATCGCACGCTCCTCCAGGGCAACGGCCACGGCGCGCCCGTCGTCGCGCAGCGAGCGCACGATCACGCCGATCCGCTCCGCTTGGCAGCCGTTGCGCACGAGGCGCTCGACCTCCGCCGCGACCGCCTGCGCCTGCGCGCGCTCCTCCGTCGCGCGCCAGAAGCAAACCTCCCCGGTCGAGCCGTCATCGCTGTCTGCGCGCAGCGGCGTGCCGAGCCGCTCGCCGATCGGCGCGACGACTGCGCGCGCGGCATCCAGGACCCGCGGCGGGCAGCGCAGCGAGCGCTCCAGGCGGACGACCTCGGCGACGTGGGCGCGCTCGAAGTCGGCGATGTTCTTCGTCGCCGCGGCCCGCATCCGCCGCGCGGCCTGGTCATCGTCGGCCGCGACCGTGAGGTTCTCGTGCTCCGCCGCGAGCAGCTCAATCAGCAGCGCCGAGGCGAAGCCGAGGTCGGCCAGCTCGTCGACGAGCACGTGACGGTAGCGCTCGGCGACGCGCGTGCGCACGTGTGGGTGCTCGCGCAGCAGCGCGACCGCGCGCAGGACGAGCTCCCCGGCGTCGAGCGCGCCATCCTGCACGAGCAGCCGGTCGTGGTCGAGGTACAGCCGCGCGAACTCGACCTCGCGCGCTGCGCGCGTGCGCTGCGCGTCGTCGCTGGCTTCGCCGGACAGCGTGTCCGCCCAGGCGGAGTAGTCGGCGGCGGTGACGAGCTCTTCCTTCAAGCGGTCGATGCGTTCGATGACGCTCGCGAGCAGCACGGCCGGCCGGCCGCCGATGTCGTGGCGGCGCAGGCGCAGGTCGTCCATCCGGTCGAGCAGCAGCGCGAGCCGGTCCGCGCGCGTGACCGCAACGAAGAACGGATCGACGCCCGCCTCGGCGGTCTGCACCCGCAGCAGGCGGATGCAGAACTCGCGGATGCCGTGGACGGCGAGCTCCTCGTAGGGTTGGTCAAGCGCGTCCTCCACGTGGCGGCGCAGCCGCGCGGCACCCGCGCCCGTCGGGCACAACGCGAGGATCGCCTCCGGCGCCGCGCCCTGCCCGACAAGCCACGCAAATCTCGCCGCCAGCACGGTCGTCTTGCCGGTCCCGGGACCGCCCAGCACGAGCAGCGGGCCGCCAGGGTGCGCGACCGCGCGCGCCTGGTCGGGCGTGAGGTCAGCCGGAGCGACGGGCACCCACCTAGTATGCCCTCGATGCCGTCAGCTCCGACCGCGCTGCAGGCCGACTGGCTGCAGGCCTGCCGCACCGCCACGCAGGGCTTGCGCGACGTCTTCGCCGAGCACCCGACGAGCACCGAGCGCGTCATCGAGACCGGCGAGCGCGGGGAGGGCGGCGACCGCACGCTCGTCATCGACCAGCTGGCCGAGGACGCCGTCTTCGCCGAGCTCGACAAGCTCCACGCCGCCGGCGCGCGCTTCACCGCCATCAGCGAGGAGCGCGGCGTCGTCGACTACGGGGGACAGGACGTCCGCGTCGTCATCGATCCGCTCGACGGCTCGCTGAACGCCAAGCGCGGGCTGACCCACCACGCGCTCTCGATCGCCGTCGCCGACGGGCCGACGATGGCCGACGTGCTCTTCGGCTACGTCTTCGACTTTGGGCCGAAGGAGGAATGGTACGCGCGCCGCGGCGAGGGGACGTGGCTGAACGGCAAGCGCATCGACGCCGCGCTGCCCGAGCGCCGCCTGCCCGACGGGCGCCTGGAGGTCCTCGCGATCGAGTCCTCGGACCCGCGCTGGCTGGCGCCGAAGGTCGGAGCGCTCTGTGACGTCGTCTACCGCCTGCGTGCGATGGGCTCGATCGCGATCTCGCTGTGCCAGCTCGCGCCGACCCGTGTGGACGGCATGCTCACGCTCTGGCGCACGCGCGCGGTCGACGTTGCCGCGGCTCAGCTCATCGTGCGCGAGGCGGGCGGGCTCGTGTGCTTCACGGCGTTCGACGAGCCGCTCGGCCAGCCGCTGGACCTCGAGCCCCGCTCACCGATCGTGGCCGCGCGCACGCCCGAGGCGCTCGCTCAGCTGGCGGCAATCGTCTGATCCGGATCAGCCGGCGATCGCCTTTCGCCATGATGGAGAGCGATGCTTGACCGTGTGCTCACCGAGCGAATCGCCAACGCTGTCTCCCGGGGCGGATCCGGTCCCGACAAGGCCCACCCGAGGCCGGCAACGCTGCCCGGCGACCTGGCCGCGATCTGCGCCGACGCCGAGCGGCGCGTCGTCGCCTACACCGGCCTGCGACCGGCCGCGCCGCTGCCGCTCCCGGAGGCGATCGACCGGCCGGCCTGGATCAGCGCCAACGTCACTTCGATGGCGGCGCTCGTCGAGCCGCTCGGCGATCGTCTTGCCGGCGGGCTGGGGGCGCTGCGGGGTCCGGTCCGCGTGATCGGCGGCACGCTCATCTCCGCCGAGGCCGGCGCGCTCACCGGCTATCTGTCGCAGCGCGTCCTCGGCCAGTACGAGTTCGTCATCGTCGATCCGCTGTCACGCGCGCGGCTGCTGTTCGTCGCTCCGAACGTCGCGCAGGCGGCGCACCGCCTGAACGCCGATCCCGAGCAGCTGCTGACCTGGATCGCGTTCCACGAGGTCACGCACGCCGTCCAGTTCGCGGGCGTTCCCTGGCTGCGCCCGTATCTGGCTGGCCTGCTGCGCGAGCTGCTCGAGTCGCTGGAGGTCAGGGTCGACCCGCGAGGGATGCTGCGTCCGCCGGCGGCGCAGGACGTCAAGGCGACGTTCTCCGCCTTGCGCGAAGGCGGGCTCGTGGCCGTGCTCGGGGGCGGCGGACGCAAGGCGCTCCTGGACCGCATCCAGGGCACGATGGGCGTCGTCGAGGGTCACGCCGAGCACGTGATGGACATCGTCGGTGCCGACGCGCTGCCGGCGCTCGCCCAGCTGCGCAGCGCGCTTGACCGCCGTCGCCGCGAGCGCTCGCCGCTGCTCGCGCTGCTCGAGCGCCTCATCGGCCTCGATGCCAAGCTGCGCCAGTACGAGGACGGCAAGCGCTTCTGCGACGCGATCGCCGCCGCCGCCGGGCCGGCGGCGCTGCACAGCGTGTTCGACGGGCCCGAGCAGCTGCCGACGCCGGCCGAGCTGAAGGACCCGGAGGCGTGGATGCGGCGCACCGGCGTCCTGCCGGCCGCGGCGTAGGCGCTGAACCAGTTCAGTCCGTCGCCCCGCCCGGCGAACACAGGTTCGCTTTCTGGCCGGACTGGCGGACCAGGTTCACAAACATCTGTTCGGATGATATGCTGGCCACAGCGAGACTTAGAACTAATATCCTTAGTCTCGATCCACCGGAAGATCGTGCGGCTGCGACGCCTCGAGATCCGGCAGGGATCAGGCTAGTCGTCCACCAGGAGGGATCGAATCCCATGGCCGAGACCACCGACACCCGCCCCAAGAGCAGTGCCAGTACCGCCGCCCAGAAGGCGGCGACGACTCGCAAGACCAACGCCACCAAGCGATCCACGTCCGCCAAGAAGGCCGCCGAGACACGCGCTGCCAATCGCGGCGCCGCCGCCCGATCGACCATCGAGAGCAAGACGCGCACGACCGCCGCTCGCGGCCGGACCACCGCGGCGAAGAAGGCGGCCGAGGCCAAGCAAGAGATCAAGAGCCCGATCGAGCGCGCGGGCGAGATCGCCGAAACGGCCGTGCTGGTCCCAATGGGCGCGGCCCTGGTCGCTCGCGACAGCGTCAACGAGACGATCGATGAGCTGCGCGCGAAATACGGAACGCGCAGCAAGGCCCGCCAGCAGCTGCGTCGCTTCGAGCGCCGCGGCGAGACTGCGGTCAAGCGCATCGAGCGCGACGCCAAGAAGAGCCGCACGCGCTTGGAGCGCGAGCTGCGCGAGCGCCGTGCGCGCTTGGAGCGCGACATCAAGATGGTCGTCAAGGACATCGAGCATCGCGCCGACCCGATGGTCAAGAACGTCGAGCTCGTCAGCGCGCGCGTCGAGAACGCCGTCCAGACCGGCAAGACCGCCGCGACCAAGGCATCGACGACGGTCCAGGAGCGCATCGCCGCCCTCGTCTGAAGCTTCTCCCCACAGATCGACCTGCAGCACGCCATCCGATGCCGCGCCACGCTTCCCCGGCGCGGCATCGGTGTTTCTCGGGGCGAGGTTCGCAGGACGATCGGTTTATGGATCCAACGGTGCGCGCGCAGGCTGGTTAATGCTTAACCATTTGAGCGCTACGCTTACGTGCCATGGTTATAGGTGAGATCCGAGCGGTGGCTCTGGGTGTCGAGCTGTGGGGCGAGGGGCCGGAGGCCCGTCCGGCCAACCGCACCGGCTTCGCAGCCTTGCGCTCTGACGGGACGATCATCGACGCTGGTTGGACGAGCGGTGTGACGCAGACGCCGTGCTCTGCGCATGGACGGCGCGGCTCTGGGCTTTGCACGGTCTTGAGCGGTGCCAGGTGCTCGGTGAATCGGGCGTGCAAAGGCGCTTGGCGACGATGATCGCGCCATGCCGTCAGCACCAGCGGTTGAGGCGCGCCGGAGCGTGATCCTGCCGGACCTTTTGAGGCCGGATCTGCGCGTGGTGTTCTGCGGCACCGCGGCGGGGACCGCATCCGCTCGGGCGGGCGCCTACTACGCCGGGCGAGGCAACCGGTTCTGGTCGATCCTGCACGACACGAACCTGACTCCGCGCCGGCTGGATCCGCACGAGTTTGAGCAGCTTGTCGAGTTCGGCATCGGTTTGACCGACGTGTGCAAGACCCGCCACGGGATGGATCGTGAGATCGGCACCGACGCGTTCGACCCGGCCGGCTTGGCGGCCGCCCTCGCGAAGATTCACGCGCCCACGATCGCGTTCAACGGCAAGGCGGCGGCCCGCGCTGCCCTTGAGCTGGGGTCCGGCAGCCCGCTGGCGTATGGGCCGGCTGGCCTACAAGTCGGCGGCGCCGACGCGTGGGTGCTGCCGTCTACATCCGGCGCGGCGAGCGGCTCCTGGGATCCGGCCCCCTGGCACGATTTGGCGGCTTCGTTGCCGTCGAGCTGACCAGCCCTCGGTCGGAGCCGGTCCGGCGCCTGTGCATTACGCGCTCTGCTGCGCCGTCGAGAGCGAGCGCGCCGGGAAAGCCAGTAGATGGGCCTAGACTGAACCACATGCCGACCAACGAGCAGATCCGCACTGCGCTCGAGCGCGTGATCGATCCTGAGCTGCGCCGCTCGATCGTCGAACTCGGGATGGTTCGCTCGATCGAGATATCACCCGGCGGCGAGGTCGACGTCACGGTCTCGCTGACGACCGCCGGCTGCCCGATCCGCAATCACTTCGTCGAGGCGGTCAGCCGCGAGGCGGTTGCCGTCGACGGCGTCACGAAGGTCAACGTCGCGTTCGACGTGCTGTCCAACTCTGAGAAGGCCTCGCTGCAGAAGTCGCTTGGCCGCAGCTCGCTGCCGGCCGGAGCGCTGGCAGAGGTCGCGAACGTCATCTGCGTCGGCTCGGGCAAGGGCGGCGTCGGCAAGTCGACGCTCACTTCCAACCTCGCCGCCGCGCTCACCGCCGACGGCAAGCGCTTCGGCGTGCTCGACGCCGACGTCTGGGGCTACTCGATCCCGCGCATGTTCGGCCTGGGCGGCCAGCGCCCGCCGGTGTCGCCGGAGCGCAAGATCATCCCGATGCAGGCCCACGGGGTGAAGGTCATGTCGATCGGCTTCTTCGTCGAGGAGGACGCCGCCGTCGTCTGGCGCGGGCCGATGCTCCACAAGGCGCTGACGCAGTTCCTCGAGGACGTCGCCTGGGGCGAGCTTGACTACCTGCTCGTCGATCTGCCACCGGGCACCGGGGACGTCTCGATGACGCTCGCCCAGCTCCTCCCGCAAGCGCAGTTCGTCATCGTCACCACCCCGCAGCCGACGGCGCAGACGGTCGCGCGCCGCGCCGCGCAGATGGCGGGCAAGGTCAACCTGGAGATCGCCGGGATCATCGAGAACATGGCCGGCTTCACGACGCCGTCAGGCGAGCGCTTCCAGCTCTTCGGCGAGGGCGGCGGCCAGTCGCTCGCCGACGAGCTCGACGTTCCGCTGCTCGGCAAGGTGCCGCTGACGATGCCGCTGCGCGTGCACGCCGACGAGGGAACGCCGCTGGTCTTCGCCGACCCCGACGACCCGGCCGCGCAGGCGATCCGCTACGCCGCGCGCGGGATCGTCGCGCTGATGCCGGTCGCTCTGCCAGTGCTGCAGGGCCCCGTACCGACGGGCATCAGCCTGCCGATGGCGCGCTAGGACCGTCGCGATCGCGCGGCCGATCGGCTGCGATCTACGAGACGGCCTTGAAGTAGTCGGCGTTGATCTGCACGTACTGCTGCCACTCGTCGGGAACCTGATCCTCGGCGAAGCACGCGTCGACCGGGCAGGCCTCGACGCAGGCGTCGCAGTCGATGCATTCCTCGGGGTCGATGTAGAGCATCTCGACCTTGTCGTAGTCGGGCTCGTCCGTCGTGGGGTGAATGCAGTCCACCGGGCAGACCTCGACACAGGAGTTGTCCTTGGTGCCGATGCACGGCTCCGCGATGACGTAGGTCATGAAGAATTCGTTCCTTCGCTGGTCTGGGGTTGGGCCGGCCGGACATAGTATCCAGGCGTGCTTTTGCTGACCGGTGCAACGGGTCTTGTCGGGCGCCCGCTGCTGCGGCGACTGACCGCCGCCGGACAGCCGGTTCGCTGCCTGGTGCGCGATCCGCGCGGCCTGGGAGCAGACCGCGTGCGGGTGCAGATCGCGCTCGGCGACCTCGCTGACCCGCCGTCGTTTCGCAACGCCCTGCGCGGGGTCAACACCGTCGTGCACCTCGCGGCCGCGATCCGCGATCAGCCGGCGGGCTCGATCGAAGAGCTCAACGGCATCGCGACGTGGCGCATGGTGCAGGCCGCCGAGCGCGCGGGCGTAGAGCACTTCGTGTTCCTCAGCGCGCTCAGCGCCGCGAGTCACGATCGAACGCGCTTCCTGCGCGCCAAGGCGCTCGCGGAGCGTGCCGTGCTCGCGTCGGACCTGCGCCACACGGTCTTCGCACCGTCGCTCGTGTACGCGCCGGGCGACCAGCTCGCGACGTTCCTGGCGCGCATGGCGATGGTCCTCCCGATCGTGCCCGTCAGCGGCCGTGGCCAGGCGCTCTATCAGCCGATCTGGAACGAGGACGTCGCCGACTGCGTGATGGCCGCGCTGAACGGCGGCGGGAACGGGCAGGTGCGTCACGAGCTCGCCGGTCCCGAGACGCTGTCGCACCGGGCGATCGTCAACGTCATGCTGCGCGCCGCCGGCCGTCCGCGCCCGATGGTGAACGTCCCGACGCCGATCGTCAGTGGCGTGTTGCGCGCGGTGGAGGCGCTCCTGAAGTCGCGCGCGCCGACGACCTGGGACGAGGTCGAGCTGCTCGAGGTCTCGATGACCTCCTGGCACGGCACAACCGATGCCGAGGCTCTCGGCGTGACGCCGCGCCGCATGGCGGCGGTGCTGGGGGCGAACTAGTGGTCCGTTTTGCCAAGGACGAACCACTAGACGACGAGGGGCGGACGATGTGCCCGCGGCGCCGTCGCCGCCTCGAGCTGCGCCGCAAGGGCCAGCAGCGACCCCTCCTGCGCCGGACGGCCGATGAGCTGCACGGCCAGCGGCAGCCCGTCCGCCCGCTGACCGAGCGGCAGCGAGATCGCCGGCGAGCCAGTGACATTGCTGATCGCGGTGTACGGGGTGAAGTGCCCGGAGCGCGCGAACGTCCCCATCGGGTCCGGGCCACAGGGATCGAGCGCGCCGATCGGGATCGGCGGCTGTGCCAGCGCGGGCGTCAGGATCGCGTCGTAGCGCTGCGCCCACACGATGATCTCGCGGGCGAACGCCTGTAGCCGAAGGGCCGCCAGCGCGGCCTGGACCGAGTCGATGCGCTTGCAGGTGCGCCACAGCGCCCAGCTCAGCGGCTCCATGTCCTGCTCTTCCGGTTCGCGACCGGCACGCAGTGCCGCCAGCGCGATCGGTGCGCAGACGGCGGGTCCGAAGGACGCGGTGAAGAGCTCGAGCATGCCCGCCCGGCGCCACGGCGGGTCGGCCTCGACGACCTCGTGGCCGAGGCCGGCGAGCAGCTCGGCGGCATCCCTGGCAGCACGCTCGCAGTCGGGGTGCAGCTCAATCTGAAGCAGCGGCATCGCGGTCGTCAAGACGATCCGCAGTGGCTCGCGCGGCTGGCGCGCCGCGCTGACGGCGAACGGCTCTCCCGGCGGCTGCGCCCAGGATGTGTCGCCTGGCTCGGGTCCGGCGAGCAGATCGAGCAGCTGCGCGGTCTCATGCACCGTGCGAGTGAGCACGCCGTCCTGGACGAGAAACTGCTCGCCGGTGTCGGGCGCAAGCGACACGCGACCGCGCTGAGGCTTAAGGCCGACGAGCCCGCAGCAGGCTGCGGGGATCCGCGTCGAGCCTCCGCCGTCGTTGGCATGGGCGATCGGCACCATCCCGGCGGCGACCGCGGCCGCCGAGCCGCCCGACGAGCCGCCGGGAGTGCGGTCGAGATCCCACGGGTTGCGCGTCGGCCCCAGCCGCCGGCCCTCGGTGACGGGGAGGATGCCCCACTCGGGCAGCGCGGTCGTGCCCACGACCACGAAGCCGGCCGCACGCAGGCGGCGGGTGACGTTGTGGTCGTAACTGGGCACATAGTCGCCGGTGAGGTCGGCGCCGTGGGTCAGCCGCATGCCGCGGACCGCGCGGTTGTTCTTGATCGCGATCGGGACGCCCGCAAACGGCCGCTCGTCCCCCGGTTCGATGAGGTCCGCGGCGGCGCGCGCACCCTCGTCGTCGACATCGACGAAGGCGTTGATCGCGGGCTCGAGCGCATCGATGCGCTCCAGGGAGACATCGACGAGCTCGCGCGCCGACAGCTCGCCGGCGCGCACGCGCGCGGCGAGCTCGGTCACGGGGCGGAACATCAGGTCGACGCGGGACAACGAGCCTATGGTCGCGACGCGGGCAGCGGGACAGCCGCCGGTTGCCCGACGGCTGCGCCAACCGCCACCGTGAACCCGACCACGTAGGGCACCGCCACGACGGGCTCGCCGGTGAGCGGCTGGAAGGCGACGCGGCTGCCGCGGGCGACGGTGACGGT
>DASVPU010000279.1:0-8955 GCA_036389475.1 Solirubrobacteraceae bacterium
GACGTCGAGGAGGCGGCGAAGTCAAGACGCGCTCGTGCGTCTAAGCGTCCTGCGGACGATGCAGCCGGCGAGGAGGCGCCGAAGCCCAGGCGCACTCGTGCGGCCGCACGTCCTGCCGACGCCTCCACCGAGGACGATGCGACGCCCGACGCCTCCACTGAGGAGACGCCGAAGCCCAGGCGCACTCGTGCAGCCGCCCGTCCCGCGGCCGCCTCCACCGAGCAGACGCCAAAGCCCAGGCGCACTCGCACGCCCGCGCGGTCCGATGCAGACGCCACCGAAGACGCCGCGAAGCCAAGGCCCCGCCGGACGCCCGCGCGTCGCGCCAGCCCGAAGAAGGGCGGCGAAGCCGCCGATGCGCCCGACCCTGCGCCGGTCGACGACGACGTCGAATCCGCCGCCTGAGCCGGGCGGTCGACCAATCAGCGCCGCGCACGAGCGCCAGCGCCCTCGATCGGCGGCGTCAGCGGTGGCCGCGCCACGCCCGTGAAGAACCTGTAGCGCGACCGCATCCAGGGCGCGGCCGCGGGCGAGAACCCGACGGCCACACGAACGTGGCGGCGCCAGCGCTCGCGACAATGAGCGCCACCAAGAAGACCGGGTGGCGCGAGATCGCCGGTCGAGGATAGAGCTTCGCCCCGACCACTAGCTGAGTTGGAGGTGCACCTCGCCCGCCTCCAGCGCGATCCGGGTGCCGTCGTCGCGGTCGACGAGCAGCCTGCCGGCGGCGTCGATCCCGGCCCCGACGCCGTTGCCGTGTTCCCAGCGCATTGTGCGGCCGCGCAGCGCATCGCGCCGGCGGTAGGCCGCCAGGAGCGCAGCGGGCGCCTGTCCGAGGCGCACCTGAAGCGCATCGAGAAGCGACGCGAGCAGCGGCTCGACGTCGCCCGGCTCGAGCCCCAGCGTCGCAGCGCGGCCGCGCAGTTGCGCAGGCAGATCCTCCAAGCGGATCGCGACGTTCAGCCCGATCCCCAGCACCGCCCAACCCTCCTGCGGGCGCGCCTCGGCGAGGATCCCGGCGACCTTGCCGCCGTCGGCGAGCAGGACGTCGTTGGGCCATTTGATCGCCGCGTCCGCGCCGGCGACATCGGCGACATCGGCGACGGCGACGGCGGCGGCGAGCGTCAACAGCTCGGGCAGGTCGCGCAGCACGAGTGACATCAGCAGCGCACCTCCCCGCGGCGCGCTCCACGTCCAGCCCTGGCGTCCGCGCCCGGCGCTCTGTTCGCCGGCGGTGACGAGCGTCCCGTGCGGGGCGCCGGCCGCAGCCAGCCGGCGCGCGCGCTCGTTCGTCGAGTCGGTCGCGCGCAAGTGCAGTCGCGGCAGGCCGAGCCGCGCGCTCACGCGTCAGCCGCGATCTGGATCTCAGCGTCGCGCGCAAGGCCGAGCGCGTCGAGTGCCGAGCCGCGATTGACCGCCAGCGACAGCGTCCGGTAGCCGTCCTCGTACAGCAGCAGCCCGCCTGCGGGCACGTCGGCGAACGTCGTCGCGTAGAGCGCCTGCTCGCCGTTGACCGTCACCACCTGACCGAGCTTCAGCCCGCTGCCTGCGAGGTCCGCGTGCTCGACGTCGAGCATGACGTTGCCAAAGGCGTCGGCATCCACCACGTGGGCGACGACACGGCCGTTCTCGATTCGCGCGCGCGGCAGCTCGAGGTCCACGAGCTCGCCTGGATCAAGCGGCTCTCCGACCTCGACCCACGGTGTCCCGGCGGCGAGGTGCGCGGCGACCGGCGCAAAGACGTCGCGACCGTGAAAGGACATCGACAGTGGCTGCAGGCGCAGCGGCGAGCCGCCGATGTCGGCGGCCTCGACCACGCCTCCGAAACGCGCTGCCGCCGCCATCAGCAGGCCGTTGTCGGGTCCGACGAGCAGGCGCTCCTCGTTGGCGCAGCGCAGCGCGAGCGCGCGGCGCGTGGCACCGACCTCGGGATCGACGACCGCAAGGTGCACGCCCGCCGGCATGTACGGCAGCGCCCGGCGCAGGACGAGCGCGCCCGCGCGCACGTCATGGCGTGCGATCCCATGCGTGACGTCGATGATCCGCACGTGCGGTGCGATCCGCGCGATCACCCCGTGGCAGACGCCGACGAAGTCATCGGCGAGTCCGTAGTCGCTGAGGAACGTGACGGTTCCCACGGGCGGCTGAGTGTAGGTGCCCGCCGAGCGGGTAGCCGTAAGTGGATGAGCACACAGCCCAACGACCCGTTCGCCCCGCGCGGCGAGACGCCCAGCGGCCTGCCCGAGGGAGAGGACGAGATCCCGCCGCTCGGCGGACCGGCGGAGGACGACGACGCAAGCGGGCGCGGGCGCGATGGCGAGGAGCTCCCGGGCCTGCCGACGAGCGAGCCCGACACGGCTGGTTAGCGCCTGGGCACGTCGGTCAGCGCCCCGGCCGGATCGCGCAGCGCCGCGTCGTCCAGCAGCGCGGCCACGAGCCCGTCAGGCGTGTGCACGGCGGCCTCGACGTGCGGCTCCAAGCCTCGCTCGCGCAGCGCCGCGGTCGTGATAGGGCCGATCGATACCAGCCGCGTGCCATCGCCCGGCACGCCTGTCGCATCGAGGAAGAAGCGCACCGCGGAGGCTGAGGTGAAGGTCAGGTAGTCGGCGCCGAGCGCGGCGCGCCGCGTGGCGCCCTCCAGCTGCTCGGGAACCGTGCGGTACAGCGTCAGGATCTCCACCTCGGCGCCGCGGTCGCGCAACGCGTCGGGCAGCACGTCTCGTGCCTGTTCGGCGCGAGCGACGAGCGCTCGGCGGACGGGCCGCTGCGCGAGCGCCTCGACGAGCGATTCCGCGACGGCGCGCGGCGGAACGATGTCGGCCACGATTCCGCCGCTGCGAAGCGCCTCCGCGGTGCCCGGGCCGATCGCCGCGATCGCGGGCCCGGTGAGCGCCCGGGCATCGCCCGCGAGCTCGAGCAGGCGCCGCGCGCCATTCGGGCTCGTGACGCACAGCAGGTCGAACCCGGCAAGCTCGGGCAGCTCGGCATCCAGCGGCTCGATCCGGATCGCCGGCGCCTCGACGACGCGCGCACCGAGGGCGAGCAGCCGAGCGGCGAGCGCGCTCGCCTGCGCCCGCGCGCGCGTCACGGCGATCGTGCGCCCCGCCAGCGGGCCGGCGCCGAACCACTCGAGCTCGCCGTGCAGCGCGGCGACCGGTCCGACGACGGTGATCGCAGGCGCACGAACGCCGGCCGCCGCGGCCAGTCCCGCGATGTTCGAAAGCGTGCCGGCGACCGTGCGCTGGTCTGCGAACGTGCCCCGCTGCACGACCGCCACAGGCTCGTCCGGGGCCCGCCCGGCGGCGACGAGCCGCGACGCGATCCGTTCGAGCTTGCGCACGCCCATGTAGAAGACAAGCGTTCCGGGGAACGACGCGAGCGCCGGCCAGTCGACCTGCGTCTCCTCCTTGTCGGGATCCTCGTGCCCGGTGACGAATGCGACCGCCGCCGAGACGCCGCGCTGCGTCACCGGGATGCCGGCGTAGGCCGGTGCCGCGACGCCCGCGGTCACGCCGGGAACGATCTCGAAGTCGATCCCGGCAGCGCGCAGCAGCTGGGCCTCCTCGCCGCCGCGCCCGAACACGAACGGGTCGCCGCCCTTCAGCCGCACGACCTCGCGCCCGGCGCGCGCGCGCTCGAGCATCACCTCGTTCGTGGCCTGCTGTGGCACCTGCTCGCCGCCGCCGACCTTGCCGACGTCGATCAGCTCGGCGTGCGGCCGCGAGCCGTCCAACGCGCCGTCGGGGATCAGCCGGTCATAGAGGATCACGTCGGCGCGCGCGATGAGCTCCAGCGAGCGCGCCGTCATGAGCCCGGGATCGCCGGGTCCGGCGCCGACGAGGTAAACGGTCACGCGGCGAGCTCCTCGGCTCGGCGCAGCAGCTCACCACCACCCGCGGCGAGCAGCCGTTCGGCGGCGAGCGTGCCAGCCTGCTCGGGGCTCGGCGCCGGCGGCGCCTCGTCGCGCAACCACGCCGAGCCGTCGGGTAGGCCGACGAACGTGCGCAGCACGATGCCCTCGTCGGCGATCGTCGCGTGGGCGCCCAGGGGCGAGTTGCAGCTCGCATCCAGGCGACCGACCAACGCGCGCTCGGCACGTAGCGCGCTCCAGGTTGCATCATCTGTGATCGCCTGCGCAGCGGCGCGAGCGCGCTCGTCGTCTGCTCGCGCTTCGAGCGCGAGCGTTCCCTGGCCCGGCGCGGGAACGAGCTCTTCGAGGATGGCGCCGATGGCATCCCCGCGACCCAGGCGCACGAGTCCCGCGGCCGCGAGGATGAGCCCGTCGAGATCGCCGTCCGCCAGCATCCGCAACCGCGTGTCGACGTTGCCGTGCACGACGACGACCTCGAGATCCTCGCGCAGCGCTCGCAGCTGCGCCGCCCGGCGCAGGCTCGCCGTCCCAACGCGCGCTCTCTCGCCCAGCGAGCCGACCGACGAAGCGCCCACGAGCGCGTCGAAGGGATCCGCCCGCCGCGGCGCGCCGACCAGCCGCAGACCGTCGGGCAGCGCGCTGGGCACGTCCTTGGCACTGTGCACGGCGAGATCGATCTCCCCGGCCAGCAGCGCGAGCTCGAGCTCCTTGACCCAGCGCTCCTTGTCGGTGCCCGCCCGGTTGCGATCGCCGCTCGTCGTCACCGGCACGAGCTCGGTGCCGGGACCGAGCAGCGCCGCGACAGCGCTTGCCTGCGCAAGCGCCAGCGCGCTCGCGCGCGTGCCGACCCGCAACGCCGGCCCCTACAACGCGCGCAGCGGCAGCGAGCGCACGTTGTCGGCGTCCGCGGCCGCCGGGGCCGGATCGGCTTCGGGCGCACCCTCCAAACCGAACAGCTCCCGCATGATCTGTAGGCGCCCGTGGCTGCGTCCCTCCCCGAACGTGCGCAGCCGTAGCGTCGGCTCGTGCAGCAGGCGGTTGACGACCGACCGCGCGATCGCCTCGACGCGCGCGAGGTCGCGCTCCGACGCGTGCTCCCAGCGGCTCGCATTCTCCGACAGCACCTGCTCGACAATCGCATCTCCGTACTCCCGCAGCGCTCGGATCGTCGGCTGCACGGCCAGCGTCCCGAGCCAGGCCGCGAATCGCGAGATCTCGTCCTCGACGATCGCCTCGGCGCGCAGCGCTTCCGCCTCGCGCTCGGAGGTCGTGTGGGCGACGGCGGCCTGCAGATCGTCCATGTCGAAGAGCGTCACGCCGGGCAGGTCGGCGCAAGCCGGGTCGATGTCGCGCGGGACGGCGATGTCGACGAGCAGCAGCGGGCGGTCGCCGCGGTTGCGCATGACGAGCTCGAGCTCGTCCTGGCCGACGATCGGATGCGGCGACGCCGTCGAGGCGACGACCACATCGGCGAGCCCGAGTTGCGCGGGAAGCTCGTCCAGCGACGCGACGCCACCGCCGAAGCGCGCGGCGAGCGAGCGCGCGCGGTCGGCATGGCGGTTGGCCACGAAGATCGTCTTGACGCCGCGATCGGCGAGCGCTCGGGCCGTCAGCTCGCTCGTCTCGCCCGCGCCGATGATGACGACGTGCGGGTCTTCGCGGTCGCGCAGGACGTGGCGCGCGAGATCGACCGCGACCGACGACAGCGACGCTCGGCCGAGCCCGATCCCGGTCTCGGAGCGCACGCGCTTGCCGGCCTGCAGCGCGGCGGTGAACAGGCGGTTCGTCAGCGGCCCGGTCGTGCCCGCGGCGAGCGCTTCCTCGTAGGCGCGCTTGACCTGGCCCTGGATCTCCGCCTCGCCGACGATCATCGACTCGAGGCCGGCGCACACGCGGAAGAGCTGGCGCGCGGCGTCGCAGTTGCGTGGCGAGTAGATGCGCTCGGCGAGCTCGGTCGGACGAACGTGCGCGCGCTGGGCGAGCACGCCGAGGGCGCCGCTCTCGGCGGTCACCACGTCGCCGACGACGAGCGTCAGCTCCGTGCGGTTGCAGGTCGAGATGACGACGGCCTCGTGCACCTCGGGCAGGGCCGCGATCTCCTGCAGGAAGCCGCGGACCACCGCCTGCGTCAGCGCAAGGCGCTCGCGCAACTGCACGGGCGCGGTCTTGTGCGAGATGCCGAGGGTGATGAGCTCGCTCAACCCACCGGCTCCTTCACGCGCGCGTCCGCTTCGGCGGGTTGCGAACGGTTCTCCACCAGCTGAGAGATCTCCACCACCTCGCGTTCGATCTTGCTCAGCTTCGACGCCATGATCGCCACGTAGACGAAGAGCAGCGCCAGGAAGATTAAATACGCACCAGCGACATATTTGCCGGCTTCGTCGAGCGGAAGCGCAGGCAGCATCAGAGCTGGGGGGCGGCGCTGCGGCTGCCCACCGCCAGCGCGTCGTCATCGCCGGCGAGCTTGCGCTTCAGAGCCCGCAGGCGGAAGGTCGCGTGCTTGGAGGCCATCTCGTACTTGCAGAGTGTGACGAACAAACATGTCATCCCGATGAACGCGACGGCGAACGTCAGCGCGAACTTCGGTGGCATCCCGCCGCCGACGGTCGCGCCGGTCTGCGGATGCGTGAACTGCTCGGCCATCCGCACCGCGGCGAAGTTCAGCGGTACGAACGCGCCGGCGACGATCGCGAACACCGAGGCGTAGCGCGATTGCTTCTCCTTGTCCTCGATCGAGAAGCGAAGCGGCCAGTACGTCGCGTAGAGCAGGAAGACGATCAAGAACGAGACCAGCATCGGCTCGTCCCAGACCCACCAATGGCCCCACGAGGCACGCGCCCAGATCGAGCCGGTGACGAGCACGCCGACGGCGAGGATCACCGAGATGTGGATCGTCACGTACGAGCGAAGATCCCAGCTCTGATCGCGCGTGCGCAGGTGCATGATCCCCATCGCGCCGCCGGCGACGAAGCCGCACAGCGCGACGATCGCCATCGGCACGTGCAGGTAGAAGATCTTCTGGACGAAGCCCTGGTCGGCATCCAGCGGCGCGTAGAAGAAGACGAGCACAAAGGCGCTCGTCAGGATGACGGCGGTGGCGATGGAGAGGGCGTGCAGGCCCTTGCCGTAGACGATGGGTCAGTCCTCCAGCAGGAAGTCGAAGACCGCGTAGGCGATCAGCGCGAACAGCAGATCATAGAGCGCGAGCACGGCCAGCCAGTCGCCCGAAAGCGCCGCTGCGCCACCCTCGGCGAGCAGTGGTGTGGTGGTCCGCGCGGCGGCGAGCACGGCCGGTATGAGCAACGGCAGAGCGAGCAGCGGGACGATCAGGTCGCGCGCGCGCGTCTGGATCGCGAGCGCCGCTACGAGCGTGCCGACGACCGCGATACCGGCGTTCGCCGCCACGAGCACGAGCAGCAACGCGGGCATCGCCTGCATCAGCCCGGGTCCGAGCAACAGAACCGCGAAGGCCGGCACCGCGACGACCTCGACGACGCACAGAAACGAGAACAGCGCGATCACCTTTGCCACGAGCAGGGCGGTGCGATCGACCGGTGCGAGCAGGAAGCCGTCGAACCCGCCCTGCTCATGGTCGGCGACGAACAGCCGGTTGATGCCGAGGATCGCGGCGAACAGCAGCGTGACCCACAACACGCCCGCTGCGAGGTCGCCGGTGAGGCGGTCGCGGTCCAGACCGAAGTGGAAGACCACGTAGGTCGTGATGCTGAACAGCACCATCGCGGGAACGGCCTCGCGCGTGCGCAGCTCCAGAGCGAGCTCCTTGGCGAGCAGCGCGGCAACGGTCTGCCTCACGCGTAGAGCTCCGTGATCTGGGCGGCGGTAACGGTCGATGCCGGGGCCAGCAGCGCCACGCGCCCGCCGCGCAGGCCGAGCGCGAGGTCGGCGCCCTCCAGGCCGCCGGCGGGATCGTGGCTCGTGACCACCCGGGTGCGTCCGCTTGCACGGCCGATCAACCGTTGCACCTGCGTCGCAGCGGCTGGATCGAGGTGCGCGAGCGGCTCGTCGAGCAGCAGCAGCTCGGGCTCGTGCAGGACCGTCCGCGCGATCGCCAGGCGCTGCACCATGCCGCGCGACAGCTCGGCGATTGGATCGTCGGCGCGCGCGCTCATCCCGACGGCGTCGAGCACCTCCTCGACGCGCGCGCGCGGGCGCCGGTGCAGCCGCGCGTGGAAGCGCAGGTTCTCGCGCCCGCTCAGCTCGCGGTACAGCAGCGGCTCGTGACCGAGGAAGCCGATCCGCCCGCGCACGGCATAGCCGTCATCGGGCAGCGGGCGCCCGAGCACGTGGACCTCGCCGGCGTGCGGACGCAGGAGCGTCGCGAGCATCCGCAGCAGCGTCGTCTTGCCGGCGCCGTTGGGGCCGAAGACGACGAGCGTCTGGCCGGCCGGCAGCTCCAGCGAGACGTCGCGCAGCGCGGCGCGCTCGCCGTAACGGCGCCCGGCGCCGCGCAGAACGACGGCGTGGTCGTTGGCTGGCATCGGGGCAGACGCTAGCCGCCGTCCTCGTGCAAGCGGCGGCGCGTGGTCGTCGGAGACGATGGCGGCGACGGTGGCGACCATCAGGGCGCCGGTCATCGCGCGGGCCGGACGTTGATCGTCTCAGGCCGACGCGTGCGAGCGCTGCGCGCCGGCTATGAGTTCGAGTACCGCCTGCTCGTCGCCGGAGCGCAGCAGCGCCACCGGGTCGGGCTCGCCGTTGACGATCGACTCGAAGAACGCCTTGCGATCCTGGTAGGTCGGCAGCGTGCCCTTCGCCCACCCGCGAGCGTCGTTGAGCATGATCGCCAGGCGCGCGTACTCCTCGCCGAAGAGCTTGGCGACCTCGCGCTTCATGCGCTTGGCCAGCGCCGGCGAGGCGCCCGCCGTCGAGATCGCGATCGCCAGCGGGCCGGTGCGCACGATCGCCGGCAGGATGAAGTTGCACAGCGGCGGGACGTCGACGACGTTGACCAGCATGGCCCGTGTTTCGGCGTCCTCGTAAACCCGGATGTTGACCTCCGTGTCGTTGGTTGAGGCGATCGCCAGAAACGCGCTTTCCAGGTCGTCGGTCCGGTACTCCCTGCG
>DASVPU010000280.1:0-11034 GCA_036389475.1 Solirubrobacteraceae bacterium
GTCTGTGCGATCTCGCGCAGCACCAAGCCCTCGCCTTCCCGGCGGGCGAGATGCCCGCCCTTGCGGTCGGCCGGTGTGCGATCGGCGACCTCCATGAGAAACGGGATTCGCTCGCGCGCGAACCACGCGAGGATGCGCGGCTCCATCACCGCGCCGACGTTGTCGACGTTGGCGACGAAGGCATAGTCGTAGCCGCCGTCGAGCAGCGCCTGGAGCATGCCCGAGCTCAGCATCGACGGGTACAGGTCGCCGTGGCCTGGCGGCGCCCATTCCATCCGCGGGTCCGGTGGCCAGTCGACCGGCGCCAGGTCATCGACGCGAAGCTTTGGCACCTTGCTCTGGACGAAGTCCGCCGGTACGCCGTCGACCGGCAGCTCGTCGTAGCGCGCGAGCGCCGCGAGCGACGCCTCCCGCGTGGCGAAGGAGTTCATCAGCACGAGCGGCAGCCGCGCCCCCGTTCGCGCGCGTAGATCGAGGATCTGACGAACGCTGATGTCCAGGAACGTCTGGCCCTCCTTGAGCTCCAGCAGCGACTTGGGCTGCGTCATGCCCATGCTCGTCCCGAGGCCGCCGTTGAGCTTGATGACGACGGTGCGTGCGAGCGCCGCCCGCGCGCCGTCCTCGTCGTCGGGCAGCTCCTCTGCGTCGGGGAGCTCGGCGACCGGCTCGATGTCGGTCTCAGGCAGAACGCCGGTGTCGCCGGCCTGCAGGCGCTCGAGGTAGTGCGCGAACGTCAAGACGCCGACGTCTGAAACGCCGTCGGCGCGCATCTTCTCGGTGCTGGCGGTGAGGGGGTGCACGGTGCGGGAAGCTACCCAGTCGGGGCCGGCAGCGCCCGCGAGGTATGCCGTCTTCAGCTGCGCCAGCTTGTGAGGTAGTCGCGCTGGGCCGGGGTCAGCTCGTCGATCCGCACCCCGAGCGATGCCAGCTTCAAGCGCGCGACCTCGCGGTCGATCTCGGGAGGTACCGGCAGCACGCGCGCCGTCAGCCCGGCGCCGTGGCGCGCCAGATGCTCGACACACAACGCCTGGCTGGCGAACGACATGTCCATAACCCCAGCGGGATGACCCTCGGCGGCGGCGAGGTTCACCACCCGTCCCTGTGCCAGCAGGTTCAGGCTCCGCACACCGACCTCGAACTGCTCGACGAGCGGCAGCACCTGGCTGCGCGCCGTCGCCAGCTGCGCGAGCTCGTCGACCGCGATCTCGATGTCGAAGTGGCCGGCGTTGGCAAGCATCGCGCCGTCCTTCATGCGCTCGAAGTGCTCGCGCGCCAGGATGTCGCGGCCGCCGGTGACGGTGATGAAGACGTCGCCTCGCTCGGCGGCGTCGAGCGCCGGCATGACCTCGCAGCCGTCCATCCGCGCCTCCAGCGCGCGCATCGGATCGACCTCGCAAACGATCACCGAGGCGCCGGCGCCCCGAGCGCGCAGCGCAACGCCCTTACCGGTCCATCCGTATCCGAGCACGACGACCGTGCGCCCGGCGAGCAGCAGGTTCGTCGCCCGCAGGATGCCGTCGAGTGTCGATTGGCCGGTGCCGTAGCGGTCGTTGAACGTTCGCTCGGTGAGCGACTCGTTGATTGCGAGCACCGGACAGCGCAAGAGGCCCTGGTCCTGCAGCCCGCGCAGCCTCACGAGCCCGGTCGTCGTCTCCTCGGTGCCGCCCAGCAGCGCGGCGCGCCAGGCGTCGTCCCCGCCATGCAGGACGCCGAGCAGGTCGGCGCCGTCGTCGAGCGTCACGTGCGGCGCGCGCGCCGCCAGCGCGACGACATGCGCCGCGTAGCGTTGCGCGTCTTCGCCGCGGATCGCGTGTACGCCGACGCCGTGGCGCTCGACGAGAGCCGCGGCGACGTCGTCCTGCGTCGTCAGCGGGTTTGAGGCGCACAGCTGCGCCTCGGCGCCGCCGGCGATGAGCGCGCGCAGGAGGTTCGCCGTCTCGCTCGTGACGTGCAGGCAGGCGGCGATCCGCAGCCCTTCGAGCGGGCGCTCGCGCTCGAAGCGCTCGCGGATCGACCGCAGAACGGGCATCTGCCCGTCGGCCCAAGCGATGCGGACCTGCCCGGCCTCGGCCAGCGACAGGTCCGCGACGTCAGACGCTCGTCGTGCGGAGGTCATCGGTGCCGATGTCCGGCGGGCAGGACCGCACCCTCACGAACCATCGAAACCGATGACCGCAGGCCGAAACCGCTAGTAGCGATACTCGTCGCTCTTGTACGGCCCCTCGACGGGCCGGCCGATGTACTGCGCCTGCTCGGACGTCATAGCGGTCAGCTTCGCGCCGAGCGCCGCGAGGTGCAGGCGGGCGACCTTCTCGTCGAGCTCCTTGGAGAGCACGTAGACCTGCTTGTCGTAGGCCTCGTTGTTCGTGAACAGCTCGATCTGCGCCAGCGTCTGGTTCGTGAACGAGTTGGACATGACGAACGACGGATGGCCGGTCGCGTTGCCGAGGTTCAGCAGGCGGCCCTCCGACAGCAGGATGATCGCGTGGCCCTCGGGAAAGACCCACTTGTCGACCTGCGGCTTGATGTTGATCCGCTCGATTCCCGGGATCTTCTCCAGGCCGGCGACGTCGATCTCGTTGTCGAAGTGGCCGATGTTGCCGACGATCGCCTGATGCTTCATCCGCGCCATGTCGTCGGCGGTGATGATGTCCTTGTTGCCGGTCGCCGTGATGAAGACGTCGGCGGTCTCGACGACGTCGTCGAGCGTCTTGACGTCATAGCCCTCCATTGCGGCCTGCAGCGCGCAGATCGGGTCGATCTCCGTGACGACGACGCGGCAGCCCTGCGCGCGCAGCGAGGCCGACGATCCCTTGCCGACGTCCCCGTAGCCGCACACGACGGCGACCTTGCCGGCGAGCATGACGTCGGTGCCGCGGAAGATGCCGTCGACGAGCGAGTGGCGGCAGCCGTAGAGGTTGTCGAACTTCGACTTCGTGACCGAGTCGTTGACGTTGATCGCCGGGAACAGGAGCGTGCCCTGCTTGGCCATCTGGTAGAGGCGGCCGACGCCGGTCGTCGTCTCCTCGCTGACGCCGATGATGTTGGCGGCGATCTTCGTGTAGCGCTGCGAGTCCTCGGCCAGCGAGCGGTTCAGCAGCGACAGGAAGGCCACGAACTCCTCCGACTCGCCCGTCGAGGGGTCAGGCGCTTGGCCCGCGGCCTCGTACTCGACGCCCTTGTGGACGAGCATCGTCGCGTCGCCACCGTCGTCGAGGATGAGGTTCGGACCCTCGCCGTCGGGCCATGCGAGCGCCTGCTCGGTGCACCACCAGTACTCCTCGAGGCTCTCGCCCTTCCAGGCGAAGATCGGGACGCCGCGCGGATCCTCGGGCGTGCCGTCGCGCCCGACGACCGCCGCGGCGGCCGCGTGGTCCTGGGTGGAGAAGATGTTGCAGCTGCACCAGCGAACCTCGGCTCCGAGCGAGGTCAGCGTCTCGATGAGGACGGCGGTCTGGATCGTCATGTGCAGCGAGCCGGTGATCCGGGCGCCCTTCAGCGGCTGGGCGTCGGCGTACTCGTCGCGGGTCTGCATGAGCCCGGGCATCTCGTGCTCGGCCATGTCGATCTCCTTGCGGCCGTAGTCGGCGAGAGCGAGATCGGCGACCTTGAAGTCCTGCTTGGTGTCGACGGCGGCGCTAGGCGGATTCATTGTGTGGGGATCTCCTCAATCAGGCCGCTGGTCGGCTCTGGTCGTGTGTGCGCTGCAGCCAGGGCCAGCAGCTTTGAGTGCTTGTCCTGCTCCCAGCGCAGCCAATCGGCCGGCGGGACGTCATCGGGGCGCCGCGCAACGGCTTGAAACCAGGCGTCCATCGCGCCGGCGAGCTCCTCGTCGCGGCGCAGTCGCATCGCAAAGCCGATCTCGCCGAGGCCGAGGTCATAGCGCGTGACGAGCTCGCGCAACGTCCGCAGGCGCTGCAGTTCGCCGGGGCCATACAGCCGGTAGCCGCCCTCCGAACGCTGAGGCTCGATGAGCCCCGCACGCTCGATGTAGCGCAGCATGCGCGGCGACCAGTCCGTGATCTGCGCGGCCTCCTGGATCGTCAAGGCATCCACTCCAAGCCAACCTTACCACGGATGTGTCAAGGTTGAGCGTCGCGCCTATCCTTGCCGGCCGGGGTGCATTAGCGCTTGACGCAGCCTACGACGCGGCCAGCCGCGCCTTCAGCCGCTCGATCACTTCGACCGGTGTCGGATCGCTCCCGCGCAGCACCGCGACGTAGAGCGAGACGAGGTCGCCGAGCAGGACGAGCGAGAAGACCCGCTCGACGGTCGTGCGGCCGCGCGACTGGATGACGTGCGTGCTTGTCGCCTGATCTGCGATCAGCTCGCTCGTCAGCGCGATGCGCTGCTTCACGCGCGGGGGCGTGTCGCTGTCGTCGAGGAACACGGCGGCGAAGCGACCGAGCGCGGAGGCATCCTGCCAGCCGACGATCTCGTTGTGGTCCAGCTCGGGAAGCTCGTGCGTGAACGCCGGGATCTTCGCGTTCTCGTTGAACTGGCACTTCCAGCGGTAGGCGATCGCCGTGGTCAGTCCCGCACCCGCGATGCAGGGAACGCTGTCGTGCAGCGCGTGGGCGAGCGTCTTGGCCTGCGAGTCCTCGGAGCTGTCGGCGCCCCATTCCACGACGAGCTGCTCCAGATAGTCCGCGGCGACGTCGATCTCCGCCCCCATGCGCGGTCCGGCGCCGCACAGCCGCGCGACCTCGAGCGCCGAGACCGTCATGTAGGCGACGGCCGCGCGCGGCTGAAAGCCGCCCGCGACGGGGATAACCGGCACGCCGTCGGCTCGCGCGAGCTCGGCGAGGCGGCCGCCGCCGGTCACCGCGACGCGCCGTGCCCCGAGCGTGCCGGCCGCCTCGTAGCAGGCGAGGGTCTCCTCCGTGTTGCCCGAGTAGGAGGCACAGAGGACGGTCGTATCGGGTGTCGTCCAGGCCGGCAGCCCGTAGGTGCGCGAGGCCAGGATCGGGCGCGACGCGTGGTCGCCGAGCATCGCCCGCGCGAGCGCGCCGCCGATCGCCGAACCGCCCATGCCTGCGACGACCATGCCGCCGGGCGAGTCCCACGGCTGCAGCTTGGCGGACTCGACCTTCCACAGCGCATCGCGCAGGTGCTCGGGCAGACCCACGATGTCCGACAGCAGGTCCGATGTATCGACCGCGGCAATCGTGGCCGGGTCCAGGCGCAGTTCGGTCGCTTCAGAAGACGAGCCCGCCATCGGGTACCTCCATACCTGGGAACAGCCGCGCACCATGCGCAACCACGTTGTCGGCGCCGACCTTGACGCCCTGACCGAGCATCGCCCCGCCGACAATCTGGCTGCGATCGCCCACGCACGCACCGGGACCGACGATGCAGTCGCGCAGGATGCAGTGCTTGCCGATCCGCGCGCCGTCGAGGACGACCGAGCGCTCGACGACCGAGTCGGCCCCGACGCTGACGTCGTCGGCGAGGACCGCCAGGCTCCCGACGTGCGCGCCGGCGGCGATCGCGGCGCCGCGGCCGATGACCGCCGGCGGAACGGCGCGGCCGTGCACCTCGGCCGACGGATCTATGTCCAGATAGCTTGTCCCGAGCTTGCCGGCGACGGCCGTGCGCACGTTGCCCTCGAGGATGTCGAAGGTCGCCTGCAGGTAGCGCTCCGGCGTGCCGATGTCGAGCCAGTACGCGCTCTCGTCGATGAACCCGTACAGGCCCTCGTCGACGAGCACCGGCCATACCTCGCGCTCGATCGACACCTTCTGTCCGGGCGGGATCAGGTCCAGAACGGAGCGCTCCAGGACGTAGGCGCCGGCGGAGATGAGGTTGGTGTCGACGACCTGATCGGCGGACGGCTTCTCCAGGAACTCCTTGACCGACTGGTCGCCGTTCAGGCTCACTAGGCCGTAGCTCGTCGGATCGAGGACCGGCACGAGCGCCAGCGTGCCCCTTGCGCCGGACTGCTCGTGCTGGGCGATCTGGGCCGTGAGGTCCAGGTCGGTGAGAACGTCGCCGTTGAGCATCAGGAAGCGATCGTCGAGGAACTCCTCGGCGAACTTCAGCGCGCCCGCGGTGCCACGCGGATCGGGCTCCTCGACGAAGCGCAGGCTGATCCCCAGTTGCGAACCGTCGCCGAGGATGTCGCGCACGTTCGTCGCCTTGAAGCCGCAGGACATGATCACGTCGTCGATGCCGTGGCTCTGCAGCCACTGGAGCATGAACACCATCATCGGTCGATCCACGAGCCTCACGATCGGCTTGGGGACCGACGACGTGAGCGGCCGCAGCCGCGTGCCTTCCCCTCCGACGAGGATCACCGCCTGCACGATTGCTCCGGTGCTCTCATCACGTTAATGATGTCAGCGTTCCGCGTCCGATGCCCTCATATATAAGTCCGGCCGCCACGATCGCGTCCGGATCCAGCGCGTTTCGCCCATCGAGCACCAGGCGCCCGGCCATCCGCTCGCCGACCTGCTCCCAGTCCAGCGCCATGAACTGTCTCCACTCTGTTACGAGCACCACGGCGTCCGCGTCCTGCACCGCGTCGAGCGCGTCGGTCGCGAAATGCACCCCGCGGATCAGCGTGCGCGCCTCGCCCTCGGCGATCGGGTCGAACACCCGGACGTTCGCTCCGTCGGCTTGCAACCGGGCGCTGAGGACGAGCGACGACGCCTCGCGCATGTCGTCGGTCTCCGGCTTGAACGCCAGGCCGAGCAGCGTGATCGTCTTGCCGACGAGCGAGCCCAGGTGCTTCTGCAGCTTGCCGATGACGCGCCGCTTCTGCAGCTCGTTCACCTCGATGACGGCGTTGAGCAGCTGGAAGTGATAGCCAGAATTGCCGGCTAACTGCTTAAGCGCGTTGACGTCTTTGGGAAAGCAGCTGCCGCCGAACCCGATGCCGGCCTGCAGGAATTTCTGTCCAATACGATCGTCCAGCCCCATCCCCCGCGCGACCTCGATGACGTCGGCGCCGGTTTCCTCGCAGACGTTGGCGATCTCGTTGATAAACGAGATCTTCGTTGCGAGGAACGCGTTTGACGCCAGCTTGACCATCTCGGCCGAAGCAAGGTCGGTGCGGACGAGCGGCGCCTCGAGCGGCGCGTAGAGGTCGACGACGGCGTCGCCGGCCCAGTCGCCGTCGTCGCCGATGACGACCCGATCGGGGTTGAGGAAGTCCTTGACGGCCGAGCCCTCCTTGAGGAACTCCGGGCAGGACACGTAACGCAGGCCCGACTTGCCGTTCTGCGCCAGCACGCGCTTGATCGCGGCACCGGTGCCCGCGGGCACCGTCGACTTCATCACCAGCGCGTGGCGATCTGACGCCGGGATCGCCTCCACGACGGCGTGCACGGCGCTGAGGTCGGCGTCGCCGGAGTAGGTCGGTGGTGTGCCCACGGCGACGAACAGCAGCCGCACGTGCTCGAGCGCGTCGCCGATGTCCGTCGAGAAGTGCATGCGCTCGCGGTTCTCCGCGACCATCTCCGCAAGCCCCGGTTCATAGATGGGAATCTCGCCCGCCCGCAGGCGCGCGACCTTGTCCTCGTCGATGTCGATGCAGAACACCTCGCTGCCGAGGTGGGCGAATCCGGCGGCCGTGACGAGCCCGACGTACCCGGTTCCGATGACGCCGATTGGCTCGCGACCGTCGTTCATGGCTGCGGCACGTTACTGGCCGCTTGGCCACGGCGACCGCGCGATGGCGCTGCCAGCCGCTGAGGACCGCAGAACCGGTGGCGACCCTGCCCCAGCTACTCGCCGATCCGCTGCAGCGAGCGCGCGATGCCCATCATCTGCTTGTTCGTCAGCTTGCGCGACAGCGTGTTGGAGACCCAGTACACCGCACGCGGAGTCTCCCAGGCGATGATCCGGATCTTGTGACCGTCGAAAAAGCGCTTGTAGGTGCGCTTGCGCATCACAACCTCGTCGGTCGGGTTGTCGAGGATCGGCGGCGCCCTCCACGTCGTGCCCTGAACGCCGTAGTACTGGCCGTTGTCGCCCTGCGCGAGCACGATCCGGTAGGCGTTGTACTTGTTCTTGTTGCGATCGTAGATCTCGTACGCCCGCGGGCTGTCTCGGACATAGCCGCCGCGTGCAAGGCGCACCTTGGGGAAGTACACCGGCAGCGAGCGCAGCTTCGTCGTCATCGCCAGGACGTGGTTTTCACCCTCCTCCTTGCGCACGACGAGCCCCGGCGTCAGCCGCTTGCTCGTCTTGATTCGCTTCGGCCGCTTGCGCTTCGTGGGCTCGGTACTCGCCGAGTTGACAGACACGCCGAGCCCGACGTCGATGAACTCGTCGATCGTCTTCTGCAGGTTCTCGATCGAGATCTCGACGTACTCGCCGTCAGTCGACTGGCCGCCGCGGAACTTGATCTCGCGAATCGGGTGCTTCGAGGACTCGTAGGCGAGCTTGATGAGCCGCAGGATGGCCGCGTCGTTGTCGCGCGCGATGTCGGTCTGCGTGTAGCGGCCGAAGATCCTCAGCAGCTCCGCCCGATCGCCGAAGACCTTGCCGAGGCCGATCTGGTCCTTGGCCTGGCGCAGGAACTCCTGCTGGCGCGCTGCGCGGACGAAGTCGTCGTCGGTGTGGCGGTAGCGGACGAAGTCCAAGGCGTCCTTGCCGCAGAGCTTCTGATAGCCGGGCTTGAGGTCGATCGTGGCGTAGCCCCCGGGACCGCCCCGGTCGTTGAAGTAGCGCCGATCGATGTCGACGTAGACGCAGCCCAAACGGTTGACGGCGCGCTGGAAGCCACCGAAGTTCACGTTGACGACGTGGCTGATCGGGAGGGCGAGCAGCTCCTTGACCGTCTGCACGGTGAGCTTCGGCCCGCCCTCGGCGTAGGCCACGTTGATCTTGTCCATGCCGTGGCCGGGGATCTGGACGCGCAGGTCGCGCGGGATCGAGAGGATCGCCGTCGCGTTCTTGTCGGGATCGAGGCGCACGACGATGATCGTGTCCGAGCGCGCCGGAATTCCCTTGTCGTCGCCGTAGCGGCGGTCCGAGCCGAGGACGAGGATGGTCTGCGGCCCGCCCGGTGCGACCTTGTCGAGCTCGTTTCGGATGCCAGGGATCGGCGTCGACTCGTGCTGGAAGATCTGGACGCTCTCGTGGACCTGCAGCAGGAGCCCGGTGGCCACGGCCGTCGTCGTCAGCAGCACGACGAGGATGCCCCCGATCGCGAAGCGCTTCCACATGTCGCGACCGAGGCGCGGCGTCGCCTCGCTCTCGTAGACGCTCACCCGAGTCCACCTTCGACCGCCCGCAGCGATCCGCTCTCGCGTTGGGCGGCCCGCGCCAGCCAGCCGGGCAGGTTCGTGACGAACTCGCCCAGCGCCTGGCGGTACTGCTTCAGCGACGAGATCGACACCCACTCCTCCGGGCCGTGGTGGCCGCCGCCGGCAGGACCGAACTCGACCGCCGGCACGCCGGCTTCGATGAAGGAGATCGCGTCGGAGGCGCCGTCGCGACCGACCGACAGCGCGTCGCCTTCAAGCGACTTGGAGACGGCCTCGCGCAGCGCGCGCACGTAGAGGTTGCGGCGCGAGACGTGGGCCGGTGCACGCCGGAACGTCTTGACGATCCGCACGTCGCCCAGCGCGCGGATCTCGGCGAGGATCTCGGCGGGGTCCTGGTTGGGGAGGTAGCGGATGTCGACGTCCATGGTGCAGCGGTCTGGAACCTTGTTGAAGGCGTCTCCGCCGACGATGCGCGCGATGTTGATCGACGGGCGGTCGAAGAGCTCCGACGATTGGCGGCTGAAGCCTAGGGTCTCGATGCGACGGAACACGTCGTAGGCCTTGAGGATGGCGTTGTCGCCGAGCCACGGCGTCGAGCCATGCGCGGCGATGCCGCTGACTTCGACGCGGACCGCCAGAACCCCCTTCGCCTGGACGCCGATGTGCAGGTCCGTCGGCTCGCCCGTGATCGCGAACTCGGCCCGCAGGCCCTCGTGCACGAGGGCTTGGGTGCAGCGGCTGGCAAGATCGTCAGACTCCTCGTCGGGAACGCAGACGAAGCGCACGCGGACCTGGCCGTTGTCGGCGATGTCGCGGACGGCGCACATCATCGCCGCGAGCGCGCCCTTCATGTCGTAGGCGCCGCGGCCGATCAGCCGGTCGCCCTCGACGCGGGGCACGAATTGCTCGTCGTGCGCGGGAACGACGTCGACGTGGCCGTGAAGGATCACGCAGGGCCCTTCGCTGGGACCGATGTCGGCGAGCACCACGGGCAGACCGCCGAACTCTCGGCCCGTGACCGGGATGTCGCGGGCTTCGAGCCATCCCTTCACAAAGCCGACCGCGGCGCGCAGGCCGTCGCTGGTGGACGTGTCGTAGGTGATCAGCCGCTCAGCCAAAACCCGTTCGTCCATCGGCCCCACCCTAGATGGTTGATTCCTAACCCGCGCGCATGCGGGGGCAGGTCAGGGCGGATGCCGGGCGCGTGAGGTGGTAGACGGTTCGATGGCGAGCGCTGCGATCTGCGCGCGCGCGAAGCCGGGAGCGCAGGCGGTAGCGTGCTGGGCATGGCCGGCCGCATCGTGCTGTTCGGAGCCACCGGGTACACGGGCGAGCTGACCGCCCGCGCGCTGGTGCAGCGCGGCGCGCGCCCCGTGCTCGCGGCGCGCTCGCGCGAGCGCGTCGAGACGCTTGGCGCCGAGCTCGGTGAGCTGGAGACGGCGGTCGCCGACGTCGCGCAACCGGCGAGCGTCGCCGCGCTCGTCGAGCGCGGCGACGTGCTCGTCTCGACCGTCGGGCCGTTCGCCCGCTGGGGGAAGGCGGCGCTGCAGGCCGCGATCGACGCCGGCGCGCACTACATCGACTGCACCGGGGAGCCGCCGTTCGTCAGGACGGTCTTCAAGCGTTACGGACGCGATGCGACGACCGTTGGCAGCGGGCTGCTGACGGCGTTCGGCTACGACTACGTCCCGGGTAACCTCGCCGGCGCGCTCGCGCTGCGTGAGGCGGGAGAGCGGGCGGTGCGAGTCGACATCGGCTACTTCGTCAGCGCCGCCGCGGGCGGGCAGGCGAGCGGCGGGACGCGGGCGTCGGCGGCCGG
>DASVPU010000281.1:0-9913 GCA_036389475.1 Solirubrobacteraceae bacterium
GCTCGCCGAACGCTCCGCCTCATGGACGTCCTCGCCGACCGGCTCACGGCTGCGTTCAAAGCGCCGGGTACTGACGCCAGCGAGCATCTGCTCCAGCACGACCCTGGAGCGGGTCGCGATCGGCGAAGGGTGAATAGGTCGCAAGCTCGATCTCGTCACGGTCGACCGAGCGCACCCGTGGCCGCGGTACGGCGACGCGCCGGACGCCGAGCGTGACCTCGCCGCCGGTGCGGCCGTGACGGACCGCCGTGCGATCGGGGTCCTGACGGCCTATCGGCCCGACGACCTCGCAGACCTCTTCCTCCATCAGCGTGCTCAACACGCCCAGGCCGACACCGACGCTCAACGCCAGCAGCCCGTCCTTTGCAGCATTGACAAGCTCTCCCAGCGCGGCCTGCACGCTGGGCGGCAGCGGGAGTTCCGCGTGAGCGACCTGCTCCTGCTCCACGGTCCTCATGGCGGTTCTCCTCGTCTCGATGGAACTTGTTCGCACTCGCCACGGTCCCAGCGGGACCGAGGGCGACGCGTCCTCGGACCGGTAGAACTAGCTCAGCTGAAACTCCCAGACCGTGATCGTGAAGAAGTCGTTCTGATCAAGGTTCGTATCGGCACCTGGCTTGACCGTGACGGTGTGGTTGCCAGCGCGTATCGAGCAGGTCTTGACGGCCACCGGCACCATCGTCTTGTGCGAGGTAGCCTCGTTGGTGCAAACCTTGGTGGTCACTACGGTAGCTCCGTCCACCTGCAGCTCCGCGCTGATGATCGTCCCGGCTTTACTGCTCCAGCCCGAGGCGGCGAACTGGATCAGCAGCGGACCGCCGTTGCTCTCAAAAGTAGCGTTGACCGGAAACGGTGCGTCATTCGTCACGGTGGTGATGTTCATCAGCGTGTCCTCCCTACCTCGCTTGCATTCAGATATGTCCCCACCCGAAGCAAGGCGACCTCACGCCCTACCAGAGGCTCAGCGGTGACTGTCCTGCTCACAACGATCCGCGACTCTAACGGGGTTGAGTCGTGGGGGCAACGGCTTGCAGGGTCAGGAACCGAGTCAGCCGGGTGCGCCACGACGACGTAACGAGCTGGTCGCACGCCCGGATCTGAACATTGCACACACAGCCCGCGCGCTGGGCGTCAGGCCCAGCTGCTCGCCAGCGCGCTCGCCGGTCTGCCCGATCGAGCGGCGGCGATCGCGTTGCAGGGCGGCGGCGCGCTGCAGGCCAAGCTCTGCGCAGCCTGCAGTGGATGCAGCTTACGCTCAGTGCACCCCTGTCGCGTCGCGGCCACCAGCCCGAGGTACGGCGCCGGTTTCGCCGTCGCAAAAGTCCCTCCCCGGAAGTCGCTCCATCGTGAACGCCGTTCTTGGCCCGTCAAGGGCTACCGCTACCGCGGCTCGCTGCGCGCGGCCCTGACGGGCTGCCCTCAAGCCCCCTGCGGGGGTGACGGGCCTGCAACCGGCGTCGTTCTCGCTCTCACCTTCCGGGCACGGGGTGATCCCGACCAGGCCCCCGGCAACCGACACAGTGGAGGACCGACATGCAGCCATACACACTGCTGATCGCCAGCGCACATGAGGACCAGCGCGCCTTCCTGGGGTCCACTGTCTAACTGGGCGAGATCGGCGACCCGCGTTAGTCGAACCTCACGGGCGGTACCGAGCACAGCGCCGCCCAATGGCCGAGCTCATCACTCGCGTCCACTATGTCCGCAGTCCCGACAGCTAGCCGCTGACCTCGGCCGCCGCGAGCTCGAGGCTGCTCTGGCGAACGCCGTCGACGTGCTTGCGCTGGACCCCGACGGCCCAGTGAGCGAGCGTGCTGACCTGCTGGTCGCCGAGCGTCTCGCCCATCTTCTGAACGATCTCCCAGTGCCCCAGCTCACCGGCCTCGGCCATCGTCAGGAACTCAAAGCCGTCGAGCGCCTCGTCCTCGCCGGCGAGGTAGGTTTTCATCATCTCCTTGGCCTCGCTCTTGGTCTCGGCGGCCTTCTCGCGGATCGCCGTCTTCTTGCCCTCGAGCGAGTCGACGAGCTCGTCGACGCGCCGCTCGGTCTCGGCCGCCTCCTGGCTCATCTGCTCCAGCCGCGAGCGAAACTCGTCGGCGCCCTCCATGCCGGCGACCTTCGACGTCGCCTCCTGCGCGGCCTGCGCCAAGCCGAGGACCTCTCCGAGCTTCTCGTCGAGCGGTGTCAGCTCTGCCATGTCTGCCTCCAAGGTGGATCGTGGTCTGCCCGGCGATTACCCGTTCGGGCGACCCGGCCATCCAGCAGAGCTACTCGACGGCGCGTGCCACTGCTCGCCGCGAGCGGCGCCGCGAACGGTCGCAGCGGCGCACGGCCTCTGCGATCAGCAGGCCGTGGACGACATCGGCGATGGAGTGCTCGCCGAGGTAGACGATAAGCAACGCCTGGCGATGTCAGCAACCTCGATCGTGTCGTGACCTTCCAGTCTGCGGCTCGTGATTTGTGCCGCACATCCTGCTCGGCTACCTGCTCGTGGGCCTCAGGAATACATGCCGCGCGCCGGCGCGCGGCTGATGCTTCGGGCGTGCTATCAAGGTCGTACGGGACCGTCTGGTCGCCGTGGATGCGCCCCGCGGGAGCACCGATCACGTAGTCCACGCCGTGAGGGGGTGTCGAGGCACCGCCTTTGAGGATCGTGGTGATCCTGAGCGTGGGGCCGGTCGGTCACCGCGATCGCGGTGACGCGAACGTGCGCTCAGCCCGACCAACTCGGCGCTGACGAAGCAGATCTCGTCGAGAAGCTCTTCTGCCGATCGGCGCTCGTCTGGACGCACCGCGCCCTCTTCGCCCCTCTCCAGATACTCCGCTGTCAGGGCGATAGGGGATGTGTGCCGCTCGGTTGACCCACCTGGGGCCCCAGGGCGCCATGATCGTGATCGCGGCGAGCGGGTATCCCGTGAGGCCATGGCGAATCGGTATCTCGGGATTTACCTCAATGATCAGCAGAACAAGGGCGAGAGCCTGCACGCCCTGCACGACCGCATCTTTCACGGCAACCACGGCACCGTGCGCCTGCACACCCTCGAGCGTCAATCCACCCAAGCGCAACGCCTGCACCTCGTCCCCAACGCGATCATCTACTGGAACACGATCTACACCCAGCACGCCCTCGACGATCTCGCGACCGAGCCCGCTGGCGACGAGCGCGCCCGGCCTCACGCCAGTGCTGTTTGAGCACATCAACGCGCTGGCTGCGATCAGCTTCGATACCACCCGGCCCGCCGGACACTACGGCCACTGCGCGCAACTCACGCCGCCTGACGTCAACCGGCCGCGCCTCGCCCGTCTTCGTCGCCTTCGTCCTCGTCATCGGCGCGCAGGCGCGGCGCGTTGCGTCCACCAACCCGCGTGAGCTGCGACCCCCCGTTCAGCGAACTTCGACTAACGCAGTCCGCCGATTCGCCCAACTAACAGTCCCCCCGGTCATGCTGTCGCGGCTGAACCGACGGTCGTGACTCAGTCAGTGTGGCCGTTGAGGGGGCCGAGCTGTGCGTGTCGCCAGATCCCACAACCGCGCCGTCCCGTCGAGGCCGGCGCCGGCGAGCATCTTGTCGTCGGGCTCAACGCGACCGTCGTGACCCAGTCAGTGTGGCCGTTGAGGCGGCCCTGCTGTTTGCGTGTCGCCAGATCCCATAGCCGCACCGTCGGGTCGCGGTCGGCGCTGGCGAGCGTCTTATCGTCGGCGCTGAACGCGACGCAAGGACGGTCGGCGCTGTGGCCGCTGAGGCGCGCGAGCTCCGTGCCGAGTCGCCAGATCCCATAACCGGACCGTGTCGTCGAAGCGCCAGCGTCTCCGGGCTGCGCGGCAGTCCGTTGGACGCGCGGACGTGGCGCCTCGGGCAGTGGGCTGATTGTCGGGGTATCTGGTTGTGGATGGTTCGCACACAGTCGTTGGTGGTGGTTGGGAGGATGCCGGGGTGGTGGCCTTTGATGTGTTTGTCAGCTACGCGCATGTCGATCGTGAGCGGGTGCTCGTGTTGGGTGATGCGCTGCTCGCGCGGGGGCTTTTGGTGTGGTTAGACGATCGCGAGCTTGAGACGTTCGCATCGATCAGCGCGGGGATCGAGAACGGCCTTGGGCGTAGCCGCGTGCTGGTGGCGTTGTATTCGCGGGCCTATCCGGCTCGGCGGGCGTGTCAGTGGGAGCTGACGGCAGCGTTTGTGGCCGCGCAGCGTGAGGGCGATCCGCGCCGCCGGGTACTGGTCGTCAATCCCGAGCAGGACGTCGGGCATGTGCAGCCGCTGCAGCTGCGCGACGCGCTGTTTGCGGCCGCTCCCTCGGAGGGCGACCGTGAGGCGTATGACGAGCTTGCGGGGGCGCATCGCCGGGCATGTCGAGTCAATCGCCGGGGAGTTGGGTGAGCTTGGAGTCGGCGTCGAGCCGTCGTGGTTTGGCCGCCGGCCGGTCGGCGCGGCGCACTTCGTCGGACGCGTGCGCGACATGTGGGACGTGCATTCGGCATTGATGGCGCGCGACGTCGCCTTGATCAGCGGGGCGCGCGGTGATCCGGCGCTGAAGGTGACGGGGATGGGCGGCATCGGCAAGTCGCTGCTCGCCCAGGAGTACGCGCTGCGCTTCGCCGGGGCGTATCGGGGCGGAATCTTCTGGCTTGCCGCGCACGGCCACGATGACAGCGCCCAAACGCTGAACAGCCAGGCACGTGATGCTCAGCGCGACACCCAGCTGCTCGGATTTGCGACCGATCTGGAGATCGACACGGTTGGGCTTGCCCCCGAGCAGGTTTCTGGGGCGCTGGGCCGAGAGCTTGACGCGCGCGGCGAGCCGTTTTTGTAGGTCGTCGACGATCTCCCGGGTGAGCTGAGCCATGGCGAGCTTGAGCGCTGGCTTGCGCCCGGAGGCTTGGGGCGCACGCTGCTGACGACCCGCAGCCATCACTACGACGCGATCGGCGCGCAGATCGACGTAGGCCTGCTCAGTTCACAGGAGGGCTTTGAGTTGCTGGTCGCCCATCGCCCACCCGTCGGCGCTGAGGAGGAGCAGGCCGCGCGCGGGCTGGTTGAGGATCTCGGCCGCCACGCGCTGGCGCTTGACGTTGCGGGCGCCGCGCTGCATGCCGAGCGGGGCGCGCGCTCCTACGCGGCCTACCGCGCCGCGCTCGCGGACACCAACACGAACGAGCTCGAGCTCGCCACCCGCTTCGCCGCCGAGCTGCCCGGCGGACACGAGGCGAGCATCACGACGACGCTGGCACGCAGCATCAGCGAGCTCGACGAGCCCGGGCTGGACTTTTTGCGCCTGGCCTCGCGGCTGGCCGTCGACCCGATCGCGCCCGATCTCGTCATCGACGTCTTCGCCCGCATCGACGAGCTTGACGACGATGGTGCGCGCAGGCGCGCTGTCGGCGCGATGCACGACGCCACGACGCGCTCATTGGCCGAGAGGACCGCTGATGGCGAGCTTCACGTCCACACGCTGATCTCGCGCACGATCCGTCTGCTGGACCGCAGGCCAGCGCGCGGCGCCGCGATCGCCGACGCCGCTACCAGCGCGCTGACGCGTCGGCTGCGCGCCGCAGCCGCCAGTGGGGTCTCAGCGCCGGGGACAATGCTGACGCACGCTCGAACACTCGCCGCTGCGCTGCGCGACGAGCACGACGCCGCGCTTTTGCTGCAGGTGGCATTGCATGACTTCTACCGTGGCGACTACCGCTCTGCGCGCCGCTTGGAAGAGCACGCGCTGGACACCTTCCGACGCCGCTTGGGAGACGAGCACCCCGACACGTTGGGTGCGATGAACAACCTCGCCGAAACGCTATGGGCGCAGGGCGACTCCGCGGGCGCACGAGCCCTGTATGAGCGCGCGTTGAGCACCTGCCGCAGACGACTCGGCGACGAGCACCCCAACACGCTGACCTTGCTCAACAACCTCGCCGCGACGCTGCGCGAGCACGGTGACGTGGCGAGCGCGCTGACCCTCCATAGAAATGTGCTGGACGCGCGCCGGCGCGTCCTCGGCGATGAGCACCCCGACACGCTGGGCTCGATGAACAACCTTGCGGCAACGCTACGCGCCAACGGCGACCTTGCGGCCGCATGCGATCTTCACGAGCAGGCCCTCACCGCCTGCCGGCGCGTCCTCGGCGACGAGCACCCCAACACGCTGGGCACGATGAGCAATCTCGCCGTGACACTGCGCGCGCGCGGCGACCTAACGGCTGCGCGCGACCTTCACGAGCAGGCCCTCGCCGCCTGCCGGCGAGTGCTCGGCGACGAGCACCCCAACACGCTGGGCTTGATGAACAACCTCGCCGCCACGCTGCGCGCACAGAACGAGCTGGCGGGCGCGCAGACCCTTCACACACAGGCGCTGGCGACCTGCCGGCGAGTACTAGGAGAAAAGCACCCCTATACACTGGCTACGCGGCGTGCCCTTGACGAGATCCTCGAGGACCTCAGACCCTAACGCCGAGAAGCGGACCGTCGCTCACTGGGATACCGAAGAACCCGACCTGGGGGGAGGGGATCAGGTCGTCCTCGTTCTCCAGGCCGTGGAGTGCGTCGCGTCCGGCCTCGCCCTTGAGCACGTCATCTGCGCGATCGCCGACGAGGATGTTGTTCTCGGCATTGCCGGTGAGCTTGTCGTCGCCGTGGCCTCCCTGGGCGTTCTCGACGCGCACGATCTTGTCGTTCTCCCCGGTCGCGTCTTGGGACCCGTCGGTGCGGTGCAGGTCGACCTGCACCGGGTTCACGCGGTCGTAGACCACGGTGTCGCCGGTGAAAAAGCCGTTCGAGCTGGCGACGCCGCCGTCGATGGTGTCAGTGCCGAGGCCACCATCGAGCCTGTCACGATCGTCTCCGCCGTCGAGTTTGTCGTTCTCGGGGCCGCCGTCCAGGTCGTCGATGCCCCTACCCCCAAGGAGCGTGTCGTCGCCGAAGCCGCCCTCGAGCACGTCGTTGACGTTCCCGCCGTCGCCTCGTTCCCGCCGCGCAGCGTGTCATCGCCCGAGCGGCGCAGCTGCGGCGCGACCTCGGCGTAGGCTACGCCGGCGCCGTCGTGGCGTGCGAGCTGCTGGCTCGCATCGAGGTCCTCGAACGGCGGCTGCGCCGCGACGAGTCGTACCCGACAACCGCGCGTGGTGATCGCCCGGACGTCACTCGCCTGACGCAGAAGTCCCAGCAGAGCCATCCACGGTCGTCACTCGGAACCGGATGTCCGGCTGACGACGACCGGCGTGCCGGACGTGGGCTGGCCGAGCCGCGCGGACGCGCTTCCCCCGCGCAAAACAGCTCGAGAAAGCGCCGCTCGCCGCCATCGCCCAGCGGCCATCCCGAGGAGCCCGGAGCCAGCGCGATCTCACCCTCGGCCACCGAGAAGCTGCCGTCCGAGACGATCGCGGTTGCCGACGCCTCGCCGACTCGGACGAGGACCCGCTCTCCGTTCGTCGCCGGCGCCTCGTCGAGCGTCGTCTTGAGGTTGCCATAGCCATCGGTGTAGGCAACCACGCCGACCGGAACGCGTGGCACGAGCTCGGAGGAAATGGCCTCGCCAATGTCGCCGCGGTCGCCGGCGACCAGCCGACCGACCGCCGCGGGAAGGAAGTCTCGCGAGCGAAACTGTGAGCCGGCGGACGGCACGTCGAGGTAGAACAGCGTTGCTTGGTCATGCAAGAACGCCAGCGAGTGCCCGCTGTTCGGTCCGACGACGAGCGTGCCGTTCGGCGTCTCGGCTGCGGTGAACCGCTCTCCTTCGTTGGCGCGACGTGGGTTGGCCTCGTCGCGGCGTGGCGCGACGTTGTGAAACACCACCCGCTCCGCTGGTCCCTCGGTGAGTGCGAGCTGCGCGACCACGAATCCCGCCGCCAACGTGTCAAACGGGCCAACGGGAGTCGCGAGGACCGTTGCGCCCGGCAGCGCAGCGGCCAAGCGCTGGGTCACCTCGGCGAAAGCCAGGTCGCCCGCCGGACCGTAGTCGGCCACGACATGAACGAGCACGAACAGAAGGTATCCCGCGAACACGCCGAACAGATCATGAAGAGCGCCTCGCGAGTCCTCAGCCCGGTTCCGCACCCGATGTCGCCTACTTTCCAGGTCCCCCCGCGCGAACTCGAAGGTCGCCCGCATCGTGGCCGAACTATCGCACCGCTCCGTGATCTGGCCGGGCGACACCAACACCCGTTTCGGGCCCTTCTGTTTCCGCCATAATGCCCGTTCTGTGGAAAGGAGCGCGTGGGGACGCGGCGAAGCACCCCCGCGATGCCGGCAGCGCTTGACCCCCGCCGCGAGACGCCCGACGAGCACGTCGTCTGCCTGGCCGGCGACTTTTTGGACTCGCTGATCTCGTCGCGCACGCGCAGCTCCTACGCCACCGGTCTGGCGATCTACCTGCGCTGCCTCAAAAGGGTGAGCCTGCATCCGCTGCAGGCGCGACGCGCGGACATCGACCGCTTTCGCAACCACCTCACCGAGCACGCCGAACGATCAAACGGGGCACAATCAGGGTGCGTCCCGCCGGGATCGCGAGAACGACGAGGGGGGTGACGACGATGGAACTCGGGCTCGACGGCAAGGCCTGCATCGTCACGGGCGCCACGCGGGGCATCGGCCTGGCGACCGCTCAGATGCTCTGCGCGGAGCACGCCCGCGTGCTGTTCGTCGCCCGCGACGCGGACGAGCTGGAGCGCGCCAGCGCGGACTGCGGCGGTGAGTTCCTCGCCGCGGACGTCACGAAGCCTGCCGACGACGAGCGCATCGTCGCGACGTGCGCCGAGCTGTTCGGTTCGGTCGACGTGCTGGTCAACAACGCCGGCACGAGCTTCGTCCGCCCGCTGGAGGAGCTCACCGACGAGGACTGGCAGCGCCAGTGGGAGCTGCACGTGATGGGCCCGATGCGGCTCATGCGCGCGGCTGCACCACAGATGGCGCAGGCGGGCTGGGGACGGATCGTCAACGTCTGCTCGTCGGCCGGCAAGCGCCCGTCCCTGACGAACCCGGCCTACGCCGTCACGAAGGCCGCCCAGCTCTCCCTCTCGCGCGTGTTCGCCGACCGCTTCGCGGCGGACGGCGTACTCGTCAACGCCGTCGCTCCGGGCGCCGTCTCCTCCTCGCTGTGGCTCGACGCCGGCGGCATGGCCGAGCAGGCGGCGAAGGCGCGCGGCATCTCGCGCGAGGAGGCGATCAAGGCCCAGGCCGAGAAGATCCCGCTCGGGCGCTTCGCCGAGCCCGAGGAGATCGCGGCAGTGATCGTCTTTCTGTGCTCGCAGCGCGCGAGTACGGTGACCGGCGCCGCCTGGTCGGTCGATGGCGGCACGGTCCCGAGCATCATCTAAAGGCGGCGCCAGCAGCTGCGATCGAACGCGCCGCGGCCTTGCGCGTCGCTCACGGCACCCGCCACGCGCCTGCTAGAACTCGGCCCGATGGCCAGCGTCACCGACCACGTCGGCAAGACCTACCCGCCCTGCACGTACGCGGTCGGGCGCGAGAAGGTTCGCGAGTACGCGGTCGCGGTCGGCGAATCGAACCCGCTCTACGTCGATGTCCAAGCGGCCCGCGACGCGGGCTATGAGGATGTCGTCGCCCCCCCGATGTTCGCCGTCGTCTACGGCCTCGCAGCGATGTGGCCGGTGCTCTTCGACCCCGACCTCGGAATCAACTTCGCCCGCATGCTCCACGGCGCGCAGCAGTTCGAATGGGGCCCGCTCGTCGTCGCGGGCGACGAGATCTCGACGACCGTGCGCGTCAGGGACATCACGGAGCGCGGCTCAAACAGGTTCTACGTCATGGAATCGATCTCCACCAACCAGCGCGGCGAGACCGTCTGCGTCGGCACGTGGTCGAACATCGTGCGGGGAGAGTGAGCGGCGTGGGCTTGGCGGCAGGCGACGAGATCGAGGGCCTGAAGGTCACGCCCGACAAGTACCTGACGATTCGCTACGCGG
>DASVPU010000282.1:0-6264 GCA_036389475.1 Solirubrobacteraceae bacterium
TGACCCTGCGACGAATCATCGAGACATCAGCGCCGGTCACAGACTCGCAGGAGGCCGAACGTGCATGGCGATGGCCGCCACATCACGGCGTGCGACTGAGCGGCGTCACGTTCGCCTACGGTGCATTCGCGCAACCCGTGATCGACGATCTGAACCTTGATGTTCCACATGGCGAGCATCTCGCGATCGTCGGACCCAGCGGCGTCGGCAAGTCGACGCTCGCCAACGTCATCGCCGGAATGCTGCAACCACAGTCCGGCGAAGTACGGCTCGGGGGACTGGCGCTGCGCGAACTCGATCCGGCGATGCTCGCGCAGCACCGCGTCCTCATCCCACAAGAAGCCTACGTATTCGCTGGCTCACTCTACGAAAACCTTGCCTACCTTCACCACGACGCCCGGCCGGCGGACATCGACCGCGCCGTCCAGCGGCTCGGCATGCAGGCGCTCGTCGACCGGTTGGGCGGCTACGACGCCGAACTGGACCCCGCGACGCTCTCGGCAGGCGAACGGCAACTGATCACCCTCGTGCGAGCCTACGTCTCACCGGCATGGCTGATCATCCTCGACGAGGCCAGCTGTCACCTCGATCCCGCCGCCGAAGCGACCGTCGAGGAGGCGTTCGCACAGCGACCCGGAACCTTCATCGTCATCGCGCACCGCATCAGCTCGGCGATCCGCGCCCAGCGAATCCTCGTACTCGACGGCACGCAGGTACTCCATGGAACCCATGCCGAGCTCCTCGGACAATCCGCGCTCTACCGCGACCTCGTAGGCCACTGGCAGTTCAGCGGCATTCGCGCCGCATAAAGTGCTACGAAGCCCCTTGTCCCCGAGGGCCGCTGGCAGGTAACGTTTGCAGGGCGCAGCTCGTGGGGTAGCTGCGCTCGTCCAACGAGGAGGCGGGCGTCGTGCCTGAGAAGGTCGATCTTGAGGTTGAGCTGCCCCGCGCGAACTTCGCGCCCTTCCTCGCGCGCTGGGTGTTGAAGACCTTCATCGCTGATCGCGTTGCCTCCTACCTGCTGACGGACGCCGAGCTGTTGGTCAGCGAGCTGGCCAACAACGCGCTGCTGCACTGCCGGCGGCACATCACGCTGCGCGCCTCACTGGACGAAAAGCGCCTGCTCGTAGAGGTCAGCGACGAGGGCGACGGGGTTGAGCGTGATCTGAACTCGGCGCACTTCGAGCAGCTCAGCGGCTGGGGTCTGGACCTCGTCGAGCACATATCCAGCCGCTGGGGGATTCACGAGCAGGCGCCCCACGTCTGGTTTGAGCTCGAGCTCGCCGAACGGCACGAGCCGCGGCCCCGCTTGCGCAAGCAAGTCGCGCCAGTCTGATTCGTCGCGGTCGCAGGACGTAATCAGGCGTTCCACCTGAGGCCATATTCTTGCGGGTCGAAGAGATCACGCACGGCGACCACGTCAGAACGGTTTGGTGATCGATGAGATCGCGCAGCTAGCCGGCGACGCGACGAAGGTGTTCGGTTCCGTCCCGCTGTGCCCGACGAACTATACCTCGCGACGAGTTCGACAGGCGATTCAAGCTCTCGATTACGGTGGAAATATGGTGGACGACGAGCGGGTTCCCCGAGAACCGTTGGCGCAACCGGGGTGCATCGGCCGGAGTCGGTCCTATGAAACAATGCTCGGAGGCCCGGCGAGTGCGACGCCGGTGTGAAACACGCTTCCGTGGAGTGCGACCGCCGGAGGCACAACCGACAAGGAGCACCCCCAATGCCTGATGCTGTGATCGTCGACGCGGTCCGCACCCCGATCGGCCGCGCGTTCAAGGGCTCGCTGATAGGAGTCAGAGCCGACGAGCTGGCCGCCACGCCGCTACGCGCGCTCGTCGCGCGCAACCCCGACGTCGACTTCGCGCAGACCAACGACATCATGATGGGCGCCGCGTCGTCCGTCGGCGAGCAGGCCTACAACATCGGCCGCAATGCCTCGCTCGTGGCCGGGATCGATCATCACGTTCCGGCCTGCACCGTCAACCGGTTCTGCGCTTCGTCGCTGCAGACGCTGCGCATGGCCTTTCACGCGATCAGGGCCGGAGAGGGCGACCAGTACATCGCTGCCGGCGTCGAGGCCGTTTCGCGGGCGGGCTTGGGCGCCGCGATCCCGGATGAGGCCAAGCATCCGCAGCTCGACGGCTCGGAGGGTTCGGCCTACGACGTCTACATTCCGATGGGGTTGACGGCCGAGAACGTCGCGGCGCGCTGCGACGTCACGCGAACCCAGCAGGACGAGTGGGCGCTCGTGTCGCAAACGCGTGCCGTCGCGGCTCAGGCCAGCGGCCACTTCGATCGCGAGATCGTCGCTGTCACGCTGCCAGACGGCGCCGGGGAGCTCACAAAGGACGACGGTCCGCGCCCGAACACGACGATCGAGAAGCTCGCGGCGCTCAACCCGGTCTTCGATCCGGTCAACGGGACCGTCACCGCCGGCAACGCCTGCCCGCTCAACGACGGCGCCGCCGCGGTGCTCGTCATGTCCGAGGAGAAGGCGGCGACGCTCGGGCTCAATCCGCGCGCGCGGATCATCGCCTCTACGGTTGCCGCGGTCCGTCCGGAGGTCATGGGCCTCGGCCCGATCCCGGCGATCCAGGCGCTGCTCGCGCAGACGGGCATGAAGATCGAGGACATCGACATCGTCGAGATCAACGAGGCGTTCGCGGCGCAGATCGTGCCCTGCATGGACGAGCTGGGCATCGACGCCGAGAAGCTCAACCCGTTTGGTGGCGCGATCGCGCTCGGCCATCCGTTCGGGATGACCGGCGCGCGGATCATGACGACGCTGCTCAACGGCCTCGATGCCCGCGACGGCCGCTACGGCATCGAGTCGATGTGCGTCGCCGGCGGGATGGGCCAGGCGATGCTCGTCGAGCGCCTGAGCTGATCGGCCCGGTTGGCCGGGGCGCCCGCTGCGGGCGCCCCGGCCGCGCGCGTCACTTCTTGGACGGCCGCAGGGTGAGCGTGAGCTTTTCGGTGACCGGTGTGTGGACGAGGTCGTCGCTCTCGCCGGTGATCGTGCCGGTGCCCTTCGCGCCGGCGTAGGCTCCCGTGCCGGAGGAGACCTTCATCGTGCCGTCGTACGTGGCCTTGCCGCCGCTGACGGTGAACGTCAGCTTCAGCGGGCCGCGCAGCGTCCCGGTGTCGAAGAACAGCTTGAACGAGCCGGCGAAGGAGCCGGCGGTGGGCGAGGTGCGCGTGATCTTGAGGGAGTCGTGCTGCACGCCCTTGCCCAGCGGGGACGAGCACTTCAACGTCCCGAAGTTCTCGGCCTTGTCGATCGGCGGGACGGCGGCAATCAGGACGGCCTTGCATGTGACCTTCGTCGTCGTCGCCTTCGGCACCGGCTTCGCCGGCGTGGTCGCCGTCTTCGTGGGTGTCGTCGTCGTCGGCGTGGTGGTCGTCGGCGTGGTGGTCGTCTTGGTCGTCAGCGTCTTCGTCGTGGTGGTGCTGGCGCCGTGTCCGCCGCCGGCCGAGGCTTGCGTCAGGCCGACGACGGCGAGCGCCGTGACGACGCCGGCTGCGGCGACGAGGGTCGTCTTCAGTGAGCGGGTGAATCGGTGCACGTGATCGCCTCCCCGGAGGGTTCGTGCGCGTCCCGATGGCCGCGCTCCCCGCCTCCATGTCGAGATGTAGGACGTGGGGGGACGACATCCCCATTCCCCACGTGGTGGCGATCCTAGATGGTCGCTCGGCCGCTGCGCGGCACTGCCGTCCTGCCTCCCGCGGGGACCGATTCACCGATGTCGCGGACGGCGGCGATCACGGGCGGGTCATAGCGACCGGACGGGTCGCAGAAGAACATCGCCGGGGAGCACCGAACAACCGCCTGATGCGAGCCCACGAGTTCGTGGCGCAGTCGGGCCGCCGGGAGTGTCGTGAGATCGGGATGGGCCAGCGTGTGCGAGTCGATCTCCCAGCCGGCGCATCATGCGCCTGACGGCCCGAGCTGCGCCCGTGTCGGCGAGGTTGCCGAGCTTGAAAGGTCGAGCACGCCGGGCCAGCCGGCCCGCCCGCAGCGTCGGCAGTGCGTTGCGACCCGGCCCGGCGTAGCCGTCGCCTGCTGCAGCGCGGCGACCAGTGCGGGGCGCACGCAGCGCAGCTCAGGACGGAGCACTCCGCAACGCGCCGTCCAGCCGCAGAGCCGCGTCCAGCCGGATGACCTCGCCGTTGAGCATCGCGTTCTCGACGATGTGGCAGACGAGCGCGGCGAACTCGGCCGGGTGGCCGAGACGGGGCGGGAACGCGATCGCGGCCGTGATCTGCTTGCGCGCCTCGGCGGGCAGGCTCGCCAGCAACGGCGTGTCGAAGAGCCCCGGGGCGATCGCGCAGACGCGAATCCCCGAACCGGCGAGGTCGCGCGCAGCCGGCAGTGTCATCGCGACGACGCCGCCCTTGGACGCCGCATATGCGATCTGCCCCGCCTGGCCCTCGTAGGCGGCGATCGAGGCGGTGTTGACGCAGACGCCGCGCTCGCCGTCCTCGTCGGGCTCGTTTGTCAGCATCGCGGCGCTCGCCAGGCGCAGCGCGTTGAACGTCCCCGTCAGGTTGACGGCGATGACCTTCTCCCAGGCTGTGAGCCGGTGCGGGCCGCGTGCTCGAGCAACGCGCTCGGCATAGCCGATGCCCGCGCAGTGGATCGAGATGCGCAGGCCGCCGGCAGCCTCCGCCGCGACGGCCGCCGCCGCCTCGACCTGCGCCGCATCGGTGACGTCGGTGGCAGCGAACCGAGCACGCTCACCGAGCTCCTCGACGAGCTCCTCGCCGCGCCGCGCATCGAGGTCGGCGACGACGACGTTGGCCCCCCGCTCGTGCAGCGCGCGCACCGTCGCCTCGCCCAGTCCGGAGGCGCCGCCTACGACGAGCGCGCCTGCTCCCGCGATCCGCATCGGCGGGAACGCTACAAAGCCCCGACCGCGCGCGTCGTACGAGTGCGGTTCCGGCGATGGTTGACCAACCCGAGTGGTACGAGCAGATCCTCGACCTCCAGCTACGAGGTCGAGTCACGCACGCAGAACGGCGAGTGGTTCGTGTTCGGCGTCACCCAGCCGACGGCCGGTCATCCGACTACTGGACCGCTGAGTCGAGTGGATGGTCGCGAGCGGGTGCTGCCGAGGGCCCGTGCGCGTTCGACGGGTGGCAGGTCGTCGGAGGAACCGGATGGGCGGCGCGCGAGTGAGACGGCGAACAGCTCGTCGGGATCGATGTGGAACTCGGCCAGCTCGAGTCCGGACGCGGCGAGATCGCCTTCCAATCGCTCACGCGTGAACTTCGCGCTGATCTCCGTGCGCATCTCCTCGCGTGCGGTGAAGTCGACCTCGAGGTCCAGCGCGTCAACGCGGACGTGCTGGGCGTGGGTCGCTCGCAGGCGCATCTCGATCCACTCGCGCTCGCGGTCGAAGAACGCGACGTGCTCGAACGCGCCGACGTCGAAGTTCGCGCCGAGCTCGCGGTTGATCACATGCAGGACGTTGAGGTTGAACTCGGCGGTGACCCCGGCGCTGTCGTCGTAGGCGGCCTCGATGACGCTTGGGTCCTTGACCAGGTCCGTTCCGAGCAGGAGGTGGCCCTCGGCGCCGAGGATCTTGCGCACGCCGCGCAGGAAGCGCCGCCGGCTGCCGGGCGGGAAGTTGCCGATCGTCCCGCCGAGGAAGAGCACGAGCCGCGGGCCGATCGGCGGCGGAACGTGCGGTAGGTGGCGCTCGAAGTCGCCCACGACCCCGTGCACCGAGAGCCCGGGATATTCCTCGGCGAACAGCTCGGCGACGGCGTGGACCGTTGTCGCGCTCACGTCCACCGGGACGTAGCGCTGCAACGTGCCCGCGGCAGACATCGCGTCGAGCAGCACGCGCGTCTTGGTGGCCGATCCCGAGCCCAGCTCGACGAGCTCCACGGCGCCGGTCCGCGAGACGATGTCGTCGGCACGCGACGCGAGGATCAGCCGCTCGGTACGTGTCTGGTAGTACTCGGGCAGCTCGCAGATCGCGTCGAACAGCTCCGAGCCGCGCGCGTCGTAGAGGTGCTTGGGCGGTAGCTCCTTCAGCGGCCGCGTCAGCCCGTCGAGGACGTCGTCGGCGAGCGAGCCCTCGTCGCCAGGCCCGAGGTAGGAGCGCACTTCGACGCTGGCCTGGAGGATCGGCTCCATCACGTCACGTCCTTTGCGAGTCGGACGCCGGAGAAGATCTGCCGGCGCATGGGGAGATCCCAATTTCGGAACGTCGTGCTGCAAACTCGCTTTTCGGTGGCCCAGGC
>DASVPU010000283.1:0-2420 GCA_036389475.1 Solirubrobacteraceae bacterium
TGCGCGCACTGATCGTGACGCCATGCGCCTATTCCACGCAGGCGAAAAGCGCGGCCAGCACTACGCGTTTGCCGCGATAGTCCTGGTGCTGGTGGTCGCAATCGTTTCGCTTGTACTCGACCGTCCCGCAGTGGGGATCGCAGGTCTTGTGGTAGGTGGAGGCGCACTTGTATGGGCACTCAGGCGGCGCAGCGACATTCCTGATACCCCGGCCGAGCCGGCCGATCTGGCGGACGGCGATCAGCTTGAACGTTCGGCGAAGGCTCAGGACGACGAGGGCTGATAATGCTGGGATAGCCTGTCCCGATTCCCGAGGTACGGGCATCCGCGACAGAATCCCCCGCCACCATTGGCCCAATGAGTTTCGCTAGCCCCTCCCGATCGCGGTTGGGAGAAGTCCCTCCAGCCCTCGGTTCGACAGAGAAACCAGATGCTCCGAAACCACCCGGACGGCCCCTCCTACATGCGATCTTTCCCACAGGGATCCGACGAGAACGAGGCCATGAAGCATGGGGCTCATCGTGTGGAAACGGCCCGGCCAAAGCGGGGGGACTCAGCCGGGGTAGCACCGAAACCGGTTGTGCGTGCAACGCCCGTGCGCCGAGTCGGCGCGTCGACAGCAACACCACGCTGCGCGCCAAGTGTGTTTGGGCTCAGCCAGCCGGGAAACCTTCTCGCGATCCCACCGAAGCCGGCGTGTTCCCTCCCGCGGACCACGGCCGCCTTCGGATCGCGCGCCCGGTGCGATCGCACCGGGCGCGCGGACGGTTCGCACACCACAGCTAGCAGCTGCCGACGCTGGGCGAACTCGCGTCAACGCCGCTCCCGATGCACGCACCGCGGCACGTGGCGAGAAAGAACCTACGGGCCGGAAGGCGCCATCGGGCCGGGCGCGTGTTGTTGAGCGTTTGCTTCTGAGACGTGATCGCTCGGCGAGCTCGCCGGCGCCGGGTAGCCTGGCGGCTAGGTCATCGGCGCTTGGAGAGTGGGGGAGGCCGCAAGCCATGAACCAGCAGGTGCCCCAACCCGCTCGTCATCAGTGGCGTTGGTTTTCTTGAGGTCCTGACCACGAAGCAAGCGGGGCAGGCGGTGACGGTTCAGTTCGTCAGCGCCGAGCGCGACAGTCGGCTGGTCGCCGACAAAGACCCGCTGTCACACATCACGTACTTTGAGCGAGATGACGTGCTGGTCGTCTGCGTCACCACCGCGGGTGCTGATCACGTCGGGCGCGAGCACATCATCGAGCATCCCCACAAGATCATCGTTGACGGATCGTCGCCGAGCACGGTTCGCAGGATCGACATTCAAGGCGCTGACGGCGCGCGTACCCAGATCACGCTGCACGGCGATTGCTAGGTTGCGCTGACGGTGACTGCCAAGCAACGAGTCGTGCTCGGCGCGCTGCGAGACGCCCAGCGCGAGCAGGACGGACAGGCCGTCAGCGCCGGTCAGATCTCCGCTGTGTGCCCCGCGGCGTGGCATGAGCGGCCCGATCTCGTGACGCAGGCGCTGTGGCTGCTGCAGGCCCACGGTCTTGTCCTGGTCGCGGCCGGCTCGGCGCGCGCGTGGAAGATCACCGCCGCCGGCCGGCTGATGCTCGCGCCACGTCGCGGTCCTGCGCGACAGCGGCCCGTCATCGGCCCAGGACCCCGCCACCCGTAGGCGAGCGGTGGGTTGCCCGGTCAGCTGTTGAGCTGCTTTTTTAGCCCGGTGGCAGCTGAGAACTTCGCGACGGTACTGGCGGCAATCTGGATCGTCTCGCCGTTCGCTGGGTTACGCCCGTCGCGCGCCGAGCGCTCGCTGACGCTGAACTTGCCAAACCCAGCGATCGCGACGTCGCGGCCGTCGGCCAGCTCGCTGGCGATCGCGTCAAACGCGGCGTCGACGGCGCTTTTGGCCTGCGCGCCCGCGATGCCAGCATCGGTGGCGACCTTCTGTGCGAGCTCTTGCTTGGTCATCGAGTCCTCCCCGATTGTGTACGCATGGCCCATCAACGCTAGTGCGCCGCCCGGACACCGCAGCAAGCCGCTCAAGCCCGCGGCCCCAGGACCTCACGCGGGCCCCGCGCGTCGAACCCCGCCGCGGCGGGACGCTGCGATCGCGAACAGACGATCTTGGTTGTAGAAACCATACGTGCCGGACGGCGAAAGGTCAGGCGCCGCGTGGGGGAGAGGCGCCTGGATGGTTGTGGAAAGCGCCGGATTAAACAACCATCGAGACGCAGGCTGCCTGGTCTCGCCCGGGCTCGGGAGACGCGTCCAGTCGCGGTGTAGCGCGCACGTGTCCTCAAGGGCCACACAGACTGGGTACGCACAGTGGTGTTCAGCCCCGACGGGCGCCTGCTCGCCAGCGCCAGCGACGATGCGTCGGTGCGGCTATGGGATCTTGCGGCGGGCGCACAGAGCCGCCTCCTTGAGGGC
>DASVPU010000284.1:0-15923 GCA_036389475.1 Solirubrobacteraceae bacterium
CATTTTGGCGTTGGCCCCGTTGGGACCGTCAGTCGCCATGGTGCCCGTGGTGATCGCGTTTCACTCTCGTGCCGATGTCCCGAATTTCTTCATTCGCGGATCCCTCCCTCCGTCCCTGAGAATAGACGCCGGGCATGATGCGGGGCCGTTCGGTCCCCAGACGAGGCGCTCGTTGGCCGGACGTCTTCGGAGCGCTGCCGGAGGCGAATTTCAACGGCCGGCGCGTGGAGCGCCGCATCAGCGGGTACCCCGCTCGCATCTATGGGAGTGGTGTGGTCGGACCGGCCACATCACGACTGGAAAGGGGAGCCATGCCTCCCGCAGAAGCGTCACGGCCGGTCATGCGCGGCGACGCAGAGCTCGACGGGAGCTTCGCCGTCCGTCTGGCGCATACGGCAGACGCTGCCGGTACCGCTCGCCGCGCCGTCAAGACGCGCTTCAGTGACGTGCTGGCGCAGGAAATGCTCGATGACACGCTGCTGGTCATCAGCGAGCTTGTGACGAACGCCGTGCAGTACGGAGCGGGCGACATCGACTTGCGCGTGGCCTTCGACGGCCGGCGCGTGACCGGCGACGTCAGCGACGAGGGCATGCGTTTCACGCAACCGCTGCCGACCCATGCGGCCGGCAAGATCGGCGGGCACGGCCTCTACCTGGTGGAGCGGGTCGCTGACAGCTGGGGGGTGGCTGAAGGTTCCAGCCGGGTCTGGTTTGAGATCCTTGTCTCGCAGGCGGACTGAGCCTGGATTGCGAGCTCCGCAACGTCAGATGTCCAGAGCGGCCGCGATCGCGCCCAGCGTGACGCTGTCGGCACCCAGTCCCGCGAGCAGGATCATCCGCGCCGCCTGCGGCGACAGCGACGCGGCAGGCATCGCGCCGGATGCGCGCAGGTCACCCTCCGCGCCCCCGAACCCGTACGTCCCGTGCAGGAGCGTGCCGCGCTCGGGACGCACGGTGACCGCGACGGGCACGGCGCTGGCCGCCTTGCGCAGTGCAGCGAGGACCGCAGGGTTGACGTGACCCGCGCCGAGAGCGACGAAGACGATCGCATCGGCGCCGTCGCGCACAGCCGCGCGCAACCCGGTGCCGTCATCGCCGAGAAACGTCGGGACGATCGGCACGCGGGCGTCGAGGTTCGCAGGCGCGGGCAGCGGATCGGGTCGCGACGGGCGCGCGAAGATGCGCGTGCGGCCCTCGACGACGGAGCCGATCGGCCCGCTGGACGGCGATCCGAATGCTCTGGGCGAGGTGGAGGAGACCTTGCGCACGGCGCGCGCGGCGTGCAGCTCGCCGGCAAAGGCGACGAGCGCGCCGAGTCCGGCGGTCGCGGCCGCACCGGCGGCCGCGACGGCATCGAGGAGGTTGCCCGGCCCGTCGGCCCCGGCCGCGCTGGAAGGCTTGATCGCGCCCGTCAGGACGACCGGCTCATCGCGCCCATGCAGCACGTCGCAGAGCACCGCCGTCTCCTCCAGCGTGTCCGTCCCGTGGGTGATGACGACACCTCTCCCGGCGCTGGATTCCTCGCGCGCGGCGCGCGCGACGAGTAAAACCTCGGCGCAGCTGAGATGTGCGCCCGGGCGCGACGTGACGGACCGCGATCGAAGGTCGCGAATCCGCGCGAGCTCCGGCACCTCGGCGAGCAGCGCCTCGGCATCGAGCTTCGGCAATGCGCGCGCGCCGGCCATCGCGATCGTGCCGCCCGCGGCTATGACGGTGACCGGTCTGATCACGCTGTGAACAGTGCCTGAATCCGGGGCATACCGATGCTACCCTTGTGGCTCCGCCTCAGTGCCGGTGCGTAGCCTCGGAGGCACTTCATGAGCATGATTACCCCGCCGCCAAAGGCCGACGGCCTCTACCATCCGCGCTACGAGCACGATGCGTGCGGCGTAGCGCTCGTCGCGCGGCTGAACAACAAGCCCGTGCACGAGGTCGTCGAGAAGGGCCTGCAGGCGGTCGAGAACCTCGAGCACCGCGGCGCCACGGGCGCCGATGCCCGCACCGGCGACGGCGCCGGGATGCTGCTGCAGATGCCGCACGCGTTCTTCCGCGCGAACGTCGACTTCGAGCTTCCCGATCCCGGCCGCTACGGCGTCGCGGTCTGCTTTTTGCCGACCGATCCGAAGCGGCGCACGAAGCTCGAGGACCTGCTGGAGCTCAACGTCCGCATCGAGGGCCAGCGCGTGCTGGGCTGGCGCGACATCCCGGTCGACACAGACCACGTCGGCGAGACCGCAAACCGCACCCGCCCGGTCATGCGCCAGCTCATCGTCGAGGCCGGCCCCGGCTTCGAAGGTGACCAGGACGCGTTCGAGCGCAAGCTCTACGTCATTCGTCGCATCTGCGAGCTGGCCGCGGGCCCGGATCTCTACATCGCGTCCTTCAGCAGCCGCACGATCGTCTACAAGGGCATGCTCGTGCCCGACCAGCTGCGCGGGTTCTTTCCCGACCTGAGCCACGAGCGGATGGCGAGCGCGATGGCGCTCGTCCACTCGCGCTTCTCGACGAACACGTTCCCGAGCTGGCCGCTCGCTCACCCGTACCGCGTGATCGCCCACAACGGCGAGATCAACACGCTGATGGGCAACGTCAACTGGATGCGCGCGCGCGAGTCCCAACTTGCCTCGCGGCTGTTCGGCCTGGACCTCCAGAAGATCATGCCGATCGTCTCGCCGGGCAACTCCGACACGGCGACGTTCGACAACGTGCTCGAGCTGCTGATGCTGGCCGGCCGCTCGCTGCCGCACGCGATCATGATGATGATCCCCGAGGCCTATCGCGACCGCGACGACCTCCCGGAGGAGCTCAAGGGCTTCTATGCGTTCCACTCCTGCCTCATGGAGCCGTGGGACGGGCCCGCCGCCGTGGCGTTCACCAACGGCTCGATCGTCGGTGCCACGCTTGACCGCAACGGCCTGCGCCCCGGTCGCTGGGTGGAGACGCACGACGGACTCGTCGTGCTCGGCTCCGAAGCCGGCCTGCTGCCGATCCGCCCGGGGGAGGTCAAGCGCCTCGGGCGCCTGCAGCCCGGCAAGCTCTTCCTCGTGGATCTCGAGCGCCACTGCATCGTCGAGGACGACGAGGTCAAGCGCGAGGTCTCAACGCAGCAGCCCTACGGCGAGTGGTTCGAGCAGAACACGATCCACTTCGACGACCTCGCGCCCGCGCACGTGACGCTGACCGGCGTGCAACCGACCCGCCTGCGCCAACTCGCCTTCGGCTATACGCAGGAGGATCTGCGCGTCCTGATCGCGCCGATGGCGTCCACGGGCGCCGAGCCGGTCGGCTCGATGGGCAACGACAACGCGCTGGCGGTCCTGTCCGACCGCCGGCCGCCGCTGTTCAGCTACTTCAAGCAGCTCTTCGCCCAGGTCACCAACCCGCCGATCGACCCGATCCGCGAGTCGATCGTCATGTCGCTGGCGACCGGCATCGGAGGTGAGAAGAACCTGCTGACAGAGACGCCCGAGCACGCCCACAAGCTCATCCTCGAACAGCCGATCCTCCGCAACCACGAGCTCGAGACGCTGCGAATGGTCCACGACGAGATCTTCCGCGCGCATACGCTCGACATCACCTGGCCGATCGAGGATGGCTCGCGGGGCATGAAGGCCGCTCTGGCGAAGCTCTGCGACGACGCCCACGATGCCGTCGCCGCCGGCGTCAGCGTGTTGATCCTGTCCGACCGACAGGTCGGGCCCAAGCGCGTGGCGATCCCGTCGCTGCTGGCCGTCGCGGCCGTGCACGAGCACCTCGTGCGCGAGGGCACGCGCCTGCGGACGGGCCTCGTGCTGGAATCAGGCGAGCCGCGCGAGGTCCACCACATGGCGACGCTGATCGGATACGGCTGCAGCGCGATCAACCCGTACCTGCTGCTGGACACCGTCGGCCAGATGGTCGCCGAGGGTCGCGTGCCCAACGTCGACAATCCCGACAAGGGGGAGCAGAACGTCGTCAAGGCGATCGGCAAGGGCCTGCTGAAGACGATCTCGAAGATGGGGATCTCGACGACGCAGTCTTATTGCGGCGCGCAGATCTTCGAGGCCGTCGGGCTCGAGCACGACCTCATCGACCGCCACTTCACCGGCACCGCGTCGCGGATCGGCGGCATCGGCATCGAGATCCTCGCGCGCGAGACGCTCGATCGCCACGCCCAGGCCTACCCGGCCGACCACGAGCAGCTGCTGCCCGTCGGTGGCATCTACGCCTGGCGGCGCGAGGGCGAGCACCACATGTGGAACCCGGAGACGATCGCGCTGCTGCAGCACGCGGTGCGCGCGAACGGCTCCAACGGCGACGCCCTGTCCAAGTACAAGGAGTACGCCGCGCTCGTCAACGACGACGCATCGCGCAAGGCGACGCTGCGCGGGCTGATGAAGTTCAAGACCGAGGGCGTCGAGCCGGTGGCGCTCGAGGAGGTCGAGCCTGCGAAGGAGATCGTCAAGCGCTTCGCGACCGGTGCGATGTCGCTGGGCTCGATCTCGCGCGAATCCCACGAGACGCTCGCGATCGCGATGAATCGCCTCGGCGGCAAGTCCAACACCGGCGAGGGCGGGGAGGACCCGGTCCGCTTCACGCCCGACGCCAACGGCGACCTGCGCCGCTCGGCGATCAAGCAGGTCGCCTCAGGGCGCTTCGGCGTGACGATCCACTACCTCGTCAACTCCGACCAGCTTCAGATCAAGATGGCCCAGGGGGCGAAGCCCGGCGAGGGCGGCCAGCTGCCGGGCCACAAGGTCGACGCCTACATCGGCGGCGTGCGCCACACGACGCCCGGCGTGGGCCTCATCTCGCCGCCGCCGCACCACGACATCTACTCGATCGAGGATCTCAAGCAGCTCATCTACGACCTGCGCTGCTCGAACCCGACCGGCCACGTCTCGGTGAAGCTCGTCTCCGAGGTCGGCGTCGGGACCGTCGCCGCTGGCGTCGCCAAGGCGAACGCCGATCACGTGTTGATCTCCGGCCACGACGGCGGCACCGGCGCATCGCCGCTGAGCTCGATCCAGGCGGCGGGCGTGCCGTGGGAGATCGGCCTCGCCGAGACCCAGCAGACGCTGCTGCGCAACGATCTGCGCTCGCGCATCATCGTCCAGACTGACGGCCAGCTGAAAACCGGCCGCGACGTCGCAATCGCGGCGATGCTCGGCGCCGACGAGATGGGCTTCTCGACGGCGCCGCTGATCGCCACCGGCTGCATCATGATGCGCGCGTGCCACCTCAACACCTGCCCGGTTGGCATCGCGACCCAGGATCCGGAGTTGCGCAAGCGCTTCAAGGGCGCGCCCGAGCACGTCGTGAACTTCTTCTTCTTCGTCGCTGAGGAGGTGCGCGAGATCATGGCCTCCCTGGGCATCCGCTCGATGGACGAGCTCACCGGCCGCAGCGATCTGCTCGAGCAAGACGAGGCGATCGCGCACTGGAAGGCACGCGGCGTCGACCTCACGAACGTCCTCGCGATGCCCGAGCTGCCCGATGGCGCGCCGCTGCGGCGCGTTCGCCCCCAGGAGCCGGTGCTCGAGGACGCGCTGGACTGGGATCTCGTCAAGGCCGCTGGTCCGGCGCTCGAGGATCTCCAACCGGTCAGGCTCGAGCGCAAGATCCGCAACGTCAACCGCTGCGTCGGCGGCATCCTCTCCAGCCATATCGCCCGCGCGCACGGGGCGGAGGGGTTGCCCGACGGGACGATCGACGTCGAGTTCCGCGGCTCGGCCGGTCAGTCCTTCGGCGGCTGGCTTGCATCCGGCGTGACGTTCACGCTGCGCGGCGACGCCAACGACTACACGTGCAAGGGGCTCTCCGGCGGGACGGTGGCGGTGCTGCCGCCCGACGGCGTCACCTATCCCGCCGAGGACAACGTCATCATCGGCAACACCGTCCTGTACGGGGCGACGAGCGGCAAGGCGTTCTTCCGGGGCCTCGCCGGCGAGCGCTTCGCGGTCCGCAACTCCGGTGCGAGCGCGGTCATCGAGGGCGTCGGCGACCATGGCTGCGAGTACATGACCGGTGGGCGCGTCGTCGTGCTGGGCCCGACGGGACGCAACTTCGCGGCCGGCATGAGCGGCGGGCTGGCGTTCGTGCTCGACGAGCACGGCATGTTCGCGGGGTGCGTGAACCCGGAGATGAGCAACCAGATCGAGACGCTGGACGAGGGCGATGCGATCGAGGTCCGGGCCCTGATCGCCGAGCATGTCGAGCGGACCGACTCGCCGGTCGGCCAGCGCGTGCTCGACGAGTGGGAGGACCTGCTGCCGTGCTTCGTGAAGATCTTCCCGACCGACTACAAGCGCGTGCTCGACGAGCGCGCGGCCGCCGAGGCCGCGGCGTCCAACGGCGCGCCGCGGGCGTCGCACGCGGCTGAGAGCAATGGCGCGAGCCCTCGCGACGTGAAGAAGAAGGTCACCTAGTGGTTTGTCCTGCAATTCCGCACCCGTTTGGATCGGCCGCTGATCACCGCTTGGCGGCGTCCTCGGTCGTCGATGTGCCAGGGGCACACCTTCCTCCTTGCGTCCTTGCCAGGCGGCGCCAGCGACCGTCCAAACACGCACGGACTTACAGGACGAACCACTAGTGGTTCGTACTTATAGGACGGACCACTAGTGGGCGAGATCGGGGCGTTTTTGAAGATCGAGCGCGTCGGCGTCCCCTACCGGGACCCGGGCGAGCGGCGCAACGACTACGAGGAGTTCATGGTGCGTCGGCCCGATCCGGAGCTGGCCGCCCAGGGCGCGCGCTGCATGGAGTGCGGCGTGCCGTTCTGCCACAACGGCTGCCCGCTGGGCAACCTCATCCCCGATTGGAACGATCTCGTCTATCGCGACCGCTGGCATGACGCGATCCGCCAGTTGCACGCGACGAACAACTTCCCCGAGTTCACCGGCCGGCTGTGTCCGGCACCGTGCGAGGCTGCCTGCGTGCTGGAGATCCGCGAGGGCGACTCGGTGACGATCAAGCAGATCGAGAACTCGATCATCGACCGCGCCTGGGAGATGGGCTGGGTCGCGCCGCTGCCGCCCAAGCGCGAGACCGGCCGCAGCGCCGCCGTCGTCGGCGCGGGCCCCGCGGGCATGGCCGCCGCACAGCAGCTGCGCCGCGCGGGCCATACCGTGACGCTGTTCGAGCGCGACGAGGCCGCCGGCGGGCTCGTGCGCTTCGGCGTGCCCGACTTCAAGATCGAGAAGCACGTCGTCCAGCGGCGCGTCGAGCAGCTCATCGCCGAGGGCGTCGACGTGCGCTGCGGTGTCGATGTCGGCGTCGACGTGTCGGCCGACGAGCTGCGCGACACGTTCGACGCGGTCGTGCTGACGACAGGCTCGCGCACGCCGCGCGACCTGCCCGTCCCCGGGCGTGAGCTTGAGGGCATTCACTTCGCGATGGAGTACCTGTATGACCGCAACCGCTGGGTCGCGACGCAGACCGGCACACCGACCGGCTCAACGCCGCCCGGCTTGCGCGGCCTGACGGCTGACGGCAAGCACGTCATCGTGATCGGCGGCGGTGACACCGGAGCGGACTGCGTGGGCAACTCGATCCGCCAGGGCGCCCTGTCGGTCACGCAGCTCGAGCTGCTGCCCGAGCCGCCGCCCAAGCGTCCCGACGACCGCACGCCGTGGCCGCTGTGGCCGCAGAAGTTCAGGCTCTCCTACGCGATGGAGGAGGCCAAGGACGCGGGTCGCGGCGAGCAGGACTACTCGGTGGTCACGACGCACTTCAGCGGCGACGAGGACGGCAACGTCCGCACGCTGCACTACGCGCAAGCTGAGGCGGCGCCGCCCTTCAAGCCGGTCGCCGGCAGCGAAGGCGAGCTGCGCGCCGACCTCGTGCTGCTCGCGATGGGCTTCCTGCATCCCGAGCAGGACCTGCTCGACAAGCTCGCCATCGCGAAGGACGCTCGCGGCAACGCCAAGGCCATCCGCCCCTACACGACCTCCGTCAAAGGCGTCTTCGCCGCCGGCGACGCGCGCCGGGGCCAGTCGTTGATCGTCTGGGCGATCAACGAGGGCCGCCAGTGTGCTCGGATGGTCGACCGCTATCTCGGCGAGCTCGGTGTCCCCGATGTGGACGCCGACGCCGACGCGGACCAGGGGCCAGCGGGCCCGCCGCAGCACGTCGGTCCCGGCGTCGCGGCGTAGCGCGAGCGCGCGGCGGGCTTCTGGCGCCCGTGCTGGAAGCGGCGAGCGGCCGACACTCGCGTTGATCGTCGCGCGCGCCGCGCGTGACCACGCGGCGCCAGGGGTTACCATCGTCCGCATGAGCTTCATCGTGTACCTCCTCCTGCTGTGCCTCGTCGGCCTCGTGGTCGGCGCGTTGGCCCGGCTTGCCCTGCCGGGCCCCGACCCGATGAGCCTCTGGCAGACGATGGCCGTCGGCATCGGAGGCTCGCTGCTCGCCGGCATCGTCGCGGCGCTGCTGTTCAACCGGCCCGCCGGCTTCCTGCTGAGCGTCATCTTCGCCGCTCTGATCGTGTACTTCATTCGCCGCTCGCGCGGTGGCGGGTTGATGGATCCAGGCGAGCCGCCGATAGACCGCTGACGGTCCAAGCGGTGCGCCGAGCCGGCGCCGCAAAGCCGATCGCAGGCGTAGAGTGACGCGAGCGTCACGTTCAGCCCCCGGGCCGAGGAGGTCGCCGCGCGCATGAGCATCATCGCCGAGCCCGAGGGCGGCCGCCGCGCCGCGACGAAAGCTGCCAACCGCGCCGCCATCATCGCCGCCGCCCGCGCGGCTTTCTCCGAGATGGGCTACGGGGAGGCGACCGTACGCGACGTTATCCGACGCACCGGCCTCGCCAGCGGCACGTTCTACAACTACTTCCCCGACAAGGAGTCGCTCTTCCGCGCCGTGCTGGAGGAGTTCTCCGGGCTGATCCGGGCGCGAGTGCGCGCCGCGCGCCAGGAGGCCGGCTCGCTGGAGGAGTTCGTGGCGTCGGGCTACCGGGAGTACTTCGGCTTCCTCGCTTCGGAGCCCGAGGCGTTCCAGCTCATGCGTCGCAACAGCGGCACGATCCGCGCGATGTTCGACGAGCCGATCTTCGGCGCCGGCGTCGACGACCTCGCTGCCGACCTGCGAACGGCGATGCGCCTGGGGCTCGTCCCGCGCTTGGACGCCGAATACATGGCCGCCGCGATGGTCGGCGCCGCGCTCGAGGTCAGCGTCGCGATGATCAGGCGCGAGCCACCCGATGTCGAGGGCGCGACGAGCTTTGCGACCAGCGTCTTCCTCGGCGGAATCGAGCGGTTGGGAGCGGCCTAGACTCAAGTCGTGCCTCCGAGCTTCTGCCGTCACAACCGCTTCATCCAGAACTGCCCGATCTGCCGCCCGCCCGAGCCGTCTCCCGCCACGCGCGTCGGCGGCTCCAGCTCGTCTGGCGGCACCCGCGCGCGCTCGTCGTCGAGGTCCGGTTCGTCATCGCGCTCCAGCAGCGCCGTGCGCGTGCGCCAGATGTCCCAGGCCGCCGACGACGGCTACCGCTGCGAGCTCGTGCCCGGCCTGAAGGCCACCGCTGACGCCGAGCGCCTCGCGGCCGAGCTGGCGTTCTCAGACGCGCGGCTGACCGAGCTGACGGCCGACCCGCCGGGCATCTACGCCGAGATCGCCGCGGAGCCCGATCGCGAGGAGGCGCTCTGGCTCGCGTTCCTGACCGCGTACCTCTGCCCGCCCGCCGGCGCGGATCCCTTCGCTGCGATCGCCGCCGCGCACGTGCCGTGGGCGAGCGGCGAGCTGCCGAACCTCGATGTCCCGGTGGGGTATCGCACCTCCCGCGACTCCACCGACGGCGAGCGCACGGTGCTCGCCTACCGCGCGTGGGCGCAGCGCGCCGGCAGCCAGCAGGCCGCGTTTGCGGGCGAGGCCGCTTGGACGCCCCAGCGCCGCTTCGATCGCGTCTTCGAGCGCTTGGCGCTGCCGGGCTTCGGACGGCCGGGGCGCTACGAGCTGCTCGTAAGTCTCGGGCGTCTGGGCGTCGCCGACCTGCGTCCCTCGTCGCTTCAATTCACCGATGACGCGACGACCGTCGCTGCCAAGCGCGTCTTCGGCATCGGCGACAAGATGCTGCTCGAGCGGCGGGCTCGCGAGCTGGCCGACGCGGTCGAGATCCCGATCGAGGCGCTCGACCTCGCGCTGTTCAACTGGGCCGCGCCGTCGGCCGGCCGGGTGACGTACGGCTCACGAGCTCTGGTTGACGAAGACCGACGCGAGGCGATCGGCGAGGTTCTAGGAGTCTGATCTGAGCCGGTTCGGACTCGAGTTCCCGCTCCGCGGGGCGGGACGGGCTACAGCCGCCCGTAGCTCACGGTTCCTCGCGGACACCTCTTCACGCCGAAGCCGAGCCACCTGCGAGATCGCAACCGTGCTGATTGCCGTCACGGCTTACGCCGGCGGGAATTTCGACGAGCGTCTGGTCCGTCAGTTCCCGTGCTGATCGATTCCTCGCATGACCGCTTCGCTTGCGTCCCCGAGGTTACTGCTGATGAGCATGAGCCAGAGCCCCTCGGCCTGCGGCGTGGGCGGCGCGGGTGCGCCTGTTGAGTGACACCAAGATCTGCGCGATGGCGTCATCGGCACGGCCGGCGACGATCAACTCCTCGCCGGTGACCATGGTCATGACGGGCTCCTGCAGCGGCGCGGCTGTCCAGCTGGCGCCCTCGTCATCACCGTCCCCGGTGACGAGCCAATGCGCGTCATGAACCGACACACGTGTGATTGCTGCCCACGAACCCTGTCTACCTGGGATGTGCAAGCCGGTCTCGCCGAACTCGCCCGACAGCTTAAACGGTCTGCGGGCCGAGGCCATGTGACCCAGCGCCGGGTTGCCTCAGGTCGTCAGTGGCACGGCAGCAGCGTCTGCGGCCGTGCACCGATCGCCCCCGATCCGCGGATCAGCCATGACCATCGCTGCGCCGACTAGGCAGACGACCGCCGATTGGGCACCTGCGCGTAACGGACCGGGCGGACGCGGCTAGTGGTCCTGCAAGGACGAACCACTAGCTCAAACGAGATCGCGCCGGCGCAGGAGCGCGGCGGCGACCGCGAAGCCCAGCGCGACCCAGCCGACCAGCACGAGTGCCGCTATGGCGGGCGAGAGCAGATCCCCGTCGCCGAACGACTGAATCTCCAGGATGCCGTTGGGGGCGCCGACCGTCGGCCCGAACCGCCCGACATCGGATGCGAACGCCATGATCGCGGGCTCGAGCACGAACGCGAAGAGGAGCACGCCTACGACCGCAACGATCTGGTTGCGCACGAGCGCGCCGATGCCGACGCCGAGGGCACCAAGCAGCGCTGCGACGAGGAGATTGCGCCATAGCACGTCGGCGAGCTGGCTGACGCCAATCGTCGGCTCACCGCGACTGGACAGGATCAGCGTCCCGACCGCCATGATCGCGACCGTCACGATGAGTGACAGCAGCGCGCCGGCGAGCCCGTAGGAGAGCGTCTTGGCGGCGAGCAGCCGCAGGCGGTCAGGAGCCGCGAGGATCGTGCTCGTGATCGTCCGGTGGCGCCACTCGCCGGCCATCCCGATCACGCCCAGCATGAGGATGAACAGCCCGGTGAAGTCAGCGGTGAACAGCTCCCGCACGTCTTTTTCGGTGAACGACTTCCCCAGCAGCGCCGTCAATACGACGACCACTAGCGAGAGCCCGAGGGCAGCGCCGACGAGCGCGACGAACGTGCGCGTCGTGCGCAACTTCATCAGCTCGGCCCGCAGCAGCGCGCTCATGCCGTCTCCGCGGTGAGGGCGAAGAACGCGGTCTCCAGCGAGCGTCCCCGTGGAGCGAGGCCGATCAGGTTCACACGTGCCTCGCCCGCGATCACGCCAACCTGCTCTGGCGTGGCGCCGAGCACGAGCAGCGCGTCACCATCGCGCTGGACCGTATGGCCGCGGGACTCGAGCGCGCGCGCCAGCACGTTGTTGTCGCGCGCGCGAACCTCGGTCGAGGGTCCGTCGTCGCCGCCGAGTACCTGCTTGAGCGGACCCTGGCCGCGCAACTCGCCTTTGGCGATCACGACGACATCGTCGACTGACTGCGCTACCTCGGCCAGCAGGTGGCTTGAGACGAGCACCGCCCGCCCGCGCGACGCCTGGTCGCGCAGCATGCCCCGCATCCAGTGGATCCCGGGCGGGTCGAGCCCGTTGGTCGGCTCGTCGAGGATCAGGACGCTTGGGTCGCCAAGCAGCGCAGCCGCGATCGCCAAGCGCTGGCGCATCCCCATCGAGTAGCCCTTCACACGACGGTCAGCGGCGTCCGTGAGCCCGACCTCCTCGAGCACGACATCGACGCGCTCCTGCGGATGCTCGCCCGTGGCAGCGAGGACGCGCAGATGGTTGCGCGCCGTCCGGCCGGGATGAAAGGAGGCGTCCTCGAGTACCGCGCCCACGTGCTCGCTCGGCCGCTCCAGTTCCTCGTAGGTGCGCCCGTCGAACGTGGCCGTCCCGGTCGTCGGCCGTACGAGCCCGAGCAGGGCGCGCAAGGTCGTGCTCTTACCGGCTCCGTTGGGCCCGAGAAAGCCGGTCACTCGAGCGGCACCCACTTCGAAGGAGAGGTTCCTGACGGCCTCCACGCGGCCAAAGCGCTTTGACAGGTCGCGGATCTCGACGGGAGCCACTACGCGTCATGATGGCATGCCGTCGGGGCGCCCGGCGATCGCTCAGGCTGGGCCAAGGCGCCCAAACGCGGCCGGCCCTGGGCACCTACCGGCTGTCGCCTAGAGAAAAAGATCGGAAATTGCGACAACGATCCCATCGCTCGGGGGAGAGAATCTCTAGTACCCCGACTTAGGGAGTAAAGGCCCGTGTCGGGGGCCGCGAGCCCGGGGGACGCCGGATGGACAACGAACATGAGGGGAACGACAGCGGACGCGCGGAGGAGCTCATCCTGCGCACGATCGCAGCTCACGCGGAGTCGCTGCTGCGGACCGCTCGGAGGCATTCGCTGTGTCTCGACGACGCTCAGGATGCCTACCAGCGCGCTCTTGAGATCTTCATGGCGAACGCTTCGCGCCTTGATCCGGCGCGCGCCCCGGCATGGCTTCACGTCGTCGTCAAGCGCGAGGCGCAGGCCATCCGCCGCACTCGCCAGAAGCTCGTCGCAACCGACGAAGTCGATCTTGACGAGCACGAGTCGCGTTCGGAGCCGACGCCAGAGGAGCGCGTGCTCACCTTCGACATGCTCACGCGCTCGGCGGAGGCACTGCAGCGGCTCAAACCACAGGAGCTGCGAGCCTTGTGGCTCAAGGCGCAAGGTCACAGCTACAGCGACATCGGCGCGATCACCGGCTGGTCCTACACGAAGGTCAACCGCTGCGTCGCAGAGGGCCGGCGCGCGTTTCTCGAGCGCTACGCCGGCATCGAGTCCGGAGAGGAATGCCTGCGCTGGCGCCCCGTCATCTCCGCGATGGTCGACGGCGAGGCAACCCAGCAGCAGATCCTCGAGCTGCGCCCGCACCTGCGCAACTGCCCCGGCTGCCGAGCGACGCTGAAGGTCCTCCAAGACAGCCACGAGCCACTGGCCGCGCTGCTCCCGGTTCCGCTCCTCGCCTTGGACACCGGCATCGGCGATCACGTGTCGAGCCTGCTGATGCGGCTCTACGAGGCCTTGGCCGGAGGCATTCATGAGCGCGCCATCCATTCGGTGACGAAGGCGCAATTAGCGATCGAGACGGCCACAACGGGGAAGCTCGCCGCGGTTGCCGCGTCGGCGGCAGCTGCCGCCGGGGGAGGGATCGCGACGGTGGAGGAGACGGTCGATCGCAAGCCTGCGCGACATGAGAAGCGGTTGGTGTCGCAGAAGCAGTCCGCGAGGCTGATGGCCGTCAGATCGGCATCGGCTGCGGCCCCCGTGGCTGCGCCGCCGCAGACGGTTGTCCCACCGACGCCGACGAAAAGCACGCCTGGCGCGCAGGCAGACCAGGGACAGGCCCGATCCGACAGCGCGGTTGCAGAATCGCAGGCGACCAGCGCCGAGTTCGATTTCGAGCAGCAGGCGCAACCGACACACGCCGCCGCAGCCGGTGTCGCGCCAGCGCGACGACCCCGGTCACCCAAGGTAGGCCGATCAGCACTCGAGCCCAGCCGGGCAACGGCTACATCTGTCGCTGAAGAGTTCGGTCCATGAGGACGAGCAGGCACGACGAACAGCCGGCTGGCATTGCATGAGCGGCTACGTGAAGGGCCTCACGGAACGATGACCACAACGGCGTACGACGTATTCCACACTGATTGGCTGATAAGGCGTTAACGGGGAGGCGGGGAATGACAGGATTGACAGCGGGCGGGGTGACCACACGCGATGTTCACGGTACGATCGCGAACAGAGTGAGCGCGGGCCGTCGGATGCTCCGATTGTCTGCGATGGGGCGCGTACTTACGTCGTTGTCGGCGGTGGCCGTGGCTGCGCTCGCACCCGCGGTGGCGAGGGCGGGTGAGTATCCGATCGACTTCTGCAAGGGCTGGACCAACGATGCGCCGGCCGTGCAGCTTCCCTTCGCGCACAGCTTCCCCGGCGGGGTGAACAACGATTGCTCCAGGGGCGGGCCCGAAGGTGGCCTGCACGGCATGATCCCGGGCGGGATCATGCAGTTCGACTCGCACTCGGTGATCCTCCTGCAGGTCCCAGCGGACCGCCCTGGGATTGTTATCAAGCGCGTGGCCTCGCAGTACGCTGCACCCGGGACCTCCGGTAGCCTCGCGTTCGTGCGTGTGATGGCGGGCGGCGCGTTGCTTGACAACCAGGTGGCGCCGCATGCGCCCTCGGAGGATCGCCTGCTGCCGGCGGGGGCTCGAGATCTGTCGTGGGGCATCTACTGCAGCACCTCGGGGTCGACCTACTGCTACGTCCCGACGGCAGGCGACGTGTTCCATGTCTACAAGGCGCGGTTGTTTCTCAGCGAATCCGCGGACCCGACGGTAACGGTGACCGGCGGGTCGTTGATCGGCGGTGGGCCAAAGGCAGGCCCTCGAACGCTTCTGGTAGACGCGTTCGATGGCGATTCCGGCATCTTGGGGATGACGGTGAAGCTCGACGACACGGTCGTAGGCGACATTCCGTATCAGTGCGCTTATGACGACTGGTCGGCGTGTCGGCGCGATCGTCAAGGGCAGGTTCTCGACATCGACACGACCAAGGTGCTCGACGGGGTGCACGCGTTGTCGCTTGTCGTCCGGGATGCGGCGGGTAACCAGACGCGCAAGGAACTGGGCGAGGTCAGGGTCGCGAACAGCCCGTCGCCGGCAGCGCAGAGGGAAGCCGGTGTTGCGCGCGGGCGCGCACTGATTCGGCTGGGGCGGTCGCGGCTGACGGTTTCCAGCGGCCGTTCGGCGATCATCCGCGGGAGGCTTGTCGATGACGATGACCGGCCGATCCCGGACGCGACGATCCAGATCGACGAGCGTGCGTACATTCCCAAGACCGGCCTGATCGGACCGGCGTGGGCGTCGCTGGGGTACGTCCTCAGTGACGCCTCCGGGAGGTTCTCCGCGAGGATCCCGCCGGGGGCGTCGCGCGCGCTGCGGTTCTCCTACGCGGCTGCAGGGGTAGCGGATTCAGCGGAGGCTAGGGTCAGCGTTCGTGCGGGCGTGACGCTGCGTGTCTCACGGCGCGTGGCGCGCAACGGGTCGTCGGTCAGGTTTACGGGCACGGTCGCGGGCGCGCTCCCGCGCGCCGGTGTGCTCGTGACGCTGCAGGGGCACGTGCCCGGTCGCGGGTGGCGGGCCGTCGACTCGACGCCGAACGTCGGCCGCGCCGGAGCGAACGGGCGCTTCCGCATGTCCTACCGGTTCTTGAAAACAAGCCAACCGACACGCTTCCGGTTCCGGGTGCTGGTCAACGAGGATTCGGCATTCGCGTACACGCGCGCCGCGAGCCGGCCGGTAACCGTGGCGGTGTTCCCGCCCGGGTGGTCGATCCGGTGACCGCTCTTGTTGGAAT
>DASVPU010000285.1:0-4178 GCA_036389475.1 Solirubrobacteraceae bacterium
GCGCTGGCCGGTCTCGCGAAGGTGATCGAGAGTCCGGCCATCCTGAAAGCGCTGTCGCCGACCTACGGGATCGAGTTCTTCGTCGACAACGGCGGGATCGCATTCCTGGCGCTCGGCTCGGTCGTGCTCGCGGTCACGGGCGCCGAGGCGCTCTACGCCGACATGGGCCACTTCGGCCGGCCGGCGATCCGCCGCGCGTGGTTCTTCCTGGTCTTTCCCGCGCTGACGCTCAACTACATGGGTCAGGGCTCGCTGATCCTCCAATCGCCGGCGGCGATCGAGAACCCCTTCTTCCTGCTGATGCCGCACTGGGCACGCGTGCCGATGGTCCTGCTCGCAACGCTGGCGACCGTTATCGCCTCGCAGGCCGTGATCTCCGGCGCGTTCTCCGTCACCCGTCAGGCGGTGCAGCTGGGCTTTCTGCCGCACCTGAGGATCCGGCACACTTCGGAGGCCGAAGGCCAGATCTACGTCCCGGCGGTCAACGGGCTGCTCTACGTCGCCGTGGTCGCGCTCGTGTTCGGCTTCGGTTCCTCCGCGGGTCTGGCCTCCGCCTACGGGATCGCCGTCACCGGAACGCTGGCGATCGACACGATCCTGTTCTTCGTCGTCGTGCGAATGCTGTGGCGAAAGCCGCTGTGGCTCGTCCTCTCGGGCGCCACCCTGTTCCTCGTCGTCGACCTCGCGTTCTTCTCGGCGAACCTGCCAAAGGTCTTCTACGGCGGCTGGTTTCCGTTGCTGCTGGCGCTGATCGTGTTCACGCTGCTCACCACGTGGCAGCGCGGACGCGAGTTGGTGACGGACAGGCGCGAGCAAGCCGAGGGGCTGCTCCGCGAGTTCGTGGAGGAGGTTAGGAGCATGGACCCGCCCGTCTACCGCCCGGCGGGCACCGCCGTCTGTCTGGCAGCTGGCAAGGAGACGACACCCCTGGCGCTGCGCGAGAACGTCGACCACAACCACGTCGTCCACCAGAGCGTGGTCATCGTGACCGTCAATACCAGAAGGGTCCCGCACGTCGCGCGCTCGGAGCGGGTGGTCGTCGATGCGCTCGGATACGAGGACGACGGCATCTTGCACATCACGGTCGACTACGGCTTTCAGGACAACCACTACGTCCCGCAGGCGCTGCGCCAGGCCGCCGCTCAAGGACTCGAGGTCGACATCGACCTCGATAACGCGACGTACTTCATCTCGAAGATCACGATTGTCTGCGGCGACGACTCCAGCATGCGCCGGTGGCGTAAGAAGCTGTTCCTCGCGCTGTCGCGCGGGTCGGCGAGCCCGGTCGAGCTGTTCGGCCTGCCCGAGCACCGCATCGTGACCATGGGCTCCTACATCGAGCTATAGGGCCAATCGGCCGCCGTCCGCGGCGACTCCTCGCCGACCGACGCATGCGCCGCATGCGGCACGAGCGCATCGACCAGCGCCGGAGCGTCGGATGGGCGCAGCGGCGTGGTGGTGATGTGCACGACGACGTCCTCGGCGTCGATCTCCTCCAGATGCACCCGCGGCCGTCGCGCAGGGGCATCTTGATCGCGTCGCGCAGCACGCGCTCCACCTCCTGCGGCGTCATTGCCTGTGCGCAGGCGCGCGCGCACGTCGATCCGGGGCAACTCGCGCAGCGGCACGACAGCGACGTTCAGCACGACCGGGTTGCGCACGAGGATCTCGTCCTCGCCCGCGGGCCATCGTCGTGTACAGCAGCCCGAGCGACGTCACCTGGCCCTCGATCGTCCCTGCCAGCGGCCCGCCCTGCATCCGAACCCGGACGCCGACAGCACCAGGAGCTCGATCCGGGCATGCTTTGACGGCGCGGCGGCTGATTCTCCAGCGCCGCCGCGCTGACGTCGAGCCACGGACGCTCGCGCGCGTCGCGGTGGCGCTTGTCGCGGAAGCGCAGGTCAGGTCGTGGACGGCGTCCCGGCATCAGAACCGCCCTCCGGCGGGTCCGATGTGCCGCGTGCCGGACCCTCACCAGACGAATCTGGGGCGTCGGGCGGTCCGTAGCCGCGGCGTCCCGAGCGAGCGGCGCGGCCTTCGGCTGCGGCGGCGCGCATCGCGGCGCGGTAGCGGCCCGGACCCCAGCCGCGCGACGCGAGGATCAGCTCGAGCTCCCGGCGCGAGATGTGCCCATGCTCGGCAAGCGCCCGGGCGATGGCCTCGATCTCACGATCGCGCTCGCGGTCGGAGGCCTGCGAGAACCTCGTCGCGGCACCGGCCGTTCCCAGCATGCCCGGCGAGTGGTAGGTGCTGCCGTGCCCCGGACCCGGACGGAAGCGGCGCATGCCCGACTGCTCGCGAGCCTGGCGCTCTGTCAGGCGCTCCAGCAGCTGCTCCTCGCGATCGCGTTCGGCCGCCGCCGCCGCGGGCAGATCGCCGTCGCCGGGCTCCTCCGCGCTCAGCGGCGTGGCGATGTCCTCAAGCGCTTGGCGCTCGGCCCGCACGCCGTAGCGCAGCTCGGCGAGTCCGCCCAGCGCCATCGCCGCGGCACCGATGACAAAGCCGATCGCCAGCTGCTCTGGCTTGCCGCTGTGGATGAAGTGGCCGAAGAGCAGCGGGCCGGAGATTCCACCGACCGCGGTGCCGACCGCGTAGAACAGCGCAATCGCCAGGGCCCGGGTCTCCATCGGGAAGATCTCGCTGACCGTGAGGTACGCGCTGCTCGCGCCGGCCGAGGCGAGGAAGAACGCCGCCATGATCAGGGCCATGAACGAGGCAGTCGTGAGCGCGTCATCGCGCAGCAGCAGCGCGAGCGCTGCGACGAACGCCGCCGAACCGAGATATGTCCCGGCGATCATCGGCTTGCGCCCGACGGTGTCGAACAATCGGCCGAGCAACAGCGGACCCAAGAAGTTCGACAGCGCGAACAGCACCAAAAAGTACGGGACCTGGCTGGAACCGACGTCGAAGAAGCCGTTGAGGATCGTCCCCAGGTCGAACGTGACGGCGTTGTAGAGAAAAGCCTGCCCGATGAAGAGCGCCAGCCCGAGCTTCGCTCGGTTCGGATAGCGCTTGACGGTGACGGCCGCGATCTCGCGAAACGGGATGACCTCGCGCTGGCGCACGACGATCTCACCCTTCGGCGGCGGCAGCGGTTGCTCGGTCTCCTGCTCGGCCTCCTTCTCGATCTGGCGGACGATGCGCTCGGCCTCCTCCTCGCGACCGTGGATGAACAGCCAGCGGGGACTCTCCGGGACGTGGCGGCGCACGAGCAGGATGGCCAGGCCGAGCACGGCGCCGGCGCCGAAGGCCACGCGCCAGCCGACGTCGGCCGGGAACAGCGAGGTGTCGAGCAGCACGATCGAGACGAGCGCGCCGAGAGCCGCACCGACCCAGAAGCTGCCGTTGATGGCGAGATCGACCTGCCCGCGGTTGCGCGCGGGGATCAACTCGTCGATCGCGGAGTTGATCGCGGAGTACTCGCCGCCGATGCCCATCCCGGTCAGGAAGCGGCAGACGAAGAAGTACCACGGCGCGAAGGCGAAGGCGGTGGCGACGGTGGCGACGATGTAGAGCGCCATCGTCAGCATGAAGAGCTTCTTGCGGCCATAGCGATCGGTGAGCTGGCCGAAGAAGAGGGCGCCGAGGCACGCGCCCGCGACGTACAACGCGGCGGCGACTCCGACGTCGGCGCTCGTCATGTGGATGCCGCTGCCGGCCTCGGTCAGGCGAGGGGCGATCGCGCCGACGATCGTTACCTCGAGGCCGTCGAGGATCCAGACCGTGCCGAGGCCGATGACGACGCGCCAGTGAAACTTCGTCCACGGCAGACGGTCCAGCCGCGCCGGGACGTTGGTCCGGAGGGTCCTCAAACCCTGTGCGGCTGGGCCTGCGGCTGCGCTGGACATCGCTTCGGTCGCCTACCGTTCGGGGCGATGGCGCCGTTGAGCTGTCGTGTACTGGGTCATCGCTACCGCTTCACCAGCGAGGGGTCGACCATGCGCTGGGAATGCGAACGTGGCTGTGGCGCCGGTGGATCGAAGCGTTACCCGACCGCGGGCGAGGCCAATCGCTACGCACGCGCCTTGGACCGCGAGGACAGGCGCGACCTGGGCCGGCGCGCACCGGTAGGCGCGCTTCCCCTGCGCCTTGTCCGGGCGCTGCGAAGGCGCCGTGACGGGGGTTCTGGTGGCCCTCGTGACAGCTCGGACTAGGCCGCAAAGCAGGGGAACAAGAAG
>DASVPU010000286.1:0-12614 GCA_036389475.1 Solirubrobacteraceae bacterium
CCTGCTCCTGGCGGTAGATGGCGACGAACTCGTCGACGACCTCGGCAGGAATCTCGAGACGCTCGGCCATCCTGTGGATGGTCGTGACCTCCTCCGCGGCGAGCTCACCATCGGCGCCGCAGGCGCGGATCGCGTCACAGACGCAGACGCGCTTCGCAAGTTGCTGAACGCCGCGCGTGAAGAGGGACTCGAAATCCGACTCGCCGTCGTAGGCGCGCAGCGCCTCGAGATTGTCCGCAGAGTGTCCGGCCGCCCGCAGGTAGCCAAGGATCCAGTCGCGCTCGGCGTCGGTGATGCGTCCGTCACCGTTGGCCGCGCAGAAGAGAGCCTTGCCGTATTCGAGGTTGTCCTCGTCGCTCAACGCGCCGGTCACCTCCGGCGGCGCGCTCCACAGCTCGTCGAGAATCCACGCCGCCGTGCGATCGTCGGGCTTCGTCATCCGCTCCTGCCTTCCCGGTCGTTGATCAGGCAACGAGTCTCGTCTCGGGCTCTCGCGGCGTCAAGCACGAACCAGCGTCCAGCTCACGAGGCGTGAGCCCGCCACCGTTCTCCCGCCGCGCCGCCGGCGTCGCGCCTCACCAGCCCCCGTCGTCTCCCCTGCGGATCGCTGCCTGCGCCGCCGACACCCGCGCCACCGGCACGCGGAACGGGGAGCAGGAGACGTAGTTCAAGCCCGAGTTGTGAAAGAAGTCGATCGAGTCGGGGTCGCCGCCGTGCTCGCCGCAGATGCCGAGCTTGATCTCGAGCTTCGTCTTGCGTCCGAGCCAGGCGCCCATCCGCAACAGCTGCCCGACGCCGGGCGTGTCGAGCGTCTCGAACGGAGAGCGGTCGAAGACCTTGGCCTCGATGTAGGGCGCGAGGATCTTGCCCTCGATGTCGTCGCGGCTGAAGCCCAGCGCCGTCTGGGTCAGGTCGTTGGTGCCGAAGGAGAAGAAGTCGGCCTGCGCGGCGATCGTGTCGGCGAGGAAGCACGCCCTCGGCAGCTCGATCATCGTGCCGACGAGGAAGTGCTCGCGCGCGACGCCCTCCTCCTCGGCGACGCGCAGGATCAGCGCCTTGATCAGCTCAAGCTCACGCTCGTAGTCCACGAGCGGGACCATCACCTCGAGCTTGGGCGGGTGGCCGAGCCGCGCGGTGACCGCGCACTGCGCGCGCATGATGGCGCGCACCTGCATCTCGTAGATCTCGGGGTGCAGGATCGCCAGGCGACAGCCGCGCGTGCCGAGCATCGGGTTGACCTCGCGCAGCGCGTGCGCGCGCGGGTCGTCCTCGTCGGGCGGCAGGAACTCGTGCAACGGCGGGTCCAGCAGCCGGATCGTCACCGGCAGGCCGTCCATCGCCTCGAGCACCTCCTCGAAGTCCTGCTGCTGCAGCGGCAGCAGCTCGTCCAGCGCGGCGCGGCGATCCTCGATCGTGTCCGACAGGATCATCTCGCGCATCTTGGGCTGGCGATCGGCGGCCATGAACATGTGCTCGGTGCGGCACAGGCCGATGCCCTCGGCACCGAACTCACGCGCCTTGCGGGCATCCTCGGGCGTGTCGGCGTTGGCGCGCACGCCGAGCCTGCGCAGCTCGTCGGACCACTGCAGGACGCGCTCGAAGTGCTCGCCCATCTGCGGCTCGACCAGCGGGACGTCGTCGATAGTGATCTGGCCGGTCGTGCCGTCGATCGAGATGCAGTCACCGTCGCACAGGAGGGTCTCGCCTACTCGCAGCTCCTTTTTGTCGATGTCGATGTCGAGCGCGCTGGCGCCGGTCACGGCCGGGCGCCCCATGCCGCGGGCGACCAGGGCGGCGTGGCTGGCCTTGCCGCCCTCGGCGGTGAGGATCCCGCGCGCGGCGTGGAAGCCGGCGACGTCCTCGGCCTCGGTGAACGGGCGCACGAGGATCACGTCACGCCCGGATGCCGCCGCAACGACGGCCTCGGACGCGCTGAAGACGATCTCGCCCTTGGCGGCGCCCGGCGAAGCGGCGACGCCCTTGGCGAGCACGGCGTAGTCGACGGTCGGGTCGAAGGTCGGATGCAGGAGCGCGTCGAGCTTCTCGCAGTCGATCGTCGCGATCGCCTCGGACTTCGTCAGCAGCCCCTCGTCGACGACGTCGCAGGCGAAGCGCACCATGGCCTGCGCGGGCCGCTTGGCGTTGCGCGTCTGCAGCATGTACAGACGCCCCTCCTCGATCGTGAACTCCGTGTCCTGCATGTCCTTGTAATGGGCCTCGAGCGTGCGCAGGATGTCCATGAGCTGCTCGTGAGCCTCGGGCATGACCTCGCGCAGGTCGGAGATGTCCTGCGTGTTGCGCACGCCCGACACGACGTCCTCCCCCTGGGCGTTGACGAGGAAGTCACCAGAGGGCTCGGGCTCGCCGGTGACCTCGTCGCGGCTGAAGGCGACGCCCGATCCCGAGGTGTCGCCCTTGTTGCCGAAGACCATCTGCTGGACGTTGACCGCCGTGCCCCAGTCGTCGGGGATGCGGTTGATGCGCCGGTAGGCGACCGCGCGGTCGCCGGTCCAGGAATCGAACACCGCGCGGATCGCCTGCTCGAGCTGGTCGCGCGGCTGCTGCGGGAACTCCTCGCCGGTTTCATCCTTGAAGATCTTGCGAAACGTCGCGGTCAGCTTCTTCAGCGCCGCGACGTCGAGCTCGGTGTCAAGCGTGACGCCGTTCTCCTTCTTCGCGTCCTGGATCGCATGCTCGAAGCGCTCGCCGGGGATGTTGCGCACGACGTTGCCGAACATCTGCACGAAACGACGGTAGGAGTCCCAGGCGAAGCGCACGTTGCCGGTCTTGTCGGCGAGGCCCTCGACGGATTGGTCGTTCAGGCCGAGGTTGAGGACGGTGTCGAGCATCCCGGGCATCGACTCGCGGGCGCCCGAGCGCACGGAGACGAGCAGCGGGTCATCGGGATCGCCGAGCGTCTTCTGAGCAGTGGCCTCCAGACGCGCGAGCGCCTCGTCGACCTCGGCGGCCATCCCGTCGGGGGTGGTGTGACCGTGCTCCATGTAGGAGACGCACGCCTCCGTCGTGATCGTGAAGCCGGCTGGAACGCGATCTGCGCCCAGGATGCGCGTCATTTCGGCGACGTTGGCGCCCTTTCCGCCGAGGAGGTTGCGCATCTCCTTCGAGCCCTCGGCGAAGTCGTAGACCCATTTGGTACCAACCGGAGCGACTCCCATGACGGCGATCCTATAGCGGTGAGGCGGATCGAAGCCGAACGTGCGCGTGATACTCGACGGTGTCGGATATCGCGCGTTCGGCTTGCCTGAGCGCGAGCTCGCCGGCCGGCGGCGTCGTCGCCAGGGTGCAGGCGAGCGCCCCGGTCATGAACGTGTGCGCCTCCTCGCCGAGCGCAAAGCCGGACGCTTCACAGGCGCCGCAGACGACGCCGCCGGCGGCACCCGAGAAGCCGACGAGATGGTCGGCCTCGCCGCATGACGCGCAGGCGGCGAGCTGCGGCGCCAGGCCAGCGGCGAGCAGGAGCTTGAGCCTGAACGCGAGCTGGTTTGCGTACGTCGCATGCGATCCAGCGCTCGCGCTCTTGTCGAGCAGCGCCAGCTCGTTGCACAGGAGCGCGAAGACGCCAGGATGCGGTTCGGGCGTGTCGAACAGCCTGCCGAGGGCATCGCACGCCCTGGCCGCGCTGTCGAGCGCCGCGGCCTGCTCGCGCAGCCGCGGATGGCCGTTGAGGGTCTGCGCGCTCGTGACGGTGAGCAGCTCGCTGCGGCCCTCGTAGAGGACCATCTGCAGGCGAAAGTACGGCTCGAGTCGTCCGCCGAAGCGCGACTTCGTGCGCCGCACGCCCTTTGCTATCGCGCTCAGCCTGCCGCGCTGCGGGGTGTAGAGATGCAGGATGCGATCGGCCTCGCCGTAGCGCATCGAGCGCAGCACGACGGCTTCGGTCTTCAGCGAGCCGGACATCAGATTTGCGCATCCATGAGAACGGTCAAGGTCTACACCAAAGAGGGCTGCCGGTTCAGCGCCCAGCTCAAGGAGTTGCTGGACTGCGGGGGGGTCCCGTAGGAGGAGACGATCGTCACGCTGGACTCTCCGGAGCACCACCAGCTCGGGCGAGCGCACCGGCTCGATGAAGCTCTCCGCAGGCGTTCATCGGCGTCATCCCGCTGGGCAGCACCGCCGAGGTGCAGGCCGCCTCGCTGAGCGGGATGCTGGGCGATCTCCTGGTGGACTCAGCGCAGCGCGGATGCGGAAGGTCACCGTCCACAGCAGCGAGATCTGCACGCTCTAACATTCGGTCGAGAACCTGCTCGACGTCCGAGAGATCCCTACGAGAAGGTGATCGTCATGGAGGACTCCGACGAGCACGATGCGCTCACGCAGCGCACGGGGATGAGGTCGCTGCCGCAGGTCTTCGTCGGAAGCATGCTGCTCGGCGGCTACCGGGAGACGCTCGCCGCCGACCAGGCCGGGATGCTCGCCGACCTGCTCGTCGACTAGCCGCCAGGGGCATTATCCTGTGTGCAGCATGCGCGATGTCGTCGTCTACACCACCGAGCCCTGCTCCTTCTGCACGCGCGTGAAGATGCTCCTGCGCGCGCGCGAGATCGACTTTCGCGAGATCGACCTGACCGGCGATCGCGAGGCCGTCGTCGACCTCGCCCAGAAGACCGGCATGATGACCCTCCCCCAGGTCCTGATCGACGGCGTCCTCGTCGGCGGCTATCAGGAGACGGCCGCCGCGGATCGCTCAGGCCTGCTCGCCGACCTGCTGGCCGCGTAGCGGCCCGACAGCCGGTCGCCGGGCGAGGAGCCGTCAGCTGGTGGTCTGGCGTGAGGTACGCCGCCGCCGCGGCCTGACCTGGCAGCGCTCGCAGGCGTACGTCCCCCGCCCGGCGGCGACGAACTTCACGACGAGCCGGCCGCAGACCTCGCACGCCTCGCCGGCGCGGCCGTGGACGAGGAACTCGTTCTGGAACGCGCCCCTGACGCCGTCCGGATGGCGGAAGTCGTCGATCGACGCGCCGCCGGCGTTGAGGCCGGCCGAAAGCGCGGCGACAAGCGCGTCGCGCAGCGCCGCGACCTGCGCGCGCTTCAGCGTCCCCGCGGGACGCAGCGGATGGATACCCGCTCGGAAGAGGGCTTCGTTGGCGTAGATGTTCCCTACGCCGGCGACGCGGCGCTGGTCGAGCAGCAGCGCCTTGATCGGCGCGCGCCGGTTGCGCGTGACGCGGTACAGGTGCTCGGCGGTGAAGTCCTCGCCGAGCGGCTCGACGCCGAGCCGCGCGTCGAGAAACTCCTCCAGCGCCGGGCGGCCGAGCACGAGTTCGCCGGTGCCGAAGCGCCGCGGGTCGCAGAAGTGCAGCTCGTGGCCGTCGTCGAGCTCGAAGCGAACGCGCGCGTAGAGCGTCTGCGGCGGCGAGTCATACAACACGGTGCCCGTCATGCGCAGGTGCATGAGCAGGTAGACCTCGTCAAACGCCTCCCAGATGAGGTACTTGCCGCGCCGCCCGAGGCGCTGCACCTCCCGGCCCTGCAGCGCGTCCGCGAGCGCCTCCGGCGCCAGCGGCTCGCACCACTTTGGATCGAGCACCTCCAGCGCGCGCAGGGCCCGCCCCTCGACGAGCGGCGCCAGCTGCCTGCGGATCGTCTCGACTTCGGGAAGCTCGGGCATCGAGGCCAGGCTAGTGGTCAGAGGAACGCTCGCCCCGGCAGCCCCGGCGCGTCCCGTCCCGTCAGCCAGCGCAGCACGCTCGCTCCGACGTCCGCCAGCGTCCCGTCGTGGCGGCGCCCGCGGTGTCCGTCGAAAACCGCCAGCAGCGGCACGTGCTCGCGCGTATGGTCGCTGTGGGCGGCTGCCGGATCGACGCCGTGGTCGGCGGTCAGCACGAGCAGGTCGGTGGGCCGCAGGCGCTCGAGCCAGTCTCCGACGGCCGCGTCGATCGCGCGCAGCGCGCCGTGGAAGCCCTTGACGTCCTTGCGATGGCCATAGACCTGATCGGTCTCGACGAGGTTCGTGAAGACCAATCCGCGGTCCAGCTCCTGCATGAGCCGCCCGGTCTCCGCCAGCGCGCGCGCGTTCGTCGCGCCCGGATGCGCGCTGGCTATTCCCCGGCCGGCGAACAGATCGCGGACTTTGCCCACCGCGCAGACCGGTATGCCGGCCTCGTGCAGCTCGTCCAGGTACGTGCGTCCCGGCGGTGGCAGCGAGAAGTCGTGGCGCCCCTCGGTACGCCGGAACGCGCCGGGCGCACCCTGAAACGGCCGGGCGATGACGCGTCCGACCGCGTGCTCGCCGCGCATGACCTCACGCGCCGCGACGCACACGCCGCCGAGCTCCTCCTCCCCGAGGCGGTCGACGTGCGCGGCGAGCTGCAGGACGGAGTCCACCGACGTGTACAGGATCAGGGCGCCGCAGCGCAGGTGCTCCTCGCCGTGGTCCTCGATCGCGGCGATCCCGTTGTACGGACGGTTGCAGATGAAGCTGTGCCCGGTCGCGCGCTCCAGCGCACGCACGACCGCGGGTGGGAACCCGTCGGGATAGGTCGGCAGCGGCGCGGGCGCGATCGCTCCCATCAGCTCCCAATGGCCGCTCGTCGAGTCCTTGCCCGGACCCCGCGCGCCAAGGCGCCCGTGCAGCACCGGTGCCGGGGCGGGCGCGACGCCGCGCAGCGGCACGATGCAGCCCAGGCCCAGGCGCTCGAGCACCGGCAAGTCCAGCCCGCCGACCGCGTCGGCGACGTTCGCGAGCGTGTTGGCGCCTGGGTCGTCGCCGTAGTCGGAGGCGTCGGGCAGGGCGCCGACGCCGCACGCGTCGGCGACGACGACGAACGCCCTGTGGTTCACGGGCGGGGCTTGCGCAGCTTCAGCGACCGAGCGACCTTCGAGAACGTCTGCTTGTCGACCTTGTTGAACAGCGTAATCGGTGCGAAGCCGTCGACGACGACCTCGGCGCCGTAGCCGTAAGCGTGCAGGGAGCGCTGCGAGCGCTGCAGGCCCTGGTTGGTGCCGATCCCGATGATCTCGACCGCCTTGAGCTTGGGCTTCAGGACGATCCGGGAGGACGTCACCGTGAACCCCTTGTCACGCTTCTGCACCTGCGCGATGAGCGCCTCGCGGGCAGCGTTGAGCTGGATCGCCGTCTCGGGCAGCGGCTCCTTGCGTGGGAAGCGCCAGACGCCGATCTGACCGTCGCCCGCTGCGATCGTCGCGATCTGGGGTGCCTCACCGTCAATGGTCCGCCAGCTCTTCGGCACGCGCAGGGAGACGCCCTCCTTCGTGTACTTCGCATCCCGGAAGCCCTTGGGCGCGGGGACCACGCCAGTGTCGGGAGCGGCGGTCTTCTCGTTGCCGCACGCCACGAGCGCGACGGCCAGCGCGACGGCTGTCAGTGAGCTGAGGGCGCGAAGCACGCGCGCATTGTGTCAGGCGCCGGGAGCCGCATCGCCACCAGCCCGCGGATGGGCCTTGAAGTAGACGTCTTTCAACCGGTCGGCCGAGAGGTGGGTGTAGATCTGCGTCGTCGCGACATCGGCGTGGCCGAGCATCTCCTGCAGCGAGCGCAGGTCACAACCCCCGGCGAGCAGATGCGTCGCGAACGTGTGGCGCAGGGTGTGCGGGCTCATGCGCCCGTCCAGCCCGGCGTTGCGCGCATGGCGCTGGACGATCTTGTAGAGCCCCTGCCGGGTGAGCCCGCTGCCGCGGTGGTTGACGAACAGGTGGCGCTCCTCGCGCGCGCCGACCATGCGCGGGCGCCCGTGCTCGAGATACGCACGCGCCGCCGCGACCGCCTGGCGCCCGACCGGGATCAGGCGATCCTTGGAGCTCTTCCCCCGCGCTCGCACGACTCCGGAGCGAAGGTCGACGGCGCCGACGGTCAGATCGACCGCCTCGCTGGCACGTAGGCCACACGCGTACATCAGCTCGAGCAGTGCCCTGTCGCGCAGCGCCGGAGGGCCGGGGCCGCGCGGCGCGGCAAGCAGCCTGGCGACCTCGTCGCGGCTGAGCACCTGCGGCAGCCGCTGGCTCTTGCGCGGCGCTCGCAGCTCGGCGGTCGGGTCATGGGAGATGATCTCCTCGCGGCGCAGGTGACGGTAGAACGAGCGCAGGCAGGCCGCTTTTCGCTGGATCGTCGCGGGCACGACGGGCGGGCGCTGCGGCCCGCCGGCGGCGAGCTCGGACAGAAAGCCGGCGAGCTCGGCGTGGCCGACCGTCGTCGCGTCGAGTTCGTTTCGCACGAGAAAGTGGCCGAGCTGCAGGAGGTCTGAGCGGTACGCGTCCAGCGTGTTGCGCGACAGGCCGCGCTCGAACTCCAGGTAGGCGAGGAAGTCGATCACGTGGTGCTCGAACGTCCGCGTTGCGGGCTTGTGAGCGATGGCCATCGCCCCGGGACTTCGCCGCCCGCGCCCAGTTCCATTCCGATGCAACGCCACATGCGCGGCCGGCGCGGGCCGCCGTAGCTACAAATCGCGCTTGTGACCTGGCATCAAGCGCAGCTTCAGCCATTGCAGACCGACGATCGTCTTCGCATCCCGGCTCTCCTGGATGGCGCCGTCGAGATCGTCGAGCGGCCAGCGCACGACTTCGATGCGCTCGTGCGGATCGGGCTCGACGTCGCTGGGATGAAGGTCCGTGGCCGCGAAGACGTGGACGACCTCGTCGGTGTAGCCGCTGGAGGGAAAGTAGGAGATGACCGCCTCCCAGTGCTCGGCCTCCTGGCCGATCTCCTCGGCGAGCTCGCGTCGGGCGGTCTGCAGCGGCGACTCGCCATCGACGTCGAGCTTGCCGGCGGGGATCTCGAGCATGAAGCGGCCGAGCGCCTCGCGCGGCTGCCTGACAAGCCAGACGTGCTCGTCGTCGTAGGCGATGGTCGCGGCGGCGTCCTGGCGGCGGACGACCTCGCGCTCGACGATCTCGCCGTCGGCATGGCGGAAGCGCTCGACGCGCACGACGAAGGTCTGGCCCTCGAAGACCGTCTCGCCGCCGAGCGCGCGGATGCGATCAGCGCCGGTCATGTCATCTGTGCGAGCGTGGCGCCGGCGGCGAGCGCCGCGGCGAAGAACAGCGGATCCTCGCGGCCCATCGAGCGCGTGGGCAGCCCGGTCGCGCCGTAGGCATCGAGGTCTACGGGCGCGGAGCGCCAGTCGTGCCGGTCGCGCGGCGGCTGCTCTCCCTCGGGAACCGCGACCGCGACCGGCGCGAGCAGCAGCTCCAGCACGGTCCTCGTGTGGTGGCTGACACCGCGGTGGCGTGCGCGCAGGTCCGTCGAGGACATGCGCGGAACGAGCAGCGTCGGGCAACCGAGCGCGAGCGCGGTGTGGGCGGAATCCAGGGCCTGCAGGCCGCCGTGGCCGAGCACCGATCCCGAGCCGAGGATGCCGGGGCCCGGTCCCGCGACCGCGGCGTCCCAGCCGAGCTCGATGAGCCCGTGGTGCAGTGCGGCGGCGGTCGTGATCGCCTCTCCGTCTGCTCCGCCGAACGCCGGACCGGCCGTGAGGTGGCCGGCGAGCAGGCCGCCTTCGCGCAACTCGCGCACGACGCAGGAGTGTCCCCCTGGCAGCGCGCCCCCGACGGTCTGGACGTAGCCGAGCTGCCCGCCGCCCGCTTGCCCGAACGCCCACGCCAGCGGCGCAAGCTGGCCGTGCAGCGCGAGGATCGCCGCGGGCCTGCCGAGCGGCAGCTGCGGCGAGCGCGGGGTCGCGTCGGCGTCGCCCGCCTCGACCGGGGAAACCGCGTGCTGAAGACTTGTGTAGTTGAGCTTCATGACGTGCGCGCGAGGCGTTCCCTCGCCATCGAGGCCGCGCGTGAGGTTGGCGTGGACGATGTCAAAGCCACCGGACGCGAGACCGAGCTCGACCGCCTCGATGTTGACGATCAGCTCGTCACCCGGCCGCGCGGCTCCGACGAGGCCGACATCCGCGATCGCCGAGCGGCGCTCGGGGCCGATTTGGACCGACAGCCGCTGCTCCATCGCATCGGCGGGGCCGGCGACTACGACGGTTGCGCGCTTCAGTCGCAGCATGCATCCAGCAAGGCGAACGCGAGGTCGAGCATGCCCTCGAGCGCCGCCACGCTGACGCGCTCGTCGGGCTCGTGGTTGCGCTCCGTGCCGTTGGCCAGGTTCGTGACGTGCAGGCCGTGTGCCTCGAACGCGTTGGCATCCGAGCCGCCGCCGGTCGCGCGTCGGGTGGTCGTGTAGCCGCAGGCGCGCAGCGCCTCTTCGGCGGCCAGCACCGCGGGCGCGTTCGCGCGATGGCGGTAGCCGTCGAAGAGGCGCTGGGTGGTGATGTCGACGTCGCAGAAGCAGGCCGGCGTGTTGGCGCCGTCGTGGATGTGGCCGATGAGCTCTGCGACCATCGCCTCGGCCTTGGCGGGATCCAGCGACCGCGTCTCCCCCACGACGAGGCAGCGGCCGGGGACGATGTTCGTCCCGCCGTTCTGGCCGCCGCTGATCGTGCCGATGTTCGCGGTCGTCTCCTCGTCGATGCGCCCCAACCGCATCGCGCTGATCGCGCGCGCGGCGCCCTCGATCGCGCTGCGCCCAGCCTCCGGGCGGATGCCGGCGTGCGCGGTCTGGCCGCGGAAGTCAGCCTCGACGCGGTAGTACGTCGGCGAGGCGACGATGATCTCGCCGATCGGCGAGGCGTGGTCGAAGACGTAACCCCACTCGCTGCGCAACGTCGAGACGTCGAAGGCCTTCGCGCCGGCGAGCGCGTTCTCCTCGCTGACGGTGAACAGCAGCTCGAGGCCGACCGGCGACCCCTCGATCGCACAGCGCCGCGCGACCTCGAGGATGACTGCCACCGACGCCTTGTTGTCGGCTCCGAGGATCGTGTCGCCGGCGCTCTCCCAGCCGTCGTCGACGAGCACCGGCGCGATGACCCCCGGTTCGGGCACCGTGTCGAGGTGCGCGCACAGCAGGATCGTCCGCGCGCCGCGGCCGGGGATCCGCGCGAGGAGGTTGCCGCACTCTGCTCCGACCTCGGCGGCGACGCCGTCCTCCTCTACGTCGACCCCGATCCTTCGCAGCTCGCGCGCGACGGCCTCCGCGCACGCGCGCTCGGAGCCGAACGGGCTCGGGATCGCGCACAGGCGCTCGAAGGTCTCGTTCAGGCGGCGGCGCTCGACGTCTGAGGCGGGGCGCATGCGAGCCTGAAGTTTGACGGCGCCGGCGCACGCTCGCGGGCAGCTGCACGGTTGCGCCGGCGCCGGGACCGTCGTGGGCGCCTTACGTGTGAGAGGCGCGGTAGCCCTGCGCCGCGACCGACCGCTCGCGAGAACGCTCCAGCGCCGCACCGACGAAGTCGCGAAACAGCGGCGCCGGACGCTCCGGGCGCGACTTGAACTCCGGGTGGAACTGCGATGCGACGAAGAACGGATGGTCTTCGAGCTCGATCATCTCGACGAGGCGCTCGTCCGGCGATGTGCCGCTGACGACGAGGCCGGCGGCCTCCAGGCGCTTGCGTAGGAAGAGGTTGAGCTCGTAGCGGTGACGGTGGCGCTCGTAGATGACCGCTTCGCCGTAGAGGTCGCGGGCACGCGTGTCGGGATGGATCTTCACAGGATCGGCACCGAGGCGCATCGTCCCGCCGAGGTCGCGGACCTCTTTCTGCTCGGGCAGCAGGTCGATCACCGGATGCGGCGTCTCGGGATCGAACTCCGTCGAGTTCGCACCGTCCATCCCCCCGATGTGGCGAGCGAACTCCATGACGGCGATCTGCATTCCGAGGCAGACGCCGAGAAACGGGATCCGCTGCTCGCGCGCAACCTGCGCGGCGCGGATCTTGCCCTCGATCCCGCGACCCCCGAAGCCGCCGGGGATGAGGATCCCGTCGGCGCCGCCAAGGCGCTCGTACGCCTCGTCCTCGCTGCCGAGCGTCTCAGAGTCGACCCAGTCGACCTCGACCCGGCAGTCGTGGCGGAAGCCCGCGTGGCGCAGCGCCTCGGAGACCGACAGGTAGGCGTCGCGCAGCGCGACGTACTTGCCGACCAGCGCGATCTTGACGCTCTCGCTCGCCGTACCGGCGCGCCGCGTGATCTCGTCCCACTCGCGCAGGTCCGGCGCCGGCGGATCGAGCGAGAAGTGCTCGCAGATGAGGTCGTCGACGCCCTCGCGCTCAAACCACAGCGGGACCTCGTAGATGTTGTCGACGTCCTTCGCGCTCACCACGGCCTGCACCTGCAGCGACGCGAACAGCGCGATCTTCTTGCGGATGTCCGTGCCCAGCTCGCTCTCCGAGCGACACAGCAGCATGTCGGGCTGGATGCCGATGCGCCGCAGCTCGTTGACCGAGTGCTGCGTCGGCTTGGTCTTCAGCTCGCCCGCGTGGGCGATGTACGGCACGAGCGTCAGATGGATGAACATGCAGTCGCGGCGGCCGACGTCGACCTGGAACTGGCGGATCGCCTCCAGGAACGGCAGCGACTCGATGTCGCCGACCGTGCCCCCGATCTCGGTGATGACGATGTCGGCGTCCTGGCTCTCGGCCAGCAGCTTGACGCGCTGCTGGATCTCGTCTGTGATGTGCGGCACGACCTGCACGGTGCCGCCGAGGTAGTCGCCGCGGCGCTCGCGGCGGATGACGGTGTTGTAGATCCCGCCGGCCGTGACGTTCGACGCCCGCGAGGTGTTCGCGTCGGTGTAGCGCTCGTAATGGCCG
>DASVPU010000287.1:0-3588 GCA_036389475.1 Solirubrobacteraceae bacterium
TCGTGTCGTACTACGCAACGGATGGCTACGGGCTGGTCCCCTGACGGGCCTGAGCCAAAGCCGGCCCCGGCCAAGCCGACGCCCGGATTCGAACCGGGGACCCCTTCATTACGAGTGAAGTGCTCTACCAGCTGAGCTACGTCGGCGCGGGCGCCAATGCTAGCGCTGGTCGCACCGCAGGCGCGCGGCCCGCGCCGCCGCACACGCTGATCGTCCGCGTGCCGGTCTGCGCGATCCGACCAACACTGGAGGACCGATGTCCAGGAGATTTTTGAAGCGCTCGGAATCGCTGAATTGGCCGCAAAGACCATGGAAGGGCCCGAGTGTCGGACGCTCCACCGTCACGAGTACCGGCTCAATCCGCTGCCGCCACCGCCGCACCAAGCTCACGCCCGACACGTACGAGCTCGTCGAGCGTCGAGGCGATCCAGACGCGCTCCAACCCCGACCGCTCCAACGCCTCATCGTCGAGCTTGCTCGAGCCGACGACCGCGTGTATCGCCACCCGCGCCTCGTGCGCGCGGCGGACAAGCTCGCCCACGATCTTGCCGCCGAAGCTCTGGTCGTCGATGCAGCCCTCGCCCGCGATCACGAGCGTGGCGGCGCGCATGCGCTCGTCGACGTTCAGCGCGTCCAGCACGGCTGACGCGCCGGCGCGCAGCTCGGCGTCGAAGGTTGCCCACAGCCCCCCGGCGAGGCCGCCCGCGGCACCACTTCGTGGCACACCGCGGGGGTCGCGTGGCAGGGTTGCGGCCAGTTCGCTCAAGCGGCGTTCGAGGCGCTTCACCAGGTCGGGATCGGCACCCTTCTGTGGGCCGAAGACGCGCGCCGCCTCCTCGAAGACGTGCTCGACGTCGCAGAGCACCGTGAGCCGCGCACTGCCCAGACCGCCCGCCGAGCGGATCGCTTCGATCGCGCCGGCGCCGCCGTCGGTCGTGGCGCTGCCGCCGACGGCGACGAGGATCTCGCGTGCACCGGCGGCGACCGCCGCCAGGATCAACTCGCCAGTGCCACGTGTCGAGGCGCGCCAGGCGTCGCGTTCGCCGGGTGCCACGAGCGCGAGCCCGGACGCCTGCGCCATCTCGACGATCGCCGTCTCGCCGACGAGGCCGAAGTGGCAGTCGACGTGCCGACCAAGCGGGTCGCTGGCGCGGGCGGGAACGAGCTGGCCGTCAAGTGCCTGCACGAGCAGGGACATCGTGCCCTCGCCGCCGTCTGCGACCGGACAGCGATCCGCCTCGCTACCCCCGGCTTGCTCGACACCGCGCGCGATCGCGTCGGCGACTGTGGGCGCATCGAACGTGCCCTTGAAGGAGTCGGGCGCGACGAGAACGCGCGCCATCAGATGTCCGCACCCGCGACGCTGTGCCTGCGCATCGTTAAGGAATGTAGAGGCGCGCAGCGGCGAACCCGCGACTTCGGCAAAACTGCATTGGTGAGCGCCCTTTCCCAGGCACCCGGCTTTGACTTGCAGTCGCACTCCACGTTCTCGGACGGAGCGCTGCGTCCCGCCGCCGTCGTGGCTGCCGCTGCGCGCGCCGGAGTGCTGCTGCTGGCGCTTACCGACCACGACACGGTCGATGGTGTCGAAGAGGCGCTGTCAGCCGCCGACGATCACCCGATCGCCGTCGTGCCCGCGATCGAGCTGTCGACGTGCGACGTCCTGGGCGACGACTTCCACGTCCTCGGCTACGGGATCGATCACACCGACTCCGTGCTCGCCGAGCGCCTCGCCGGCTGGCGCGCCGATCGCGCCGCTCGGATCGATCGCATGGCGAACCTACTGTGCGACTGCGGGCTGCCGCCCGACCGCAGCGAGCTCGACGCTCGCCTCGAGGCCGGGCTGCCGCTCGGGCGTCCGCATCTCGCCGCAGCCGCGATCGCCGCCAACCACGACGAGCTCGAGGGCCAAGGGCTGGCCGAGACGTCGGCTTTTCTGGAGGCTTATCTCGTGCCCGGCTGCGCGGCCTACAGCCGCCGCACCACGCCGACCGTCGAAGAGGCGATCGACGCGATCCACGAGGCCGGCGGCATGGCGGTGTGGGCGCATCCGTTCTGGGACATGAGCCGGCCGACCGAGGTGGCGGAGGCGCTGGCGCGATTCGCGGGCGCCGGACTCGACGGAGTGGAGGCGTTCTACGCCACCCACAACCGGGAGCAGACGAAGTTCCTGGCCGCGCTGGCCGCCAAGCACCGGCTGCTGACCACGGGCTCGGCCGACTTCCACGGTCCCGACCACCGCATCTTCTCGCGCTTCCGCGCCTTTGATCTGTACGGCTGCGAGCCAAAGCTCGGTGCGATCGCGTCGAGCGCGCACCGCGGCAGCAGCATGAGCGCCCGTCACGACCTTCGCTGACCAAGAGGCCAACAAGCCTCGTTACGGCTTGAACGCTGCCGCGACATCGGCGCTCGACGTCGCCCGCCAGTCGCGCTCCTTGTCCACGTCAAACCAGATGAGCGCCTGCACGCGCTCGTTCGCCTTCGCGTGTGCGAGGGCATCTCTGATCCAGGCGGCCTTGTCGCCGCCCCGGACGTCACAGCCGATCTCGGTGATCCACAGCGGCTGGGAGCCGAGCCTGCTCAGCCGCTCGAGCGCGCCCGAGAAGACCTGCCCGTAGCTCTGCCAGCCGCCGTTGTGCGGCATCTCCGCTCCCCAGTTGTACCCGTCGACGGCGAGGACGTCGACGTACTCTCTGCCGGGGTAGTAGCTCTCCATAGCGTTCACGGACGTCTGAGGGACATCGACGTGGTTCGGTGACCAGACCCACTTGACGTTGTGCGCGCCACGGGCGCGGAAGATGGCGTGGATGTGCAGCCAGGCCTGGATGTAGAGCCCGGAGCTGTTGCCGTTCACCGTGCCTGACCACGGATACCAGGTGCCGTTCATCTCGTGCATCGGACGCAGGTAGATCGTCGCTCCAACCGCTCGCAGCGCGTCGGCCCAACCAGTGATGTACGCGTCGAACGCGCCGCCCGCGATCTGCGACAGCCGGTACTGCGGCTGGTCGGCGCCACCGCTCGGGCTCCAGGGCTCCCACGTAAGTAGTGGCGTCCGGCCCGACGCGGTGACGGCCATGATGACGTGTGGCTGAACTGAGGAGATCCAGTCGCCACCGCCCCAGCTCTGATACCAGTGCACGATGTCGACATGGCGCTCGACCGCCGCCTGCAGCGCATCGATCGCAGCCACGTCGCCGCCGTAGGGATCGCCTGGACTGAAGACGCCGAATCTCAGCGACGCGTTCGCACTGGCGCAGGCGGGCATGGTGACGACGATGACAGGAGGTGCGGGCCAGGCCGTCCGGCGACGCCCGGTCAGCGCGGGTCGCGCAGCGGGCGCGCGCGAGGAGCGCGGACGGTCCGCCCGGCGAGCCAGAGCACCGCGACGCCGAGCCCGTAGACGAGCACTCCCGCGATCGACGACGCTCCGAGCATCAGCCCGCCGGCCACCGCCGTGCCGACCGAATGACCCCCCGCGGTTGCGAGCGTGGCGCCCGCCGGGGCGCCCGGACCGAGCGGCAGCAGACCGAAGATCCCAAGCGCCGCCCACAACCAAGCGATCTCACCAAGCCCATGGGGCAGCCTGCA
>DASVPU010000288.1:0-4293 GCA_036389475.1 Solirubrobacteraceae bacterium
CGCGCCGTCGTAGAGGCCGTGCGCCGCCAGCGGCGACAGCTCGAGGAACGGGGCGCTGCGGTCCAGCAGCCGCTCGACGCGCTCGCGCGCAAGCAGCTTGCCGCGCGCGACGTGGCGCGCGGCGGCGCGCTCTCCCCCGCCCGCCCGCGAGCGGGCGAGTTGCTCGTGCAGATCCTCGACGAGAGCGCGGTGCGCGGCCTCGTTGGCGGCGAAGGCATCGTTGCGCCGGCGGGCCCTGGCCGTCAACACGGCGCTCATCGCGAGGACCGACCTTGCCGGTTCACGCCGGCCACGATCCAGCATCGATGCGCCGTCATTCGCCGTCGCCTCCGACTGCGACGAGCAGCTGGCCGCCGCTGACGCGGTCCCCCGCGGCGACCGCGAGGCCGTACACGGTCCCGGCCGCGGGTGCGAGGACCTCGAGCTCCATCTTCATCGACTCCAGGACGACGAGCACGTCGCCGGCGCGTACGGCGTCGCCGTCGCGGACGCGGACGGCTAGGACGGTGCCGGGCATCGGCGCCTCGACCGCCGCGCCGGCGTCGTGCAGGTCTCGGCGTAGCTCAGCGACGCGCTCGCCAAGCGCCCAGGCGCGCCCGTCGATGCCCAGCCGCGTGAGGTCGCCGTCGCGGGCGTGCGTCCACACGCGCCGCTCGCCGTCCAGCGTCACCGCAAGCGCGTCACCGTCCAGCTGCGCGCGTGCCTCGCGCGGCGGCCCGTCGCCGGTCCGCACACGGTCGCCGGCGACGAGCACGTCGATTGCGGCGCCGCCGTATTCAGGCGCCATCCGCCAGCGCAGCGGCGCGCTGCCGTCGATGCGCCATCCGGTCAGCCGCTCCCACGGGTCCTCGCCTTGGCCGAGCTCCAGCGCGCGGGCAAGTGCGGCGGCGATCGCCGCCTGCTCGTCCGCTTGGGGCTCCGTCGCAAGCGCGGGGAGGCGCTCGACCAATCCTGTGTCCAGCTCTCCAGCGCGGACCCGCGGATCGGCCAGCAGGCGGCGCAGGAACGCGTTGTTGGTCGGCGGACCGAGGATCGCCGTGTGGGCAAGCGCCGCGTCGAGTCGCGCGAGCGCCTGCTCGCGCGCCGGCGCGTGTGCGATGACCTTCGCCAGCAGCGAGTCGTAGTGCGTGCTGACCTCGCTTCCGGTCTGGACGCCGCTGTCGACTCGGATCCCGGCCCCGGTCGGCTCGCGGTAAGCCACGATCCGGCCTGCTCGCGGCAGAAACCCGTGCTCAACATCCTCGGCGCAGATGCGCGCCTCGATCGCGTGCCCGGCCGCCACGACGTCCTCCTGGGAGAGCCACAGCGGCTCCCCCGCCGCCACGCGCAGCTGCGCCTCGACGAGATCCAAGCCGTAGACGAGCTCGGTGACCGGGTGCTCGACCTGCAGGCGCGCGTTGACCTCCAGGAAGAAGAACGATTCCCGGTCTCCTGCCGGGACGAGAAACTCGCACGTGCCCGCGCCGGCGTAGCCGGCCGCCTGGGCCAGTGCGACCGCGGCCGCTCCCATCCGCTCGCGCAGGTCGGCGCTCACAGCCGGCGACGGGCACTCCTCGACGAGCTTCTGGTGGCGGCGCTGGAGGCTGCACTCCCGCTCGCCGAGGTGGATCGCGCCGCCGTGGGCGTCGGCGAGGATCTGGACCTCGACGTGGCGGGCAGGCTGCATGTAGCGCTCAGCGAGCACGCTGTCGTCGCCGAAGCCCGCGAGCGCCTTGCGGCGCGCGGCCGCCAGCGCGGCCGAGAGCTCGTCGAGCGTGCGTACGATGCGCATCCCGCGCCCACCGCCGCCGGCCGCGGCCTTGACGACGAGCGGCAGGCACGCGGGATCGTCCCGGGCCCAGGCGAGGATCTCGTCGTCGCGCAGGCCGGGGCGCTCGATCCCAGGTACGAGCGGCACGCCCACCGCCGCGGCGAGGCGCTTGGCGGCCACCTTGTCGCCCAGCCGCTCGATCGCCTCCGGTGACGGGCCGACGAAGACGAGTCCCGCCTGCGCACACGCGCGCGCGAAGTCCGCGCGTTCTGAGAGGAAGCCGTAGCCGGGGTGGACGGCTTGCGCGCCGGCGCGCAGCGCCGCTTCGACGATCGCGTCCACACGCAGGTAGGACTCGGCCGGCGGCGCCGGCCCGATCGTGATCGCCGCATCGGCGAGGCGCACATGCGGTGCGTCTGCGTCCGCCTGCGAGCAGACGGCGATCGCGCGGATCCCGAGGCGGCGCAGCGTCGCGATGATGCGCACGGCGATCTCTCCGCGGTTGGCGACGAGCACGCTGGAGAACACGTCAGCCTCCCGCGCCGCTGCGCCACTGCACCGGCCCGGCCACGAGCGTGTGCGAGCCCAGCGGCCGCCCGAGGACGCGCCGGACGGCGCGCGCAGCGTCGAGCAGGGCGTCGAGGTCGATGCCGGTCTCGATGCCCATCTCGTGCAGCATCGACACGAGATCCTCGCTGGCGATGTTGCCGGTCGCGCCGGGCGGGACGGGGCAGCCGCCGAGTTCGCCGAAGCTCGACTCGAACGACGTACAGCCCGCCTCCAGCGCGGCGAGGACGTTCGCCAGGCCCTGCCCGCGCGTGTTGTGAAAGTGCGCGGTCAGCTGAACGTCGCCGCCGAGCACGGCGCCGGCGTCCTCGAAGTGCGCGCGCACCTGGCGGGGATTCGCCATGCCGGTCGTATCGCCGAAGGCGATCTCCTGCGCGCCGAGCCGGGTGAGCCGGAGCGCGATCGCCAGCACGCGGTCTCTGTCGACGGCGCCCTCGTAGGGGCATCCGAAGCTTGTCGAGATGATGGCTTGCACTCGCAGGCCGGCCGCGCGAGCGCGCGCCATGACGGTCTCCAGCCCGCTCAAGGACTCCTCGATCGAGCGATTGACGTTGCGCCGGTTATGGGTCTCGCTGGCCGACAAGAAGACGCCGATCTCGTCGAAGCGGTCGCGCAGCGTCAGCGCGTTGTCAAGCCCGCGTTCGTTGGGGATCAGGACGCTGCGCGCGACGCCCTCGGGGACGTCGACCGCGGCGAGCACGTCGGCTGCGTCGGCAAGCTGCGGGATGACGTCCGACCGCACGAAGCTCGTCACCTCCAGGCGCTTGAGGCCCGTACGCGAGAGCTGGTCGATCAGCGCGACCTTGTCGGCGGTCGCGATCGTCTCGGGCTCGTTCTGAAAGCCGTCGCGCGGGCCGACCTCGCGGATCGACACCGAGTTGGGAAGCGGGCTGCCTCCTGCGGTCCTCGACCCGGGGGCTCCGGCGGCGTTGCTCATGCCCCCAGAGCCCGCGCGATGACCATCTGCTGGATCTCGTCGGTTCCTTCGCCGATCGTGAGGATCTTCGCGTCGCGGTACATGCGGCAGACCGGATACTCCTCGATGTAGCCGTAGCCACCGTGGATCTGGACGGCCTCCTCGGCGCAGCGGACCGCCAGACGTCCGGTCTTGAGCTTGGCCTGTGCGGCCGCGAGGTTGAAGTCGCGGCCACAGTCCTTGAGCAGCGCGGCGCGGTAGACGAGCATCCGCGCCGCCTCGATCTCCGTGGCCATGTCGGCGAGCTTGATCTGGATCGCCTGGAAGGTCGAGATCGCCCGGCCGAACGCGCGGCGCTGCCTGGCATACGCCAGCGCCTGGTCGAGCGCGCCCTGGGCGAGGCCAAGGCCCATCGCCGCGACGCCGATGCGCCCGATCGCCAGCACGTGCAGGAACTGCTTGAAGCCGTTGCCGCGCGGACCGAGCAGGTTCTCCTCTGGCACGCGGCAGTCGGTGAACGAGAGCGGGCGAGTATCGGATGCGTTCCAGCCCATCTTGCGGTATGGCTCCCCCTGCTCGTAGCCGGGCGTGCCGTTTGGGACGAGCAGGTTTGAGATCTCGCGGTCATCGCCCGTCAGCGCCGTGATCGTCACGAGGCCGGAGATCTCGGTACCGGCGTTGGTGATGAACTGCTTGGCGCCGTCGATGATCCACTCGCCGCCCTGTAGCCGTGCGCGGGTCTTGATGTTGGCGGCATCCGAGCCGGCCTCGGCCTCAGTCAGCCCGAAGGCGCCGAGAATCGAGCCGCTGCAGAGGCTGGGCATCCAGTCGCGCTTCTGCTCTTCGCTGCCGAACAGGTAGATCGGCTGCGTGCCCAGCGACGTATGCGCGCAGAGCGTGATCGCGACGGAGGAATCCACGCGCGTGAGCTCCTCGACGGCGAGCGCGTAGGCGAGCGTGTCGCCGCCGCCGCCGCCGTACTCCTCCGGGAACGGGATCCCCATCAGGTTCAGCGCGCCGAGCTTGGCGATGATGTCGTAGGGAATCGACTTCGTGCGAT
>DASVPU010000289.1:0-19788 GCA_036389475.1 Solirubrobacteraceae bacterium
GCTTCATGGATTGGTTTGCCGCTTGCTCAGCGACACCCTTGGGGCGGAAACCCGTACTCCGACACGGATGCTGGCCCCCATGGGCGGGCCAGGCGAGTCGGCGTCACACTGTGACTCGCAAGATCCCGCTTCACCCCCTAAGAACAACGCTATGACTACCAAAACCGTGACTATCGACCACCCCGTGTTGGAGTACGACCGGTTTGCGCTTCGCGACACAGCGGCAGGGCAGTCAGCGGCTATCGAGAGATCGGCCGGCATTGCGGGGCTCGTCCCCGCAGGCCAATGGACGGCGCAGCGCATCTACGAGCTCGTCGCGGCTCAGGTTGCACGCACGCCCGACGCCATCGCGCTCGTCGTGGGCGAACGCTCGGTCCGCTACGACGGGCTCGGCGCGACGGCGAACCCGCTGCGCTACATGGAGAACGTGCTGCCCGACGCCGTCCCCGACGCGCACATCCATTCCGATCGCGATCGTCTCCAGGAACGTCCCGACCTGGTGTGGGCCACATGACCATGCAGCTCGTCACCAGCCTCGACGTGGCCCGCGCCGCGCGCCGTATCGCACCGCACGTCCGCCGCACGCGGCTCGTCCCGATTTCCGGCCGGGCGCTGTGGATCAAGCCGGAAGGCGATCAGCCGACGGGGTCGTTCAAGGTCCGCGGCGCCGTCAACGCCCTCGCGCGGCTGGCGGCATCCGGCAAGCCGGTGCACGTCGTCGCACAATCGTCCGGCAACCATGGCCAGGCACTCGCCTACGCGGCCACGCGGTTCGGACTGCAGGCCACGATCGTCGTGCCCGACACCGTACCCCGGGTCAAGCTCGAGGCGATCCGGCGCCGTGGCGCAACAGCTGTCGTCGTGCCGCCGGCCGAGCGCGAGGCGGCCGCGCTTGAGCTGGCCGCCCGGCCCGGGATGTCCCTCGTGCGATCCGACGACCTCGACGTCATCGCCGGCCACGGGACGATCGGACTGGAGATCGCGCGAGACCTCGGGACGGTCGACGTGGTGCTGGTCCCGGTGTGCAACGGCGGCCTGCTGTCCGGCGTCGCCGCCGCGGTCAAGGCCCGTAATCCCGACCTGCAGGTGATCGGCGTGGAGCCGGAGCTGGCCGCCGACGCCGCCGAGAGCTTCGAGCGCGGGGTCCTCGTTCGCTGGCCGACGGATCAGACGTACCGAACCGTCGCCGACGGCCTGCGCGCGCCCGTGCTCGGCCGGCACGCCTGGGATCACATCCAGCGCTACGTCGATGCGATCGTGACGGTGACGGAGTCCAGCATCCGGGAAGCGATGGCGATGCTGCAAGACGAAGCGGGGCTCGTCGCCGAGCCGAGCGGCGCGGTCGCGACGGCGGCGTATCTCTCGTGCCGCGACGAGCTGCCCGCCGGCCGTACCGTCGCAATCCTTTCAGGGAGCAACGTCGACGCCACTTCCCACCGCGCGCTCACTGGCTTGACCGAGCGGTTGTGCATGGCGGCATGAGCCCGGCGCAGGTGCTCAGCTTGTGGACTCCGGATGCGGGCGATCTCGCCGAGCAGGCCGATGAGGTCCTGTCGCCGGAGGAGGCGCGACGCGCGCGGGCGTTTCGCCGCGACAGCAACCGGACGCGCTACGTCGTCTCCCACGTGTGGCTGCGCCGGATCCTCGGCGACCTGCTGGATGTGCCGCCCGCGCGCGTCTCGATCGAGCCGGGTCGGTGCAGGCACTGCGGCGGTCCGCACGGCAAGCCGCAGCTGCCGGCGTCCACCGGCTGGCACTTCTCGCTTGCCCATTCCGGCGCGGTCGCCATGTGCGCGGTGATGAGCAGTCCCGTGGGCGTGGACGTGGAGGCGATCGGCGCCGATTCTGGCTACCTGGAGCTCCTGCCGACCCTCGAGCCGCGCGAGCGCGCCGCGCTCCTGGCGACGCCGCGGCAGCAGCGGGCGGCGGCCTTCACTCACTGCTGGGTACGCAAGGAGGCCTACCTCAAAGGCACCGGCGAGGGCCTGAGCCGCGGGCCGCATTCCGTTCATGTCGGTCTCGGCGGTCGCTTCGACGACCCGGAACCATCGATCGACGCGCTCGATGGGTGGCGGCTGCTGGACGTCGATGCGCCGGCGGGGTACGCCGCCGCGCTGGCCGTCAGAAGCGCAGTCGACGACAGCTTGGCGCCGGTCTTCTCCGCACCTCAGTCCGCGGGTGACGCTGACGAGCCGTGCGCGCTCGGCGAGTTGCGAGGATGGGCGAGCGCGTCCTGAGACACAGATCGGGGGGCTGTCTTGCTCCTGCCAGTAAGCCAGCATGGCGAGCTCTAGCCCCGGCACGGATGCAATGCCTCACGCCGGCTGCCGCGGCGCCCCGGCCTCAGCTTTGAGCCACGGCGGGGCGGTCGTGCCGTGCCTGGCCACGAGGTACAGGTGCGCGCCGATCAGCGCGGCGATCGCGCCCGGCAGGATGAGCATGTGCAAGGCGTAGAAGCGAGAGAGGGTCGTCATCGAGAATTCCGGCCCGCCCCTGAGGAAGTCCGCGAGATATGGGCCCACAAGCGGGCCCATGCCGCTGATGTTGGCCGAGACGATCGTTGCCCAATAGGACCGCTGATCGAAGGGCAGCAGATACCCGGTGAGCGACATGATGAAGGTCAAGATCAGCAGCACGACGCCGATGACCCAGTTCAGCTCGCGCGGATACTTGTAGGCGCCGAAGACGAAGGTCCGCGCCATGTGCAGGAAGATGAGGATGACCATGACGCTCGAGCCCCACTTGTGCATGCCGCGAACCATCTCGCCGAGGAAGACTTCGTTGGTGAGCAGGCGCACCGACTCGTAAGCGCGGGTCGCAGACGGGTCGTAGTACATCGCCAAGAAGACGCCCGTCACAGCCTGAGAGAGAAACGCGAACATCGTTGCGGAGCCCAGCGTGTAGAACCAGTTCGTCCCCTGGGGCACCTTGCGAAAGAGCATCCAGCGCGCACCGGCCGACAGCGAGGTGCGCTCGTCGAGCCAGTCGACGACGCTGATTGCCCGTTCGCGTACGTGGTCGGGCGAACGCGGCTTCGCCGCACCGGGAGGTGCAGGCGGCGGACGGAGCGCCCGCGGGGCGGCTGGTCTCGAGAACTTGGAACTCATCCGGGCCGTCACATGCGGTGCTGGCATCTTGGCACTCCACCGCCCAGCCGTCACCTCAATCCTGCCAGCCCGCGCATCGGCGATCCCGCTCGAACCAGGCTCTCTTAGTGGCGCTCCTCCAAACTGACCGCGTCGCGAAGCTTTGCCACCGCGTCGTCGAGCTTGGGGTCCTCGACGGCGCGTGAGGCCATCAGCGCAGCGAGTGCCTCGGCGATGATGTTGAGCTTCTCCTGCGCCGCCTCCTCACTGCGGCGAGCGGCATTCTCCAGCAGCGCGAGCAACAGCAGCGTGAGCACGCTCGTCACGGTGTGGATCGCCACCTGCCAGGCCTTCAGGTCGTGCCAGAGCGGCACGCTCAACAGCCACAGCACGACGATCGCGGCGCAGAAGAAGAAGAACGGCGGGCGGCTGACCTTGAGGTAGGCGGCCTCGACGAAGCGGTCGAACGCGGACCGCGTGTCGCCCGCGCCGCGCGCGTCGGCTGCGGGACGGTGGTCCTCGTCGGTCATGGCGCGGCAGCCTACGGCGCGCGGCGGCTGACCCGGCACCGCACCATGGGCGCAGCAACACCAAGCCGTTCTACCCTTCGGGTCGCGCCACGCTCATGAGCCTCGACGACCCGGTCATCATCACCTGCGCCAAGCTCGCCGACCGCAACCAGCGTCCCGCGATCCCGTACACGCCGCTGAGATACCGCACCGAGCCGCGGGCGATGCTCGGAGCGCCAAGGTGACAGCGCCGCCGCTCGCGGGCGTCCGCGTCCTGGACCTCAGCCGCCTGCTCCCGGGCGGCTTCTGCTCGCTGCTGCTCGCCGACCACGGCGCAGAGGTCGTGAAGGTCGAGGACGCGGGGATCGGCGACTACATCCGCTGGGCGCAGCCGTACATCGAAGGAGCCCACGGCAGCGCGAAGTCGGCGCTCTTCCTCGCACTGAATCGCAACAAGCGCTCGATCCGCGTGGACCTCAAGCTCGAGGCCGGCCGCGAGGTGCTGCTTGCGCTCGTGCGCGACCACGATGTCGTGCTGGAGTCCTTCCGGCCCGGAGTGCTCGATCGGCTCGGCGTCGGCTACGAGGCGATGCGCGCGGTGAACCCGCGGATCGTCTACTGCGCGATCACCGGCTACGGCCAGGACGGCCCGCTGCGCAATCGCGCCGGCCATGACCTGAACTATCTCGGCCTCGCCGGTCTTCTCGCCCTCTCCGGCGAGCGCGACGGCCCGCCGGTGCAGGCGGCCGGCCAGATCGCCGACCTCGGCGGCGGCGCGCTGATGGCTGCCTTCGGGGTCCTCGCCGCGCTGCGCGAGCGCGACCGCAGCGGCGAGGGCCAGCTCGTCGATGTCTCGATGACCGACGGCGCGCTCTCGTGGCTGGCGATGGTCGCGGCGCGCCATCTCGCCGATGGCGAGGTGCCGGTCCGGGGAGGGCTGGATCTCGCCGGTGGCGTGGTCTGCTACCGGCCCTACAGGTGCGCGGACGACCTATGGGTGACGCTCGCTGCGCTGGAGCCGAAGTTCTGGACCGCGTGGTGTCGCGGTGTCGGGCGCGAGGATCTCGTCGCCGCACAGTTCTCCGCGCCCGGCGGCGACGTTCACGCCGAGGTCGAGCGCATCTTCGCTTCCCGCACGCGTGCGCAGTGGGAGCAGTTCGCGACGGAGGTCGAGTGCTGCCTCGAGCCGATGCTGGAGCTCGACGAGGCACTGAACTCCGAGCACGTGCGCGCGCGAGAGATGGTCGTCGAGATCGATCAGCCGGGCGTGCACGAGCCGGTCCGGCTGCTCGGCACGCCGGTGAAGCTGTCGCGCACGCCGGCGGACACCGGTCGGCTGCCCGGCCCGGTGCTCGGCGAGCACACCGAGGCGCTGCTCCGTGAGGCCGGCTACAGCGACGAGCAGATCGACGCGCTCATGCAGTCGGGCGCGGTCGCGGGACCGGCGGCGGACAGCACCGGCTCGTTCCTGTCGTAAACGCCCGCGAGCGGCAGGCGCGGCTCGCCGGCCCGCCGGTTGGCGCGCGCAGCGCCGGGCCTCGCCGTATTCGGTGGTGCCTGGCTTCGTGTCGCCCGTCCGCTGCGAACGCGGCTTCAGACAGGAGCTGGAGGCGTTGCGAAACGTGGGTCGACAACGCGAACGGCCTTCCGGCCTCGCGGACCCCGCGCAGGTTGCCCACGAGCAGGAGCGCGATCATCCCGAGCGCGACCGCGACCGCGTACGGCGTCAGAGGGAATGGCGGACGTGATCCCGCGATCCCGGTCGCGACCGAGACGGGCGACGTCGAGGACGTAGTCGACGAGCAGCGCGACGGCGACGCTGACACCGGCGCGCTCGCCGAGGTTCTCGTGGGCGACGACGTACGAGCCGGCGCCCGTCGAGAAGGCCGCAAGCGTCTGCCCTACGACGCGCCGACCGCGAGCATCAGCACGATGAGCACCCTCGCTGCGGCAGCGAGAGCGCGAGCCCGGCGGTTCCGGCGAGCACAAGGATCGCGAGCATCGCCTCCGGCTCGTACGAGACGGACGCGAGCAGGTCCGATCGTCGTCACCGCCACACGTTTCACCTGCCCGCCTGCGCCGGAGCGCGGTCTCTCACCGACGCGGCGGCCCGTCCCGGTCCAGCACGAAGTACAGCTGCTCGGCACCCCATACGTGCCGGCAGCCGTCGATCCGGAATCCGAGCTTCCCCAGGACTCGCCGTGAACCGAAGTTCGCCTCGCGGGTGATCGCGACGACGCGCTCCAACCCGAGCGGACCGAATGCCTCGGCGAGGACTGCGCGCGACGCCTCGGTCGCGTAGCCCTGCCCCCAGTAGGGCGCCCCGAACGCGTAGCCCAGCGCGATGTCCGGCCCGCCTGGGGTCAGTGGGAACAGGCCGGCCTCGCCGATCAGATGCCCGCTCTGGCGCTCGAACACCGGCCAGAAGGAGAAGCCGCCGACCTCCTGCTGACGCATCGATCGCTCCAGCGCGGCGCGCGTTCCAGGGATGTCGCGCGCGCCGCCGAGCAGCGCCATCGCTTGCTCGTCGCTGTACAGCGCGGCGTGCAGCGAATGCAGATCGCCGACCTCGTAGGCGCGCAGCAGCAGTCGGTCGGTAATGATTGGCAGCGGCATCTCCACGATGGTGACGGTTCACGGCTCGGCGTCGTCCTGCGCCGCCCGGACGGGCTTCGCTACGGTGCCCGCCCAGCATGAGCGCGACACTGCGACCCGAGCTCGATGTCGCCGCCTCTGCGCCACCGGCCGGGAAGTCAGACGATCTGATCTGGAAGATCGGGCTCGCGCTGCTGCTCGTGGGTACGGCCGCGATGATGCTCTACCTCAGCCGCGGGCTGACGTTCAACCTCGACGAGTGGACGGTCGTGACCGACCGCCGCGGACCCGGCGCATCGTCGCTGCTGGAGCCGCACAACGAGCATCTGTCGATCCTCATCCTCGGGCTGCTCGTGGGCCTGCTGAAGATCGGCGGCCTCGACGCTCAGCCGTTGATGATGGTGCCGCTGATCGTCTTGCAGGTGACGCTCGGGGCGCTGCTGTTCGTCATCGCCAGGCGCAGGGTGGGCGCGGGCGTCGCGCTCGGCGTCGCCGCGGTCGCGATGCTCTCGGGCCTGGCCTACGAGAACTTCCTCGTCCCCGGTCAGGCGGGCCAGATGGCATCGATCGTGTCCGGGGTCGCCGCGTTCGCGCTGCTCGACCTGCCCCGTTCGCAGCGCAGGGACCGCCTGCTCGCCGTGCTGATGATCATCTCGATCGCGTCATCCGGGATGGGCATACCGGTGCTCGTCGGGATCTCAGTCGAGCTGCTGCTGACCGCGGAGGGCCGCCGGCGCCTGTGGGTCGTGGGCGTGCCGTTGGCGCTGTATCTGCTCTGGTACCTCGCGTACGGGACCAACCGCGCGGGATTCGACGAGCTGGCGCTGAGCCTGCTCTGGGCGTGGACCGCGCTCAGCCACGCGGCGGGCGCGATCATCGGCGAGCGCCAGATCGAACCCGGTCGCCAGCTGCTCATCCTGCTGCTGGTCATCCTCGCCTACCGCACATGGCGCATCGAGCCACGCGCCCGCGTCCGGATGCTCGCGCTGGCGAGCATCCTCGTCACGTTCTACGGCCTGACCGCGCTCTCTCGCCACGACATCGCGCCGCCGTCGTCGTCGCGCTACCTCACCGTCGGACTCGTCTTCTTGCTGCTGATGCTCGTCGAGGCCGCGCGTGGCTGGAAGATCCGCCGCTGGGTGCCGGCCGTGGTCCTGCTGCTCGTGCTCATCTCGTTCTCCAAGGACAGCGCGCTTGCGTTCCGCGAAGGCAGGACGCTGTTCCTCGAGCGCTCCAACCGGGTACGCGCCTCGCTCGGAGCCGTCGAGCTGCTGGGGCGCGCCCGCGTCGACCCGAAGCTCGAGATCGCGCCGCTTGCCGCGCCGTTCCTCGAAGCCGGCGGCTGGTTCGCCGCGCGTGCCGATCTGAGCGGCAACCCAGCGGACACTCCGCGGCAGCTCCTCGCGGCACCGGCCGATGCACGCAACTTCGCCGACGACACGCTCGTGCGCGCGGGTGGCCTGGCGCTGCGCCCGCCGGGGCCCAAGCCGAAGACCTGCCGGCGCGCGTGGACCGGCGACCACGGCAGCGTCCCCATGACCGGGGTGCGCATCGAGTCCGGCGCAACGCAGGCGCTGGCGCTGCGCGCACGCCGTCTCGGCACGCAGTGGGTGATGCTCGGCGCCGTGCCGCTGCCGCCCGGCCGCGCCGTCGAGCTACACCCACTGCGCGATCGACTGTCCAACCACTACGTGGTGCAGGCCAAGGGCGCCCTGCGCGTCTGCAGTCTCGACGCTTGAGGCGCCGTGTGGCGGCCGCGTGAGATGAGGCGGTCTCGCGGCGGCCGCGCCCCCCCCCGGGTCGCGGCCGCCTACGACACCGTGCTACTTCGGCGTGGCGTCGGCCCGCAGGACGCTCGGGAGCTTCACTGCGATGATCGACGTCTCCGACAGACGCCAAGCTTCGCCGGCGCTGCACTCCAACGTGAACTCAGACGGCGCGCCCACTGTGCGGGTCAGCTGCATGGTCAGCGTCGCCGGCGTCTGGCGCTGGTTGATGACGACGTTCTGCAGCGCTTCGTCGCCATCACCCGCGGCATCGAGCTTGCAGCGGCCCCCCTGCGTGAGGTTGTCCTGCAAGAGGGCCTGGATCGGATTCTGCGGCTCGGGAAGCGACGTCATGACGGTCTTGGCAGTCACGAGGTACGCGCCCGCCGGAACCTGCAGCGACGCGACCTTGATGACGACGTTCGCGGGCTGACCCTCGGGACCGGAGGGGCGCCTGGCCTCGTAGGCGATCGAGTCCGCAGCCGCTCTCGTCGCCGCGGCACCACCGTCGATGCGCTTCAACAGGCCGGCTGAAAGACGCGTCTCGGTGATCGTGCTCTTGCGGATGTCCACGTTCTGAACTGAACCGTTCTTGATGTCGCCAGATTGGATGACACCGTTCTTGATCTGGTCGCTGGAGGTGATGATCGTCGCCGCGTATGCGGTGCCGGCACAGGCCACCACGAGCGCGACGATCGAGATGACGAGCGCCGGACTGGGCCGTCGAAGCTTCATTGGATTCCCCCTAGTTTGATGTGCCTGCCCTTACACCTATCACCGGCGCGCCACGTTGTGTGCCACCACGCCGAGCTGGCCGCTTGTGCGTCCTACCCCTGGAAGCGATGCGTCAAATGTCTCGAACAAGTGACGATAGTCGCTTCGCGGGACGAGCACGACACCGCCGCGCCCACGTACAGCTACGGCCTCGAAAGCACGCTTTTCGGTCTTCTGTGTCGAAGGCGACCGTGCGAGCCGAGCCGACGTGTGGCTCCGGCATCCGGGATGGCCTTCGCATCTCCCTACAGCACGACGGGAGCGAGCGCAGGTCGCATTTCGCGGTAGCATCCAGGCGTTGACTGACCAGTCAATCCGCTCATGCGCGTCGCAGCTGTCCAGTTGAACTCTACCGCCGACCTCGACCGTAACCTCGAGCAGGCGGACCGCTTCACGCGAGCGGCGGTTGCCGACGGGGCACAGCTCGTCGTCCTTCCCGAGAAGTGGAGCGCGCTCGGCCGCGGAGAGGTGCTGCATGCGGGCGCGCAGCCGCTTGACGGGCCGGCGATCACATGGGCGCGGTCGGTCGCGCGCGAGCTTGCGATCGATCTGGTCGCCGGCTCGATCGCCGAGCGGGACGCCAATTCCACGCATCCCGCGCCACGGCTGCGCAACACGTCCGTGCATGTGAGTCCGAACGGAGAGATCCGTGCCATCTACCGCAAGGTGCACATGTTCGACGTCGTCGTCGAGGGCACCGTCTACCGCGAGTCCGAGCACGAGGATCCGGGCGACGAGGTCGTCCTCAGCGCGACGGCCGGTGGCCATGAGCTTGGATTGAGCATCTGCTACGACATCCGCTTCCCGGAGCTGTACCGGATCCTGGCCGTGCGCGGCGCGCGGATCTTCAGCGTGCCGGCGGCGTTCACCGTGCCGACGACGCGCGACCACTGGGAGATCCTGCTGCGCGCGCGCGCGATCGAGAATCAGGCGTTCGTCATCGCGGCCAACCAGATCGGCGAGTTCGAGACGGGCCGCGCCTCAGGCGGACGGTCGATGATCGTCGATCCCTGGGGCCTCGTGCTCGCGCTGGCCGCCGACCGCCCCGGGCACATCGTCGCCGACCTCGATCTCCAAGCCCAGGAGCGCATCCGCAGCGAGCTGCCCGCGCTGGCCAACCGGCGACCCTCGGCCTACTCTTGGCCCGTGGAGGTCGAAGCCTGATGGCGACCTCGGCGCGTGCCAGCGGCGGCGACAAGCGTCAGATGATCCTCGATGCGGCCGTCGTCGTCTTCGCCCAGCGCGGCTTTCATGCCTGCCGGGTGTCGGACATCGCCGACGAGGCGAACGTCGCGTACGGCCTCGTCTACCACTACTTCCGCAGCAAGGAAGAAGTCCTCGACACGCTCTTCCTCGACCGCTGGAACAACCTGCTCGAGGCCATCTCGCAGATTGACGCGCAGCAGATCCCGATACGCCAGAAGCTTCATGCGATCGCGTCGTTCATCGTCGACTCCTATCGCCATGACCCCGACCTGATGAAGGTCATCATCGTGGAGGTCACGCGCGCCGCGAACTCGTTCGCTCGCACGCACCTGGGCAAGATCCGCGAGGCCTACACGCTGATCGCCGAGATCGTGTCCAAGGCCCAAGTTGAAGGCACGTTCAAGCGCGAGATCACACCGGACTTCGCAGCGCTGGCATTCTACGGCGCGATCGAGCAGGTGCTGACGGGCTGGATCTTCGACTGGCTGCCACGCGGTGATGCCGAGTACGAAGATGCCAAGGGGCTCATCGTCGAAACGATCTGCGGGGGCCTCGAGGCGGCTGCGGCCCCAGCTTCCGCCCGAGCCGTCTGAGAGGATGACACGATGAAGGACAACGACATGGTCAAGCGGCTCGCCTGGTCGGGCCTGCTCGCTGCCCTGGGCGCGCTGGCGTCGATCGCCACGACGCGCGCTGCGGCGATGATTTGGCGACGGATCTACGGGGAAGATCCGCCGGAATGAGGTTTGGCAAGCGCCGCAAGGACGGTGACTCCCCGGTTGACGAGCCGGTCATCGTCGCGGCGCCTGAACCTCCGCCGGGAGCGATGTCCGGCAGCTGGACGGCGGGAGGCTGGCGTCCCGCGCAGACCCCGCCAGCCGTCGTAGCGCCCGAGGGGATCGTCGAGGGCGAGGCCGTCGAGATTCCCGCCGAGCCCCACGTCTACGCCGCGGTGCGGCCCGCGGCTGCGTTCGAGCCGCCGACGGCTTTCGCCGTGCCTGCGCCGCAGCCCGCGGCGATGCCGTTTCCCGTCGCCGAGCAACCGGTCGCGGTCGGCTCGCCCGGCATGCAACCCGAGCGCGGGACGCCGCTGGGCGCAACCGCCGCCACGTTCGCGTCGGGTCATGGGCCCGCCCCCGCACCTGCCTGGCCGGAGGCCGTCCAGGAGCTTGCCGCCCAGCGCCCTGAAGTCGTCGTGGGCGCCGCTTTCGTCGGCGGCATCCTCGCCGCCATGATCCTTCGTCGCCTTGGCAACTGAGAGCCCCACTCCAGACCTGGCGCACACGGTCCAGGAGATCGGCGAGCGCGTCTCGCTGCTCGTGCACGAGGAGATCGAGCTCGCCAAGGCCGAGGTCACCGAGAAGATCACGAAGCTCCTGCGCGGCATCGTCATCGGGATCGCCGCCGGAATCTTCGTCATCACCGGCTTGCTGTTTGCGCTGCACGGCTTGGCCTGGCTTACGTGGTTCGTGCTGCCGGTGGGCGGCAACGCCTTCTTCTGGGGGTTCTTCGTCGTCGCCGGCTTGCTGTTCATGCTGGGAGGCGTCGCCGGCTACCTCGCCGCGCGGTTCTTCAAGGAGAGCACGCCGCCGGTTCCGAAGATGGCGATCCAGGAGGCCGGCAAGATCAAGAAGACGCTGATGTTCTGGAAGCGCAAGCGCTGATGGCCACCCGTACGCCCGAGGAGATTCGTGCCTCGATCGAGGTCAACCGTCGCGCGCTGGGAACCTCGCTGGAGAAGCTGTCCGCCGATGTCGCCGTGATCACAGACTGGCGCCGCCACCTCGTCGCGCACCAGAAGCAGGTGGTCATCGGCGCCGCGGTGGCGGGATTCGTCATCGGCGGCGGGATCGCCGCGATCGGCGGGCTCTTCCGGCGCAAGAAGTAGCGCGGGAGCCGAAGGCGCCGGGACCGGCGCCGTCCGGCGCGCCACATACGCTCGTGAACGTGTCCGTGTGGGACGCCTTGACCACGCGCCAGATCGCGCGCATCCTGTTCACGAGCGCGGCGTGCCTGGGCCTGCTGTACCTGCTCGTGCAGATCCGAAGCACGCTGCTGCTGCTCGGGATCGCGATCTTCCTGGCGGTCGCGCTCGGCCCGGCGGTGGACTTCTTCGCCCGGCGGATTCCTCGGTCCGCGTCGATCCTGCTCGTCTACGTGCTGATCGCGATGCTCTATGCGGGCGTGTTGTGGCTCGTCGTCCCGCCGGTCGTCGACGGGGCGGGCAGCCTGTCGCGCGACATCCCCAGCTACATCGACAACGTGCGCAACAACGCCACGATCCGCAAGTTCGACGACAAGTACGACGTCGTGGGGACATTGCAGAAGGAGGCGGCAAAGCTGCCCTCGCGCCTCGGGGACGCGGCCGGTGCGCTGCAGAGCATCGCCACGGCGGCGTTCAACGCAGCCTTCCAGCTGCTGACCGTGTTGACGATGACGTTCTTCCTGCTGCTCGACGGCAAGCGGATCGCGAGGTTCCTCGTCAACCGCTTCGGCCCGGAACGCGCACCGCGGGTTGCCGTCGTGGCCGAGCGGATCTACAAGGCGACCGCCGGCTACGTCGCCGGCGCGCTGACGATCTCCTCGATCAACGGCCTGATCACGTTCATCACGCTGACGATCCTCAAGGTGTCGTTCGCCGTGCCGCTCGCGGTGCTGATGTTCTTCTTCGGGCTCATCCCGCTGGTGGGCGCGACGATCGGCGGCGTGATCATCATTCTGGTCACGCTGTTCACGAACTTCCCGACGGCGACGATCGTCTACGCGATCGTCCTGATCCTCTACCAGCAGCTGGAGAACAACGTGCTGCAGCCATTCGTCTACAAGCGGACCGTCAACGTGCCGCCGCTCGCGGTCATCGTCGCGATCCTCGCCGGCTCATCGATCCTCGGCGTGGTCGGGGCGCTCGTCGCGATCCCGATTGCCGCCGCGTTCCAGATCGTCATCCGCGAGTTCTACGGCCTTCGCGAGCCGCCGCCGGATCCGCCACTGTCAGAGACCCCGCCGGGCGAGCCGCCGCCGTCGCCGGCACCGGCGCCGGCGCCCCGGCCGGCGTGACCGGGGGGCCGCGAAACACTCACGGCGGCCCACGCCACTCGAGCGCGCCGGTCGGCATCGCGCCGATCCCGATCATCCCGGGGCCCGCGTGGGCTCCGATGACCGGGCCGACCTGGCCCACGAACAGCGGCTCGCAGCCGAAGATGTCGTGGCCGCGCTCGATCAGTCGCTGGGCGGGGCCGAGGGCGTCGGCGTGCTGGACGCACCAGGCGTCGGCCCCCTCGGCGTGCAGCGTGCGCATGAAGCTGACCATCCGCTCGAACGCTCGCCCGGCGGTGCGCACGCGCTCCACCGGCGTGACCTCAGATTCCATCGACATGATCGGCTTGATCTTCAGCGCGCTCCCGACCCACGCCTGCGCGCCGCCGATCCGCCCGCCCCGGCGCAGGTACTCCAGCGTGTCGAGGCTGAACCACATTCGCATCGCCTCGCGGGCGCGCAGCGCGTGCTCGGCGACTGCCTGAGGGTCGGTCTCACCGGCGCGGGCGCGCGCCGCAGCCGCGAGCAGCACGAGCCCCAGTGAGCCGCAGACCGTACGCGAGTCGACGACCTCGACGCGACGGTCGTGGCCGCGCTCGCTGAGCTGGACGGCAGCCTGCAGCGCGGAGTCATAGGTGCCCGAGATCCCGGCGGAGAGGTGGATCGAGACGACGTCGTGGCCGGCCTGCAGCAGCGGCTCGTAGCATTCCAGGAAGTCCCCGACGGACGGCTGCGATGTCGTAGGGAGATCTGACGCCGATCGCAGTTGAGCATAAAAACCCTGCAAATTAGCCATGTCGCTCTCGCGCTGGAGCGTGTCGCCCCACCTGACGTAGAGCGAGACCGTATGCAGGCCGCACGTCTTGACGATGTCCGCGGGCAGGTAATGCGTGCTGTCCGTAACGATCGCGACCGCCATCTCGATGAGCGCAGACGCTACAGGTGCGGGTCGACGACGAGCTTGCGTGCCTCGCCCGCGGCCGGCCGCACGAGCGCCTCGGCGAGCATGTCGAGGCCGATCGTCTCGCCCGCCAGCGCGAGCCAGTCCACGGCACCGGTGGCAAGCAGCTCCAGCGCCCGGTCGACCTCGCTGGGCGAGTGATGAAACGCGCCGCGGACATCGAGCTCGGCGTAGTGCAGCGGCGCCGCCGGCAGCGTCACGTCGCTGCCGGAGGGGCAGCCGCCGACGAGCACGACGGTCGCGCCGGGCCGCGCCGCGGAGATCGCCGAGCGCCAGGCCGCCGGACGTCCGACGGCTTCCAGCACGAGATCGTGGCGTCCGAGCTGCTCCACTCCACGCGCGCCGAATGCCTCCGCCTGCGCCTGGCGCTCGGGATGGCGGTCGGCGAGCGTCACCTCGCAGCCCGCGAGCGTCAGCAGCCGCGCGAGCATGAGCCCCATCGTGCCGCCGCCGAGCACCGCGGCGTCCATGCCCGCCTGCGCGCCTGACCGCGCGACGGCATGCACGGCCGCCGCGAGCGGCTCGGCCATCGCTGCTCCCGCCGCGTCCAGGCCGTCGGGGACGCTGTGCAGAGCCGCCGCCGGCGCGCCGATCTTCTCGGCGAACCCGCCGATCACCCAGGTCATCGCCTCACAGAGCTGGCCTCGGCCGTCGGCGCACGGCGCGCAGGCGCCGCAGGCGACCGAGTCGCCGACGAGCACCCGCTCGCCGGTGTCCTCGCGCAGGCCGGCGGTCTCGTGGCCAAACCGCGCCGGGTACGGCCCGAGGATCACGTGGCCGTGGCGCAGCGCCTTCAGGTCGGTCGCGCAGGCGGTCGCCGCCTGGACCGTTACCAGCACCTCGCCCTCGGGCTCGGCGACCTCCTCGACGCGCAGGTCGCCGGGACCGTGCAGCATCGCGGCTCTCACGGCAGCACGACGGCCTTGATCGCCTCGCCGCGACGCTGCAGGTTCAGCGCCTCTGCGGTCTCGTCGAGCCCCACCTGGTGGGTGACGAGCGGGCGCGGATCTACCCGCCCGCTCGCGAGGAGGTCGTAGGCGGCGCGCATGTCGTTCGGTCCCGCCGACCAGCTCGAGCACACCGTCAGCTCGCGCAGAAACAGGCCTTCGGTGTCGACGCCGACCGGTGTACCCGGTCCGGTCGTGGCATACAGGCACAGCGTCCCGCCGGGAGCGAGCGCCGCCGCTGCGCCTTCGATCGCCTCGCGGTTCGCGGTCGTGACCAGCGCGACGTCGACGCGCTCGTCGGCATGGTGCGCGGCCCCCCACGCCTCGGCCAGCCTGCGGCGAGGCTCGCGCGGCTCTCGAACCCAGACGGCGTCGACCGCGCGCGCATGCGCGGCGGCGATGGCCAGCAGCCCATTGGAGCCGGCGCCGACGACGAGCAGCGCGTCGCCCGGCCGGCATCCGGCGCGGTCCAGGGCTCGCAGCACGCAGCCCAGCGGCTCGACGAACGTGCCGGCGAGCGGATCGAGATCGCCGAGCGCGAGCAGCTCCGGTACGAGCGCCGCCTCGACGCGCACCTGCTCGGCAAAGCCGCCCGGGTCCAGGGCGGTGCTGCGAAAGCGCTCGCACAGCGTCTCGTGGCCGCGGCGGCAGCGCCGGCACTCGCCGCACGGGGCATGGTGATGGATCACGACGCGGTCGCCGACGCCGACGCCGGTGACGCCTTCCCCCGTCGCCAGCACCTCGCCGACGACCTCGTGGCCGAGCACGCTGGGCAGCTTGCGCGAGACGTAGACCTCGCTGACGTCCGAGCCGCAGACGCCGCAGGCGAGCACGCGGCAGACGACCTCGCCGGCACCCGCGACGCGGTCTGGCATCTGCTCGACGACGACGTCGCGCGCGGTGATCGAGCGGGCCGCTCTCACGACGTGGCGTCGCCGGACGGCGGGCGGGCCAGCAGCGCGGCGATCGTCTCGCGCGTCGGCGGCGACGCGACACCGCGCTCGGTCACGAGCGCCGTCACGAGCGGCGCCGGCGTGACGTCGAAGGCCGGGTTGCGACACGGCGTGTCGGTCTGCGTGAGCAGCGCGCCGCCGGCATGGCGAACCTCGTCGGGCGCGCGCTCCTCGATGACGATCTCGTCGCCGCCGGCGATCGAGACGTCGATCGTCGAGGTCGGGCCGGCGACGATGAACGGGATTCCCGCCGCCCGCGCAGCCAGCGCGTGGCCGTACGTGCCGACCTTGTTGGCGACATCGCCGTTGGCCGCGACCCGGTCGCAGCCGACGATGACCGCGTCCACCTCGCCGCGGCGCATGAGGCCGGCGGCCGCGCCGTCGACGAGCAGCTCGTGCGGGATGCCGGCACGGCGCAGCTCCCACACCGTCAGGCGCGCGCCCTGCAACAGCGGCCGCGTCTCGCAGGCGAGCACCGTGATCTCCGTGCGCCGAGCGAGCTCGAAGGCGATGGCCAGCGCGGAGCCCGCGCCGCCGCAGGCGAGCGCGCCGGCATTGCAGTGGGTGAGGATTCGCGTCGCGCCGTCCAGCAGGTCGGCGCCCTGGAGGGCGATCGCGACACTCGCCGCGTCCTCGCTCGCCTGGATCCGCTCGGCCGCCTCGCGCGCCGCGAGCGCCCGATCGGCACGCGGCGCGCCGAGGGCCGCGGACCGCACGCGATCCACCGCCCATTTGAGGTTGACCGCGGTCGGGCGCGAGGCACACAGCAGATCGGCGGCGTCCGCGATCGCCAGGTCGTCGCCATCGGCTCGCGCGACCGCCAGCGCAAGCCCGTACGCGGCGGCGATGCCGATGTTCGGCGCCCCTCGTACCGCGAGTCGCCCGATCGCCGCGGCGGTGTCCGCCGCGCCCGTGAGCTCCAGCCATCGCTCCTGCGCGGGGAGCAGCGTCTGATCGATGATCTGCAGGCGCCGGCCGTCCCAGCGGATGGCGGTGCCCGGCGTCGACGTCGGGGAAGCGTCCACGCCGCGATGCTACTGTCGCCGTGTGCGCCGCCTGCTTCTCGCCGCTGTCGCGGCCACGCTCGTGGTGCCGAGCACGGCTCACGGGGCCGATCCGATCATGCCCCTCGCAGACGTGCAGCCAGGCATGCGCTGCACCGCTCTATCGGTCGTGCGGGGAACGGCGATCGAGAGCTTCGACGTCGAGGTGCTCGACGTCATCGACCGCGAGCGCGGCCCGGAGGTGGCGCGGATCCTCGTGCGCGTATCGGGTCCGGCGATCGATGCGACCGGTCTGGGACCCGGCTTCTCGGGGTCGCCCGTCTTCTGCGTAGGCGCCGACGGCGTGCGGCGCAACATCGGGGCGCTTTCCGAGACGATCGGCGAGTACGGCGGCAAGACCGCGATCGCGACGCCGATCGAGGCGATCCTCGCCCAGCCGGTGCAGCCGCCCGGGGCGGCGCCGCGCGCCAGCCAGATCATCGGTGCGCGCAGCCTCGCGGGCCCGCTGACGATCTCCGGGCTGCAGCCCTCGATCGCGACGATGTTCACGCGTGCCGCCCGCAAGGCCGGACGCCAGCTCATCAGCTCGCCCGCGGCGCCGCGGGCTAGCTTCCCGACGCAGCCGCTCGTACCGGGCGCGGCGGTCTCGGTCGGCCTCAGCTCGGGCGATGTCTACATCGGCGCGCTCGGGACCGTCGCCTATGCCGACGACGACTCCGACGTCTGGCTCTTCGGCCATGGAGTCGACGACGTCGGTCGCCGATCGCTGTTCCTGCAGGACGCCTACATCAGCACGGTCGTGAACAACCCGACCGCGATTCCGGACGTCTCGACCTACAAGCTCGGCTCGCCCGGAACCGACGTCGGGATCGTCAACGCCGACGGCCCGAAGGCGATCGCCGGGCGCCTCGGCGCGCTGCCGCCGAACTACGGGCTGAGGATCAGCGCCCACGACCTCGACACCGGTCGCGAGCGATCGAGCTTCACCCGCATCGCCGACGAGTCCGACATCGGCCGGCCGGCCGGCATCTCGCCGCTCGGCGTCGTCGCGACGGCCGCGGTTGCCGAGGTCGCCGCGCAGGTGCTGGGCGGGGCGCCCGCCCGCCAGAGCGGCCAGATGTGCGTCGCTGTCACGTTGCGCGAGCTGCGCTCGCCGATGCGCTTCTGCAACACCTACGCGATCGACGGGACGGTCACGAACGCGCTCGCCGGCCCCGCCGCCCAGGACATGGCCGCCGCGGTCGCGGTGCTGGAGAGCTACCGCTTCGGGACGCTGCACCCGAGCGCGATCGACGTCGGGCTGCGCGTGCGCCGCGGCCTGCGCCAGGCGTTCATCGTCGGCGGCAGGGGTCCAGACCGCGCGCGGCGCGGCACGCGGATCGCCATCCACCTGAAGCTCCGGCGCACGGGCACCGGCGCCCGCGCCACCCGTACGATCCACATGCGCATCCCATCCGACTTGGCGCCGGGACCGCACACGATCCGTCTCGCGGGCACGCCGGCCGACATCGGCAGCAATCCCGACGAGCAGGCCGATGTCAGCGTCCTCTTCGAGGAGGCGCCTGGGGCAGACCAGGACCCGGGGGCCGAGTCGCTCGGCGCCGTACGATCCGATTTCGAGGACCTCGGCCGCTACGACGGCATCATCGCCTCGATCAGCGACCGCCCGGAGGTCGACGTCTACCGCGATCCGAAGCTGCGGATCACGGGCGAGGCGCGGACGCGCGTGACGATCACGCGTCGCTGAGCGGGTGGATCAGCCGAGCCGGTTCTCGATGCCCAGCGGCGCGGCCGGCAGCGGCCCGGCGCCCTCCGCCACCGCCTCGGGCGCGTCGGCCGGAGCCTCGACGCCGAGCGTGTCCGCGAGCTCGCCGGACTCGTACATCTCCGTGACGATGTCGCAGCCGCCGATGAGCTCGCCGTTGTGGAAGAGCTGCGGGATCGTGGGCCACTTGGAGATCGCCGAGAGCTCCTGGCGAATGCGCGGGTCGGGCAGGATGTCGACCGCGGTGAAGGGTGTTTCGAGCGCCTGGAGCATCGCGACGGTTCGAGCGGAGAACCCGCACGCCGGATGATCGGGGGTGCCCTTCATGAAAAGGATGATGTCGTTCTCGGCGATCGCCTGCGAGATGGCGTCGCGGATTGCGGTGTCGCTCATGAGACCTCCGTCTTCAGGGCAAGGGCATGGATCGCGCCGCCGAGCTCGCCGTCGAACACGTCCATGACGAGTCGGTGCTGTTGCACCCGCGAGAGGCCGCCGAAGGCACTGGCGCGAACGGTCGCGCTGAAATGCACCTCGTCGGCGGTCTGCACCTCGGCCTCGGCGCCGGGAATGGCGGCCTCGATCCGCGTCTTGACCTCGTCTGCGCTGGGCATCTGCCGAAAGCCTAGCGACCCCCGTGCTCGAACCTTGGTGCTCAGCCTCGTGCTCGAACGAAGACGGATCTCACCCCGCGCCGGCAACCCGCACCGCCGCTGCGCCCGCCCGCGGGAAATGGTCTTCCAGGCCGGCTGGACGGGGCGCTACACTTCGTGAAGTATTGCCCATTGCGCTGAAACAACGGCAGGAGTTCTGCACATGATCACGATCACCGAGAAGGGCGCGGAGAAGGTCCACGAGTTCCTCAAGGGCCAGGGCGCCGACGTCTCGGCTGCCGGCTTGCGCGTGGGCGTGAAAGGCGGAGGCTGCTCGGGCTTCCAGTACAACCTGGCATTCGACGAGATGCGCGACGGCGACGAGGTCTTCGAGCACTCGGGACTGAAGGTCTACGTCGACCAGCCCAGCCTGCCCTACGTGCGCGGCTCGGTCATCGACTACGTGGAATCGCTTCAGGGCGCCGGCTTCCAGGTCAACAACCCCAACGTCGTCGCGGCCTGCGGCTGCGGCTCGTCGTTCCGGGTTGCCGACGAAGAGGAGTCCTGCGCCGTCTAAGCGGCTCGGGCGACCGATT
>DASVPU010000290.1:0-13892 GCA_036389475.1 Solirubrobacteraceae bacterium
ATCGGACGATACGTTGCGCCTGACAACCAGCAGCATGAGGAGGTTGGGCCTCATGAGTGAGAACGGCAAGCTCCCGGCGAGCGATCTGTCACCGATCCCGGGCGGGCAGCTGCGCAAGGACGCTGCGGTCGCGTGGCTTGCGATGCGCAGCTCCATCGGCAGGAGCAAGGGACTCTGGATCTGTCCAACGTCGCCGCGAACGTCGTATCGCCCGCTCGCCGATCAGCACTATTTCTGGAATCTCTACAAGTCCGGCAAGGGAGCACTCGCGGCGGTGCCCGGAACGTCGAACCACGGGTGGGGCATCGCGGTCGACCTGCCGACTCCCGCGATGCAGGCCGCAGTACGAGAGACTGGACACACGTACGGCTGGGGGATCCGCGGCGGCAGGCTGTCCTCCGACGCTCCGTCGGAGGCATGGCACTGCACGTTTCACCCCGGGATGTTCAAGGCGCCGGCGGCGCGCGAGCCCATGCATCCCTACCAGCTCTTGAGTGAGCGTGAGCGGGCCGCGCGTGACATCCTCGTCAAGGAGCGCCGCGTCGCGAAGCGGTCTGGCGGATGGAGCGCGCTAAACGCGACTCATCGCCAGCGCGCGATGCAGGCCAAAGCCGATCTGCGGCGCTACGCCCGCGACATCGCGGCGGCCGCCGAGCAGTCCGGGTGGGACAAGGTGAACCGGAAGATCCGCTACGAGTACATCAACAAGCTGATCGGAGCCTGACATGGACGACGAAGACGACGCCGCGACAAGCTTTCCCCCTCCCGACGCGGGCGAGGAGATCGCTGACGAGCCCGATCCGGCATTCGGCGAAACCGACGCCGACGACGCCGAGACGCCCGACGAGGACGAGCCTGACGCCGATCCCGCGGCGGACTGGACTTCCGCCGAGGCAGAGGAAGAGGGTTAGATCGGCGGCGGCGGGGTGAGCAGGTCGACCGCCGCGGCGACCGAGCCGTCGAGCGGAATCGAGCCGGCAAAGTCGACGAGCTCGAGCAGGCGCATGACCGCGGCGCCCGGCGCTGCCGACACGCGCAACCTTTGACCGCGCCCTGAGAGCATCCACTCGATCTCGTGCAGGAGGTGTATGCCTGCGCTGTCGAGGTACTCCACCCGGGAGAGGTCCAGGACGAGGCCAGGATCGGCCCGTCCGACGCTCTCGACGAGCACACGACGCAGCTCGACCACTCGCGCGAGGTCGATCTCGCCCTCCAGTCGTACGACCGGCACGACCCCGTTCACGCGCTCGAGCGTCAGCCCTGGGGCGTATTGGGCGGCCTCCCGGTCGTCGCTGGCCACGATCACCGGACTCGGCGCGGCGAGCTCCAAGCGCATCTGCACCCGCGTCCCCTCGACACCGGTCGCGATGTTGACCGTGTCCATGAGCATGCGCATCAGGCGCAGCCCGTGACCGCGGTCGCTCGGAACGCCGGCCGGCCGCCAGGTGCCGCGATCGCGCACGCTCACCACAACCTTCTGGTCGCTGATCCGAGCGCGGATGTCGATGACCGCGTTGGAGCCCGCATCGGCGTGCTCGATCGCGTTTGCGCACGCCTCCCCCACCGCGAGGAGCACGTCGCCGGCCTCTCGCCTGCTCGCCCCGGCTCCTTGCAGCCAGACTCGCAACCTGCTGCGCAGCTCGCTGAGATCGTCGGCCCGCTCGTGGATCGCGACTACGAAGGAGTCCGTTGGCTCCACCGTGCGCAGCGCGAGCAACGCGATGTCGTCGATGCGCAGCTCGTCCTCGATGAGCGTTGCGGTGAGATGCTCGAGGCTTGCCTGCAGGTCGAGCGGCGCGACCGCGACAGCCGCGCGCAGCTGCTCCAAGCGGCTGTCGATCGGGTCGTCGCGGCGTTCGACGAGGCCGTCGGTGTAGAGCAGCACGGTGTCGCCCGGCTCCAGGACGAGCCGCTCCTGCGGGATCTGACGCTTCGCCGGCGCGGTCCCCAGCGGCGTCGATCTCGCGCCCGGCAGGAAGCGCGAGGGGCCCTGCGCGGGCACGTGCAGCACCGGCAGGTGCCCGGCGCTCACGTAGCGCAGCTCGCGCGTGAACGGGTCGAGGTCGAGATAGGCGAGCGTCGTGCTCAGGCCGATGCGCAGATGGTCGACGAGGTGGTGCAGCTTGGCCACGACCTCGGCCGGCTCGAGTCCCTCGACCGCGTATGCGCGCAGCGCCGTGCGTAGCTGGCTCATCGTGGCGGCCGCATCGATGCCCCGGCCGACGACGTCGCCGATGACGAGGCCGACGCGCCCGTCGGGCAGCGGGATGACGTCGTACCAGTCGCCGCCGACCTCGATCTCGGGACTGCCGGGAAGGTAGCGAACCGCGAGCTCGGCACCTTCGATCTCGGGCAGCTGCGTCGTCAGCATGCTGCGCTGAAGCGTGTGCGCGACGCGCCGCTCGCCAAGATCCTGCACCATGCCGATGAGGTACTGCGGCTGCCCCTCGGCGTCGCGGAAGACGCTGCCGCTGATCTCCACCCAGATCGTCTCGCCGGCTGCATCGATGTAGCGCTTCTCGAAACGGAACAACGGGAGATCGCCGTCGATGAGCAGGTCGATCGCGTAACGGGTGTCGGCGATGTCATCGGCATGGGTGATGTCAAACGGACCCAGCTCGAGAAGCTCCGCGCGGGAGCGTCGGACGGTCTTGCAGTAGGCGTCGTTGACCTGCACGAAGCGTCCGTTCAGGTCGATCAGGGTGATCCCGATCGGCGCCTGCTCGAAGGCGATGCGGAAGCGTTCCTCGCTCTCACGCAGCGCGGCCTCGGCGGCGCGCTCGCGCGTCATGTCGCGCGCGATGGTCGCGTAGAAGTCAACCTCGCCGTCGGGCGCCATGCGGGCGACGATCACCTGCGAGACGGGGATCTCGTGACCGTCACGATGCAGGCGAGCGAGGTTGCCGCGCCAGGCGCCGCTGCGGCGCGCGATAGGCAGTCCCTCGCCGAGCACGCGCTCTCGTGCCCATGCCGGCGAGAACTCGCCGATCCGCTTGCCGGTGATGTCCTCGTCGATGCCGATGCCGACCATGCGCCGGCCCGCGGGATTGACGTAGACGAGGTTGTTATCGCGATCGGCGATCGAGACCCAGTCCGATGTCGCCTCGAGCACGGCGCCGAAGCGCCGCTCGGCGCTGCGCGCCTGCGCTCGTGCGGCCACATCCTCGTAGATGACGAGCAGCGACTCGCCGAGCCTCGAGACGGCGATCTCGAAGCGGCCGGAGAACCTCGTGTCGCCCACGAACACGTCGCCGTACTCGAGTTGCATGCGCAGCGGTGTGCCGCTGTCCAGCACGCCGGCGAGCCTGTCGAACACGTGGCGCGGCAGCTTCGGGAGCGCCTCGAGCAGGCTGCGGCCGGCAAGCTCGCTCGCGGGTACGTCGACAGTGGTGGCCGCCGCGCGGTTGGCGTAGTCGACGACGAAGTCGACGACGGCTCCCGTCTCGTCGCGGATGGGCACGATCACGACCGTCGCTTCAGGCAGCTCGTCGAGCGCAGCGAGCGCACGAGCCGTTGCGTGTTGACCGTGCCCAACTCCCGTCCGCCGTCCCACCGCGTCAGGGTTCATTGGAGTGTTGTACCGGGCCGGAGGGTGCCACTGCCCCGAGAGCCTCGCGAGATTGACGCATCGCGCCGCAGATGCCAGATCACGAGCGATCGATACACCGGGTCCCGAGGTCGCCCTGGTCGGGCATCAAAACGCGTGGCGGCTGTCCGCACGGCTGGTGCGCTGGTGCGACCTGAGCGCCACCGGGCATGCTGAGATGCGCCGCATGCGACTCGCTCTTCACGCCCGGCGCGCAGGCGCTGGGCTGGCGGTGCTGTGCGCCATCGCGGGCGCGCTCGTCCTCGCTTCTGCAGCGCCAGCTCGGGTGCTGCTGATCGCGGGCGGGACCGCCGATCTGCCGCTGGTGGAGCTCTCGACTGACGGCGTCGTGGCGCGGATCGCGATGCCGGCTGCGGTGACCGGGGTGGCGACGAGTCCCTTTGGCGCCAGCGGGTACGCGGCGGCGGGCAACACGATCGTGCAGATCGACATCGATCAGCGCATCGAGACCAGGCGCGCGGTCCTCGCGGGTGCGCCGGTGTCCCAGCTCGCGACGGCGCGCGACGGCACCGTGGTCGCGCTGCAGGCCGACCATGTGACGCTGCTGGACCCCACGAGCTTGACCCCGACGGCGTCGATCGCGCTCGGCGGGGTCGGCCAGCAGCTCACGATCGGGCGCCGGGCCAGCGACGCGGCGGTCGTGCTCGCGGGCGGGCGCGTCGCGATCCTCGCGCTCGGCGAGCGCCGGCTGCTGCGCACCGTGCGGGTCCCCGGCGCGGTGGGCGTCGCAATCGACGGCGCGGGGCGCACGTGGGTCACGGCGGCAGGTGCGTTGCGCCTGATCCTTGCGGGCAGGCGCAAGGTCTCCAAGACGCGACGGCTGGCGCTGCCTCTCGGGCTCGGCGGCGCGATCGCGCAGTCGCCGCGTGACGCGCGGCTTGCGATCGGCACGCTCACGGGCGCGTCGGGCGGCGCACTCGTGGATCCCGGCACGCGCAGCGTCCGCCGGCTCGTCACCGGCCCAGGACCCGGAACCCCGTCGTGGAGCCTGGACGCCACGCGTTTGTACTACGCCGACGGCGGGGGAGCGTCGATCTCGACCGTCGGCGCGGCCAATCGCCGCCGGCTCGACGTCATCGGCCTCCCTGACACGACACCGTTCGCCGTCGTCGAGCAGCCGGGACTGGCGTTGCTGCCGGGAACGGACGGTTCGGACACGCTGACGGGCACCGGCGGGCCTGATCGCATGCTGGGGATGGCAGGCGACGACTACCTGCGCGGAGCACGCGGTCGCGACATCCTGGACGGCGGATCCGGCACCGACCGCCTCTCCGGCGGGGCGCAGAGCGACATGATCGAAGGCGGCGCTGACAACGACTTCCTGCTCGGCGGCGCCGGCGACGACAAGCTGTCGGTTGGGCCCGGCGACAACGGCGTGGACGGCGGCACCGGCAACGACACGGTCGAGGGCGCCGACGGCAACGACACCCTCGACGGAGGCGACGGCGACGACACGATCTACGGCGGCGCGGGCAACGACCACATCACCGGCGGCTTCGGCAACGACAAACGCCTCACGGGCGGCCCCGGCGATGACACCATCGAAGGTGGCCGCGGCTCGGACCGCATCATCGAGGGCGAGGACGGCAACGACCGCCTGTACGGCGGTCCGGGCAAGGAGACGATCAGCGCCGGCCGCGGTGACGACCTCGTCGACGGCGGCCGCGCCGCCGACGACCTGCGCGGCGACGAGGGCGACGACGACCTGCGCGGCGACGCCGGCAACGACAAGCTTCACGGCGCCGACGGCGCCGACCGCCTCGACGGCGGCTCCGGCGAAGAGACCCTCGACGGCGCAGCCGGCAACGACACGATCACCGGCGGTCCCGGTCCGGACACGATCATCGGCGGTGACGGCGACGACGTCATCCGCGCGGCCGACGACAGCGCCGACAGCGTCGACTGCGGGCCGGGCACGGACACCGTCTACGTCGAGGCAGACCTCCCCACGCGCGACCAGCTGCGCGACTGCGAGCAGGTCGTGCCGATCGCGCCTGAGGTGGCCAACGACACCACGCCGCCGTCACTGTTCTTCGGCACCGCGCGACCAGAGCTCATCCGCGGCACCCCGGTCGAGGACTCGATCATCGGAAACGGCGGCAACGACCGGCTGTTCGCCGGCGCCGGCGACGACTACGTCGACGGCGGCAACGGCGGCGACGAGCTGCACGGCGGCGCAGGCAACGACCTCATGGCCGGCCGCCGCGGCAACGACCGGATCTTCGGTGACGACGGCGACGACCGCATCACCGGCGACCGCGGCAACGACACGATCGACGCGGGAGCCGGCGACGACACGATCTTCGGCAACCTCGGCAACGACGCGATCGACGCCGGGCCCGGAAACGACCGCGTCAACATCGTCGGCGGCGGCCGCGACATCGTTCGCTGCGGACCGGGCGATGACCGCGTCTTCGCTGACGCCCACGACCGCGTCGCGCGCGACTGCGAACGCATCTCTCGCTGACTGCGGCGTCATCCGGCGGATCGCGACCAGATGGCGCGCCGCGGGCACGCGTGTGCTTGTATCTCATCGAGCGGGTTCGCTGCTTTCGTATGGCGGCCACGTCAAGGGGAAGACGATGTCAGCAGGTTTCGCAGGCAAGCCTTCAACGAAGAGGCGCCGTGGGCAACCGCTCGCGCTGACGGTGTTCGTCTGGGGCCTCCTAGCGGTGGCCCCCGCTGCCGCGCATGCCGGGGCGCAGATGGCGGCCGATGCGACGTTCCCCCCGAGCGTCACGGTCGGCCAGAAGGGCCTGTCGGCGACCGTCGTGCTCGAAAACACCTCCACCGGACCCGAGGCACAGCAGGTCGCGTTCGTCTGCAACGCCGATCAGTGCAACCAGTCCGAAGGCATCACGATCACGCCCTCGTGCGGCGCGATCAACAACGTCCCGGCGTGCACGAGCCCGGAACCTGGCGTCTTCAGCGTGGCGCCGGTCGCCACGCTCGCTCCTGGCTCGTCGTGCGGAATGGAGCCCAGCGACCGCTTTGACGTCGCCCTCGTCGACACGGCGTCGGGAAAGCTGCGCATCACGCCGCAGCGTGCCGGCGCTCGTGTCGTGCTCGGACCAAAGGGGACTCCGTCTGCGATCTGCCAGATCCAGCTGACGTTCGACGTCGTCAAGCAGCCGACGGTCGACTCCTCCCCCGGCCAGCCCGGCATCCAGACCCTGCAGCTCGTGTCCGCCGACATGATGGTCAGCGCTGTCCAGGGCTTCGGGCGAGGCTCGTCGACGGGCACCACGGTCGAACCGTTGCCTCCACCCCCACCACCGCCGCCCGCGCCGGTCATCCCCGACGTATCCAAGCGCCCGACCGCGCCGGCTCCGGGGACGACGGGCGGATCCGCCTCCGTCTCGCCGAACCGTCCGCTGATCTCGCCCTTCCCGGTCATCCGGCTTCGCGGTCGGGCGGACGGAGCCGGCGTGTTGATCACGCTGCTGCGCGTCCAGGCGCCAAAGGGCACGCGGGTGACGATCTACTGCAAGGGCCGGTCGTGCAAGTGGCGCAAGGTTTGGAGGTACGCGGCGGCCACAGGAGTGGTGCGCGTGCGGGCCTTCGAGCACCGCCTGCGCGCGGGCACGACGCTCTCGATCTACGTGACGAGGGCCGGCTTCACGGGCAAGTACACGCGCTTCAGGATCAACAAGCGCAAGCCGCCCTCGCGCCGCGATCTCTGCGCCCGCTCGGCAGGCGCCGCTTCGGTGACCTGCCCGGTGAACTGACGCCATCGGCGCCCGAACTACGGCGACGAGAACCGCGGTCTCTGACGCGAGTCTGTCAGCGCGGGCCGAGATGATCCTCGAGCGCGGCGTCCAAGAGCTCGTCGAGGTCGGGTACGACCCGCAGCCTCGCCGGCGGCGGTTCCGCCGTTCGGGCGAAGAACTCGGTCGACGTCTCGGCCGCGGGACGGGCGAGCACTGCGATGAGCCCATCCACGACCTCGGGATCGAATTGCGTGCCCGCGCATGCCCGCAGCTCCTTCACCGCGGCCTCGGGCGACTGCGCGCGGCGGTACGGGCGCGTCGTGGTGATCGAGTTGAACGCGTCTGCCACGGCCACGATCCGGGCCGGCAGCGGAACTGCGTCGCCCGCCTTGCCGTCGGGGTAGCCGCCACCGTCCCAGTGCTCGTGTGACGCCCGGACGATCTGGCCGACGTCGGTCATGCCGCCGCCGACCTTGTCGAGCATCTGCTGTCCGGCGATCGTGTGCTGGCGCATGATCTGCCACTCCTGCTCGCTGAGCGGCCCCGGCTTGTTGACGATCTCCTTGGGCACCGCGATCTTGCCGACGTCGTGCAGCAGCGCCGCGAACTCGACCAGCCGTCGTTCGTCCTCGTCGAGCCCGAGCTCATCCGCGATCTCGAGCGACAGAGCAATCACGCCGTAGCTGTGCTCGGCGGTGTACTGGTCGTCGTGGACGATGACCTCGCCCAGCAGGAACGCCGTGCCTCGGTACGCGGCGCTGAGCTCGATCGCCTGTTCGATGCGGGCGCCGCGCTCGCGGGCGAAGATCCGCAGCAGCCCGGCGAGTGGCAGGACGAGCAGGAACGCGAACGACCCGTCATGCGCCGCGATCGCTCCCAAAAGGCCGATCGGCGTCAGCAGCACGTCGACGAGGAAGACGAGGCCGGTCATGCGCAGCTGCAGGCGCGGCTTCACCCCGAGGACGAGCCACTCGCGCGTCGCTCCGGTCACGGTGTCGGCGGCGAACTGGCTTAGGAGAGCGATCGGGAACAGCGGCCAGTCGGCCCAGTGAAACCCGTTGACGCCGCCGAGCACGAAGACAAGCGCCGGCCCGACCGCGTACCAGGCGTTGCTGACGGCGACGACGAGCTGGCGCTCCGGGTTGTGGTCGCGCACGATGTCGCGCAGCCGCCCGAGCACGAGGCCGCTAGCCACGACGAGGGGCACCCAAACCGGATCGAGGAGGAACAGCGCCGGTACGAAGACGATCTGTGTCGGCGGCGCATAGCCGGCGCCGACATCGAACTCGACGAGCGATACGACGGCGATCGCAACGATCAGCGCGATCGTGACGCCAGGCGGCGGAGCCGGGGCGCCGCTGACCGCCGGTAGCGCGCCCGCGACAGCGAGGAACACCAGCGCTGCGCCCATCTCGACGATCGCCTCGCGACGACCCGCGCGTTGACCCTGGCGCTCGCGCCGCTTCGCCATGAGACGCTCGGCAGATCCGCTGAGGTGCGGCTTGGCGGCGCCGCGCGCACGCGAGATCGACGGCATGTCATCGGACGAGAACACCTCCCTGTTTATCGGCGTCCGCGTGATCCGATGTGCCCACAGCGGACAGATGTCCGATGCCACGCGGTCGAGCTTCAGTCGATGCCTATCCGGGCCGATCTCGACGGCGGCGGAGCGCATGGAGGCGCTCCCCGTCGCCACGAGGAGGACCCGCTGTGTCCGCACGTCGCTCGTCCCTGCGCCTCGGTGCAACCGCACTGCTCGCCGGCGCCGCGTTCGCCCTAAGCACGGCCAGCGCCAGCGCCGGAATTCTCGTTGCCTCGACGCCGTCCTGCGGCGACCAAGCGGTCTCGAAGGTCTTCAGCCTGTGGCATGACGACGCGGACTACACGCCGCTGCCCGGAGGCGACTTCGAAGGCGCCGAGGACGGCTGGTCGATGACCGGCAGCGCCGCCACCGCCGACGGCAACTCGCCGTACCACGTCGGCGGCCCCGAGGATTCGAAGTCGCTGTCACTGCCCGCCGGCAGCTCAGCGACGAGCGCTCCGATCTGCGTCGGCATCCAGCATCCGACCTTTCGGTTCTTCGTCAGACGGCGCAGCGGGGGATGGCTGTCGCTGTCGATGCTGCGCGTCGAGGTGCTCTTCCACGACGCTTGGGGCGGGATCGGCTCGCTGCCGGTGGGCCTCGTGCTGAACGACGGCAGTTGGCAGCCGACGCTGCCGATTCCCGTCGTCGCCAACCTGTTGACGCTGGGTTCGCATGAGGACATCGCGGTCCGGTTCCGCTTCACCGCACTGGGCGAGGCCTGGTCGGTCGACGACGTCTGGGTCGACCCCTACCACCGCCGCTAGCGACGGTCAGTGCCGCGCCCGGCGCGTGCGCTGTCGCTCCTCCTGCTTCTCGACGACGTGGACGATGAGCTTGAGGATCTGATCGACTCCGGTCGCCTTCGCCTGGCCGTAGGTGAATGCCTCGCGCCAGTCGGCGATGTGGGCATCGGTGGCCATGACGTTGAAGAAGGCGCGCGGCATCTCGACACGCACGCGAGCGTCTTCGGCGATTCCCTTCGTGATCTTCAGACCCGGCAGCTCGACGCGGTACATCTGCACGTCGCCGCGGCCGCGTAGCTCGACGCCGAAGACGAGCTTCAGCGGGGCAAGCGCGGGAACCTCCTGCAGAAAGCGTTTGACGGCGGTTTCGATGAGCGTCTTCGCGTCCTCGGACATGAGCCAAGACCCTAGACGGTTGATTCCCAGTTCGCGTACGTGCGGGGGCAGGTCAGGGCGGATGCCGGGCGCCGCACGGATGCGAAAGCAGGTACCGGTCCGTGGAGTGATCGCCTTGCGCAAACGAAGCGGGGGCCGCAACCGTCGCGGCCCCCGTGTCGTTTCCTGACTCTGCGAGCGATCAACTGACGCCGCTCGCCGTGGAGGTCACCCCTCGACGTTCGCGCAGATCGCCGTGGCGACGATGGCGTAGCGCCCGCCGTTGACGATCTCCACGACCTGCGCCCTCCACTCCGTCGGCTTTCCGTTGACCAGCGTGGTCGGCTCGCTGCTGGCGACCGCGAGCGTCAGCGGGCTTGCGGGCTGGCTCGGATCGGTCGGCGGAAGCGCCGGATCGAGCGCCGGGTAGGTCTCACCGACACCGCCGCCCACGACGTACTTGCCTGCGGGACATGTGGCGATAGCGATCTTGCCGTTCGCGCCGTTCCAATCCGCGGCCGGGTTGCCGTTCGCCGCCGGGACGCGGGTGGTCACGACCTGGAGCCCGCTGAGGCCGGGGCTACCGGGAGCGCCGGCCGCGCCGGTGGCACCGGTGGCGCCGGTCGGACCGGTCGCGCCAGTGGCACCGGTGTCGCCCTTGGTGCCCGCCGCGCCGGTGTCGCCCTTCGCGCCGGCCGCGCCCGACGGGCCCTTCGCGTTCCAGAACACCTTCGTCGAGAACTCGTCTCGACGGCAGGACGAGCTCGCCTTCAGAGGCTTGCCGGTGGGACCTGCGATGCGGGCATAGCCCGCCGAGATACCGTTGGCCTGCTTCTTGCTGATGCACGCGTAGACCATCCCGTCCGCAGCCTGCGCCGGACCTGCCCCCAGCGCAGCCACAATCCCTGCCGCGACGGTCCCCGCAACCAGTCTGCGTGTTACTCCGGCCATGTCTATAACCTCCGTGTCGACCTCGCACGCTCGTCTCCCTCATGGCGACAGCGTCCTATCCTCGACAGCATGAGGCCCTCCGCACAAGGTAGACCTAGCCAGAGGTCGCGTTTGTCGACCCTGTCCGTCGTCGGCGCCATGAGCACGCTGAGCGCCGGTGCCGCGCTCTTGACGGTGGGCTGCGGCGGCTCGGACAAGACCGCGAGCACGCAATCCCAGACGAGCACGCAGCCGCCGTCGCTTCAGCTCAGCCAGCGGGGCGTGCTGGCCACGATCGACGAGCTTCAGATCGCCGCCCGCGCGGGAGACGCCGGCAAGATCTGCAAGGAGCTCTTCACAGCCAACCTGCGGCGCTCGATCGGCGCGGCTTCCAAGCGCACCTGCGCCTCAGCGGTGCGCAAGCAGTTCGACCGCAACACCTCGATCTCGGTCGGGCGCGATTTCCAAGTCGACGGCGCCAAGGCGAAAGCCGTCATCCGCGATCAGACCGGCCGGACCGCGACTCTGTATCTCCTCAAGCAGGGCGACGCGTACAGGATCGATCGCTTAGCGCCCGGCCAGTCCTGAGCCCTCAGCCACAGCGGCGACCACCTCGTGGCCTTCGAGGCGCCGGTCAGACCTTGTTGCGCTGAAGCAGCTTGCGGCCGATGACCATCTTCTGGATCTCCGACGTGCCCTCGCCGATGAGCAGCAGCGGCGCGTCGCGGTACAGGCGCTCGATCTCGTACTCCTTGGAGTAGCCGTAGCCGCCGTGGATGCGGAAGGACTCCTCCACGACGAAACGGCCCGCCTCGGAGGCGAAGAGCTTGGCCATCCCGGCCTCGAGCTCGGAGCTCTCGCCCGCGTCCTTCAGGCGCGCGGCCTTGCGCGTCAGCAGCCTTGCCGCCTCGATCTGCGTCGCCATGTCGGCGAGCTTGAACTGGATCGCCTGATGCTGGCAGATCGGCTTGCCGAAGGCCTTGCGCTCCTGTGAGTAGCGCAGCGCGAGCTCGAGCGCGCGCTGGGCGATGCCGACGCCGCGGGCGGCGACGTTCGCGCGGCCGACTTCGAGCGCATCCATCATCTGCTGGAAGCCGCGGTTCAGACCGGCTTGCTCCCCGCCGAGGATGTTCTCCGCCGGGCACTTGTAGCCATCGAAGACGAGCTCCGTCGACTCGACGCCCTTGTAGCCCATCTTCTTCAGCGGCGGCGGGACGATGAAGCCCTCGTACTCGCCGGTGTTCTCGGAGACGTCCGGCTCCTTCTCGGCGATGAAGCACGTCATGCCCTTGTAGGGCGGGTCGGCCTTGGGATCGGTCCGCACGAGGACGAACACGAGCTTGGAGCGCAGGCCGTTGGTGACCCACATCTTCTGCCCGTTGATCTCGTAGTTGCCGTCGTCGAGCTTCTTGGCCGTGCTCTTCAGCGCCTGCACGTCAGAGCCCATCTCCGGCTCGGAGAGGCTGAACGCGGCGCGCCACTCGCCCGTCGCCATCTGCGGCAGGTACTTCTGCTTCTGCTCCTCGGTGCCGAACTTCATGAGCAGGTACGAGCCGATGAAGTGCGTGTTGATGATCCCGGAGATCGAGATCCAGCCGCGCGAAAGCTCCTCGACGATCATGACGTAGGTCGTCAAGTCCAGACCCATGCCCCCGTACTCCTCGGGAATCGTCACCCCGAACAGCCCCAGCTCCTTCATCTGCTCGACGATCGGCGTCGGGAACTCGTCCTCGTGGTCGTAGTGCTCGGCGTTGGGCAGGATCTGCTCGTCGGCGAACTGCCGGACCATCGCGATGATGTCCTTCTGCTCGTCGGTGTACTCGCTGTACGGCGCGGGGGCTACGGCCATGTTCGTAATGCTCTCCTGGTCCAGATCTCGCGGGACACGCTGCGGTCCCAGCTTACCGGCGCGGCGGATGAAAGACTGCGCGCGGCCGTGGCCAACTTCGTCGTCGAACTCGTCGAGTCCGCGCCGCCCGATCGCCTCGCGCTCGTCGAGCTTGCGCGCGACGGAGCGCGGCGCGAATGGTCGTTCGGCGCGATCGCGCGCGCGGCACGCAGGCTCGCGGCTCACCTGCACGAGCAAGGCGTGCGCTGCGGAGACACGGTGCTCACGCTCGTCGGCAACCGGCCCGAGTGGGTGGCGACGATGGTCGCCTGCTTTCGCCAGGGCTACGTCGTGCTGCCCTGCAACGAGCAGCTGCGCCCCAACGACCTTCGGCTTCGCCTACAGACTTGCCCGCCGGCGCTGGTCGTGTGCGACGCAAGAAACGCCGGTGTCCTGTCGCAGTCGGGCTGGGACGGACCGACGGTCTGGGTGCCGTGGGTTGCCGCGTTGCCCGACGTGCAGCCGCCGCCGCCCGCGCGGCTCTCAGCGCTGGATGAAACCCTCATCACGTTCACGTCGGGCACGGCCGGCGAGCCCAAGGCGGTCATCCACGGCCAGCGCTACCTTGCGGGCCAGCGCGTTCAGGCCGAGCACTGGCTGGCGCCGTCAGCCGGCGACCTCGTCTGGTGCACCGCCGCGAGCGGCTGGAGCAAGTCGGCGCGCAACGTCTTCGTCGCGCCGTGGATCCGTGGCGCCGCGGCGCTCCTGCACGACGCCCGCTTTGACCCGCATGAGCGCCTCGAGCTGCTCGAGCGCGAACGCGTGAACGTGCTCTGCATGGCGCCGACGGAGTACCGCGTGATCGCCAAGCGGGCGCAGCCGACCCGCCTCCCCGCCCTGCGCGGCCTCGTCGCCGCCGGCGAGGCGCTCAACCCCGAGGTCCTCGCCACCTGGCGCGAGGCGACGGGCCTCGAGATCCGGGACGGCTACGGGCAGACGGAGACCGGCCAGCTCACGGGCATGCCGCTCGGGGCGCCGGCGCGGCCGGGGTCGATGGGCCGCCCCCTGCCCGGGATCGAGCTCGACGTCGACGACGGCGAGCTCGTGCTCCGCG
>DASVPU010000291.1:0-3318 GCA_036389475.1 Solirubrobacteraceae bacterium
CAGGGCGCGGACGCAGGTCGCGCAGCGCGCGGTCGCTCAGCCGAAGAAGCGCGACGCGGCCGCGGTAGGTTCCGATCGCGAGCGTGTTGTCGTCGGCGCCGAAGGCGATGCTCATCGCAAAGTCATCGCGCAGGCGCATAAGGACATGGCGTGGACCGCCGTTCGCGGGACCCACCGCGATCTCCCCGTCATGGGCGGCGCTAGCGATCTGCTTGCCGTCGCGGCTGAAGCTCACCGCCCGAACCTCGTCGCGAAATCCCGTGATCTGCGCGACGCGGCGGCCACTGCGTACATCCCAGATGCGCACACTGCGATCGCCGCCGGCCGTGGCGGCCAAACGGCCGTCCGGGCTCGGCGCGACGCCATATACCAAGCCTGTGTGAGCTCTGATAACACGGCTCGCGCGATGCGCAAGCGTCGCCTGACGCACCGCATTCTGGGCCTGCCGGGTCTCACCACGACGCAGCGCTTCGAGGGCGATCGCGAGTGCAAGCCCGGGATCGGTCGCGATCAGCGACAAGGACTTTCTCGCAAGATCTTGGGATGCCGCTATGTCTCGCTCGCGGCTGACGAACAGGACGGCGACGACGATCGCGACCGCGGCGGCCGCGAGCGTCACCATCGCCGCGCCGGTCAGACGCGTCCGGCGCCGCCGCGTCGCATGCGCACGTGCACGACTCGCCTCGCTCGCCGCCAAGAACGCATGCTCGAGATCGCTCAGCGACGGTGCATGCGCGTCGCGCCATTCGACGGTCTCCGTCAGCCGCGTGCCACGATAGACGGCAGCTGCTTCGCGGTTCAGGACGTCCCATTGGCGCGCGGCGTCGCTCAAGCGACGGTGGATGAGCAGGCCGGCGCGATCGGCGTCGATCCAGCCACGCAGCCGCGGCCAATGACGAATCAGCGCCTCGTGGGCTACCACGACCGTCCGCTCGTCGACGGATACCAGGCGAGCATCGGCGAGAATGCCGAGCACACGATCAATCACGTCATCTGACTGTGCGTGCACGGAAAGCTCGGCGCGCTCCACGCGCCGACGCGTCGGCTCGGCGCCCTCACCTATCTCCGTCAGGCTCAGAAAGATCGAACGTGCGATCGCACGATCGGCTTCGGCCAGACTCTGCAGCGTGTGTTCGGCGGTCTGCGCGATGGCCCCGCGTACGCCGCCAGCCTCGCGGTAGCCACCGACGGTGAGCATCAGCCGGCGCCGGCGCTTGCATGTCTCAAGCAACGCGTGAGAGAGCAGCGGAAGGGCGCCGGGCTCGTCCGCGAGATCCTCGAGGATCGTCTGCGTCAGGCCCGGCTGCAACAGCAATCCCGTCGCGGCAGCGGGCAACTCGACCGCCCGGCGCAGATCCATAGCGCTCATCGGCCCGATCAGCGCCTGGTGGGCGACGACGGCCGCGGCCAGCTGTGGGTACGCCGCTACTCGGCCGTAGAAGTCCGCCCGCAGCGCGATGATCACGACCACCGGACTTGCCGGGTCGCGCCACGCCGCCATCAACGCATCGACGAACAAGTGACGCTCGGCATCGTCGCCGCACAGCGTGAACAGCTCCTCGAACTGATCGACCGCGATCACGACATGACCGTTGGCGTGACGAGTCGCGAGCTCCAGCTGGCTAGGATCGGCGCGCAGATCGTGCGCCAGCATGCTCGGGGCGACGCCGGCCATACGGCCGACAGCACCGGCAAGGCGCTGCAATGGATTCGCGCCCGGTGTCAGCAACGCGACGCGCTCGCTCATACCAGCGTTCGTCGCTGCGCTCATGCCCGCCAGCAGCCCGGCGCGCACGAACGAGGACTTCCCGCTTCCAGAGGCCCCCACCACGGCGAGAAAGCGCACCTGGGTCAGCCGCTCCAGGGCTTCCTCGACCTGCCTCTCCCGGCCGAAGAACAGCGCCGCGTCGTCAGGTTCAAACGCGCGCAGCCCCTTGTAGGGACAGACGACGTCGCCGAGCTGATCGTCGACGGTCGCGTCGCGGGGGGACTCAAGTCGTTGGACTCGTACACGCTCGCGCTGCGCGCCAAGCGTCCCGCGCTCAAGGCCGAAGTAGTCCTCGTACTGCTCGACGACCTCAACCCCTGGAAGCCGTCGACCACGCTCTAAATCGCTGATGCTGCTGTACCCGCGGTGCAACGCCTTGCCCAGCTGACGAAGCGACAGCCCGGCCTGCACGCGCAAACGGCGCAGCTCTGCTCCGAACTGCGCCTCCGGCGTGTCATCCGAAGCCTCAGGGCTGTGAGGGGCGCCCATCCCTCCTGCCTTACCCGGAGGTGCCGCGGTCTGTTCGACATCTGTTCGGCATCTGTCCGATCCCGACGCGATCACCCCCATCGTGACCCACATTGACCTGTGCAGCGGTCAAGCAGGCCGCACGACCACCATCAGGAGGTAGCGATGAACACCGTTGGGACGGCACCAACGCGATCGTTGAAGCAACGATTGGCGAAGGCTGGAATGCTGCTCGGCATTACGATCGCAGCAACGCTTGGTGGCGCATCGGGCGCCCAAGCGAGTCAGGCGCTGAGCGCTCCTGTCGCCTTGCAGAGCGGCCACACCGCCGCTGCCATCAATGAAGCGGTTGCAGCACAGGGGACCTCGCCTGTTGCCAGCAACTCCGACGTTTCGATCCCGTCCACCGGCTCGGGCATCGTCACCCTTGACGGTGCTGGCGCCGGGGATGTCGAGATCGACCTGCCCGCTCGTGGTGTCGCTGATGAGGTCGCCAAGACAACCGTCTTCGACGCGACGGACCCCGGCGCCCAAATCGCCGTGCAGCCCACTGCCGATGGCGTGCGCGCACTCGTGGTCATCAACAGCGCGCAAGCACCGCAACGGTATCCTTTCCCACTGCGCGGCGATGTCGTACGGCTAGACCAGCAGCCCGACGGCAGCGTCAATGGCTACGACGCCGACGGCCGGGTTTTCATGCAGATCGCGCCGGCGTGGGCTCGCGACGCCGCTGGTCGCTCAGTGCCGACCCACTACGAGATCGCCGGCACGACGCTAACCCAGGTCGTTGAGCACCGCGGGGGCAACTACGCGTATGGCATCACCGCGGATCCGCTCGTGAAACACTGGTGGGGCATTGGTTGGCGGTTCTCGAACTCTCAGTCCAAGACGATCTTCCAGGCCGTCGTGGCTGGAGCTGCTGGCGCCGTGGGCGCTGCCATCTGCGGCTACCTGTCCAGGGGGAACGTGTACCTCGCGGGCTTCTGTGGCGCGTTCGTCGGCAAGATCTTCAGCGACATCGGCAAGGCAGGTGCAGAGGCGGCGCTCCGGAACAACCGCTGCCTTGAGGTCGGCGTGCGGTA
>DASVPU010000292.1:0-14007 GCA_036389475.1 Solirubrobacteraceae bacterium
GATCCGCAGCGGCAACTGCGGCAGCGGCCGGCCGGCAGGTCCAATCATGACCTGCGCGCCGCGGCGCACGTCGAACGTCGAGTAGTGGCACGGACACACGAGCGCGGGCGGGCTCGACGTCGGCTCGTGCAGCGGATGGCGAAAGAGCGACACGGCGCAGCCCGCGTGGGTGCAGATCTTCGAGTACGCCAGCAAGCCTTCGGGCGCCCACCCGCGGCGCGCCGGCGGCAACTCGATCGTCGACGGCTCGACGCGGACGACGACGACGGGCGAGCCGAGCTCGCGCCTGTCGGCGCCGTGCGGAAACGCCGTCACGAAGCTGCCGATCTCGACGGCTCCGGCGAGCAAGAAGGCGCCGTCCTCGTCGACGAGCGCGACGCCGTCGTGCCAGCGCGATGCGTCCAGCTCGCGCGGCGCCGGGCCCAGCGCCGTGACCGGCAATGCCGCGGCGGCCGCGATGCCGGTTCCGGCGACCCCGGCCGCCCCGATCAGCATCCGCCGCCGCGAGATGCCGTCCAGCCCGTGAGCGAGCTCGGTCGCCACGCGCTCACGGGCGCTCTCGTCGCTAAGCTCCGGGCGCTGCTCGACCGCGACCTCCTGCGGGACGAGGCGCAATCCCGCGACGATTGCGGCCGCCGCCAGGCACGCGAGGCCGCTGCCGAGAGCCGCGCCGAGCAGGCGCGGATCGGCGTCGAGCGCGATCAGCACGCCGAAGGCGGCGGCCCCGACGCCACCTGCAATCAACAGCGCCGCGACCGTGCGCTCGCCGGCGCGCGTAGCCACGACCTCGCGGAAACTCGGATCGACGCCTTCGTCGTGCCTGCGCTGCATGGGGGCGTGCGGGGCGCGGAGGACGCCGCGCACGATCCCAAAGATCCCCAGCAGGCGAACCAGCAGCCGGCTCATCGCGTTCGCTTCCCGATCACACGGGCGACGAGCAGCAGCGAACCGGCGCCCAGCAGCCAGGCAACGAGCCCCTCCGGGATCGGCCCGACGTTGCCGATGCCCCAGCCACCGCGGTTCACCGGATGGCGGCCGTACGCCGTCACGTAGCGCGCGATCGAGTCGATGTCGCGCGCGTCGAGCGTGTCGGGCCCGAAACGCGGCATGAGGTACGGCCCGATGCGGATTGCCTCGGCGATCTGGACGGGCGTCGCGTCGTCGAGCGGCGGCGCAGTGATCACCGGATCGACGCCTCCCTTGGCGGCGATTTGATGGCAGCCCGAGCAGAGGTCGGCGAAGAGCCGGCGCCCGCGCGCGACATCTGCACGCTGCAGATCAACGGTCGGGATCGACAGGCCCCCAGACGCCCAGCCGGTGATGTAAGCGATGAGATCCGCGCGCCCGCGGCGGTCATAGAGCGGCTCCGTTCGCGCCGGCTCGATGCCCGGGCGAGCGAGCGGCATCCGTCCGGTCGCGAGGTAGAAGTCAAGCGCGGCGCGTCCGACGCCGCGCAGTGACGGACCCCGTCCGCTGACACCGCGCCCGTCGAGGCCGTGGCACGAGGCGCACCCCTCGATGAACAGGCCTCTGCCGCGCGCTGCTGCGCCGCCCGCGGCCGTGGCCGTGGCCGTGGCCGCCTGCGCCGGTGCGGATGCAGGCGCCGACGCGAGGTCGCAGACGGCGATCGCAGCGAGGACGAGCGCGAGGGCCAGACCGCCGGTGGCTAGAACGCGGCTCATCGGCGGCTCGCCGCCGCCTCACGCTCACGCGGCCCACCGAGGCTGCTCTCGCGCACCCGCTGCGCGCACTCCTCCGCCCACAGCGCGCTCCACGCCAGCCACAGCAGAGCGGGCAGCACCACGACCATGCTCCCGACCCACATGATGCCGCCGGCCAGCGCCTGGTCGCGCAGCGGGTCACGGCTGAGCGCGCTCGTCGCGCCCGCGTAGCTGGGATAGGCAAGGCTCGGGAGCGTCGCGAGGATCGCGCCGAGCGCGCTCATCGCGGTCATCGCCGCAATCAGGGCTCCAACGCGCCCGATCGCGCCGGCTCGATGCGGAAGTGGGTCCGCGCCGATGATCGGCGCCCACAGCGCGATCGCCGACCACAGCAGCGCAGCGTGCTCGGCGGCGTGCAACCACGGATGGCGCAGCGCGAGTTCATACACAGCGGGCACGTGCACCAGCGCAAGGACGACGACGAAGATCGTCGTGCCCGCGAGCGGATGCGAGAGCATCCGCGGCAGCGGGCGGTGCAGCAGCCGGATGAGCCTGCGTCTGGCCGGCGGCGCCAGCGCCCCGAGCGTCAGACGCACCGGCGCGGCAGCGACAAGCAGCGGCGCCGCGACGAGCTGGACGAGCGCGTGCTGCAGCATGTGGATGCTCAGCAACGCGCTGCTGCGCTCGTCAAACCACGCCGTCGACGCCAACGCGAGCGTCGCCAGCCCGGCGAGCCCGGCGCGCGTGCGCCACGCGGGCCAGCGTCGCCGCTGGCGCGCGCAGAGGACGAGCGCGAGCGCCGCAGGCACCAGCAGCGCCAGCGCGGCCGGGTCGGGCAGCAACACCTTCACGCGCCGCTCCGCTCGCGCGCGTCGGCAAGCCCGCGTCGCGTCGCGCGCAGCTCGCGCGCCAGCCCGCCGGCGCCGACCACGACGAAGCCGATGCCCGGCCACAGCAGCGCCGGCCCGACGACGACCGCGCCGACGAACGCAAGCGTCAGGCCGGCGGTCAGCACGAGCGTTGCGACGGAGCTGCGCAGCAGCATTTCGGGCTCGCCGGCGCGGCGCGGGCGCCTGCGCTTGGCGATCGCCTGCGCGATCCCGACGCCGATCGAGCCGGCTCCTCCGCCGGCCAGCAGCAGCGTCGACAGCGTTCCCAAATCGAAGACCGTCGCGCCGAGCAGCGCGATCGCGAGCAGCGCGAGGCCCCAGCCGACGAGCGGCAGCGCGCCGCTCGTCATGCTCGCGCTCCGTCTGGCTGCGGCGTGGCCGCGGGCGCCGGCGGCTCGCCGCGGTGACGCCGGTCGTACAGCGGCGCGTACGACGTCACCGGCGCGAGCGCGTCGAAGTTGTGCGGCGGCGGCGGGCTGCTCGTCGCCCATTCCAGCGACATGCCGCTGCCCCACGCGTCGGCGGGCGCCGTGCGCTCGCGCAGGAAGCTGAGCGCGACGCTGACGAGAAACAGGAGCGTGCCGAGCGCGATGAACCCCGAGCCGATCGAGGCGGCGAGGTTCAGCCCCTCCCAGCCGCTGCTGCGCGGATAGTCCGCCAGCCGCCGTGCCATGCCGTCGTTGCCGAGCGCGAACATCGGCAGGAACGTCAGATTCGCGCCGATTGTCAGCAGCGCGAAGTGCAGGCGGCCGAGCCGCTCGCTGAGATAGCGCCCGGTGAGCTTGGGCCAGTACAGGTAGAGCCCGGCGAAGAGGCCGAACATGCTGCCGGCGAACAGCGTGTAGTGAAAGTGCGCGACGACAATGTAGGAGTCCTGGGCCTGATAATCCAGGACCGGCGAGGCGACGAAGATGCCGCTCAGCCCGCCGATTAGGAACTGCAGCAGGAAGCCGAAGACGAAGAGCATCGCGGTGTTGAAGCGCACCGCGCCCTGCCACAGCGTCGCGATCGTGTCGAGGTACTCGATCCCCGCCGGCACGAGCAGCGCCGTCGAGGTCAGCGCGAAGAGCTGGTTCGGCACCGCGCCCGTGGTGAACATGTGGTGCGCCCACGCGCTCATCGACAGCGCCGTGAAGGCGAGCAGCGCGAGCACGAACGCCCGGTAGCCGAAGAAGCGCCGCCCGCTGAGCACCGACGCGGCCTCCGCGACCAGTCCCACGAAGGGAAAGAACATGACGTACACGGCGGGGTGGCCGTAGAACCAGAAGAGGTTCTGGTAGGCGATCGGATCCAGGATGTGCGCGCCTTGACGCTCTGCGAGCAGCAGGCCGAATGCGACGACCAGCGACGGGAACGAGAACACCACCAGCAGGCAGCTCACCAGCGCGGTCCAGGAGAAGACCGGCATGCGCAGCATCGTCATGCCGGGCGCTCGGCGCCGCAGGAGCGTCGCCAGCACACAGGCGGCGATGAGGATCGAGCCGACCGTCGCCAAGGTCGCACCGCAGATCCAGAGGTCCATCCCGGGCCCCGGCGAGGCCGGCGTTCGCGCCAGCGGGTCGTAGGCGTACCAGCCGGCCTGACCGGGACCCTCGCGCGTGAGCCAGCCGGCCCACATGACGAGGCCGCCGATCGCGATGAGCCAGCTGCCGGCGAACGCGCAGCGTGGGCCGCAAGCGCGGACCGTCCCGAGCTGCAGCGGCACGAGGTACAGGCACGCGGCGAGCGCGACCGGGATGACGACGAGGAAGATCATCGTCGAGCCGTGCATCGTGAACAGCTCGTCGTAGCCCGCACGCGAGGTGACCTGCAGGCCGGGCTGCGCAAGCTCGGTTCGCATGAGGAGCGCGAGCACGCCTGCGCCGGCGAAGAACAGTGCGGCGATCACGGCGGTACGGATCGCCACGACCTTGTGATCGGTTCCGAGCAGCGCCGTGATCATGTGCGCCTCTGACGGCGCTGACGGTCGCGAAGCCATGCGCTGAAGTCGCGCGGCGCGCGCACGTCGATGCGCAGACGCATCTGGTCGTGGTAGACGCCGCAGAACTCCGAGCAGCGCGCCGTCGAGTAGTCAAGACCGGCCGCGAAGCGCAGATCGAAGGCGTTGACGTAGCCGGGCATCGCGTCGTACTTCGCAGCCAGGGCCGGGATCCAGAGGGCGTGGACGACGTCGAGCGACGTCATCGTGAAGTGCACCGGCGTGGCGGCCGGCACGACGAGCGTCGCGGGACGCGCATGACCGTCACCGGTCTGCACGACCCCGCCCGGGTAGAGCAGACGCCAGTTCCAACGCGATGCGCGGATGCTGATCGTCAGTGCATCGGAGCCGCTGCGGGGTTCGGCGGCGGCGCGCGTGGCGTCGGGGTTGCTCGTCGCGGACATCGCATCGAACGAGCGCCACAGCAAGACCGTCGCGACCACCGCAAGCCCAATCGCGTAGGCGATCTCCAGCCGCGGCGCCGTCGCGCGCTGCGAGGCCACCCGGCCCGCGCGGGCGCGAAAACGCCAGGCGACGGCAACGAGCACGAGCGCAACGATCACGAACACCACGCCGGCGATGGGCACGTACAGCGCGAACAGATCGTCGTACGCCGAGCGGGTGTCGACGCCGAACGGCATCCTCACGCGCCCGGGCGCGACTGGATGGGCGGCAGGCGACTGGACGTGAGCGTCGACATCGGTGGTTCAGATCTCGAAGATCCGGAGATCCACCGTGCCGCCTGCCCGACAGCCACGCGTCTCCCCGGTCTTTCGTCGCCCCGCCACGGCGCGCGCGCTGCGACAGGCCACCCGTGGTTACCCGCTATCGGACCGCGCTAGCGCCCCGGAGGCGTCGCGCTCTGGCGCGCCCGCCGCGATTGCGGTGCCGGGATCATGCGAATTGCCACGGCGCGTTCATCGAGTCGGGTTGGCGACCTCCTGGCGGTCAAGCCGCTCGCGCTGCGGCTCGACGGTGAACTTCGGATCGCGCGCCGACGCCATGCCGGCAGCGAACAGGCCGAAGCGGGTGAGCGCCGATCCCGTCAGGAGCGCGACACCGCTGAGCACCGCGCCGAGGCGGTTGCGCTGCGCGACCGTCGCGGCGCCGACGCCGCCGGCCAGGGTCAGAGCCTTGGCCGCCCGCAGCCGCCTGCCCGCCGTTTCCTCGTGCAGTGCCTCGGCGACCATCCCGAGCCGGCGCTCCATGAGCTGCTCGGCGGCGAGCTCTGCGGCGGCGCCGAGCACCGCCATCCGCTGCGCCGGTGCGTTCTCGGCAAGCGGCGCGGCAGCGAGCGCGAACCCGGCGCCGGCTGCGGCGGCCGAGCCGACGAAGAGGAACGGCAGCTCGCGGTATCCGCCGTGCCAGGCCGGAACCGCGGTGTTCGCGATCAGCGCCGCGGTGTACGACGCAACGCCCGCGCCGAGGACGCCGGCGCCGAGGCCGGCCGCTCGCGCCGAGCGCGGCGCGATGCCGAGCACGTCGCCGGCCGCGCTCGCAATCGTCAGCGGGGCGTACGCCGCGAGGATCCACACGCCGACGCTCATCGGCGAGGTCGGCTTGAACACGCGCAGCATGTTCAAGAAGCGCGCGGGCCGGCCGAGATCGTGGATCAGGGCAACGAGCGAGACCCCGATCGCAGCGGTCGCGCAGAGCTTGCAGTCGCGCGCCAGGCGCGGCCGGCCGCTGAGGTCGCCGCCGGCGGCGAGGATCGACGACGCGCCGGCGAGGCCGCCGGCGAAGAGGTAACCCGCGATGTCGCTCTCCGCCCACACGGGCGGCTTGATGATCGGCTTACCGTAATACGAGCCGCCCGGGTGGTCCTTCGGCGCACGCGCCGACCGCGCTCCGTCGCCGCCGCTCCAGCTGCGCGCGTCGCGGCCGGGCCTGACGCCGCCCAGGCCGTCGCGCGTGACCTCGGCGCCGCTCATCGCCGCGCTCCGGCGAACGATACGACGGCGCCGGCCAGCAGCGCGCCCGCGGCGAGGCCGACGCGCTTCCACATGTCGGGCAGGTCGCGTGTCGTCACGACCGGGTCGGGCGGCAGACCGTAGACCTCCGGCTCGTCGAGCAGCAGGAAGAACGCCCCGTCGCCGCCGACGCCGTCGGCGGGATCCTCGCCATAGAGCCGCGCCTCGACGACGCCGGCCTCGTGCAGCTCGCCGACGCGGCCGGCGGCACGCTCGCGCAGCTCGTCGAGCGGACCGAACTGGATCGAGTCGGTCGGGCACGCCTTGGCGCAGGCCGGCTCCTGCCCGACCCCGAGACGGTCGTAGCAGAGCGTGCACTTGAAGATGCGCCCGTCGTCCTCGCGCTTGTCGAGCACGCCGTACGGGCAGGCCGGCACGCAATAGCCGCAGCCGTTGCAGATGTCCTCCTGCACGACGACCGTACCGAACTCGGTGCGGAAGATCGCGCCCGTCGGGCAGACGTCGAGGCAGGCCGCGTCGGTGCAGTGCTTGCAGACGTCTGAGGACATCAGCCAGCGAAAGCTGTCCTCCTCGCGCTGAAAGCCCGATTCGTGCAGGCCGAGAGGCGCGCGCTGCTCGACGAAAGACACGTGGCGCCAGGTGTTGGCGCTCAGGCCGCCGGTGTTGTCGTGCGACATCCCGGTCCAGTTCAGGCCGTCCTCGGGCACGCCGTTCCACTCCTTGCAGGCGACCTCGCAGGCCTTGCAGCCGATGCACAGCGACGTGTCGGTGAAGAACCCCATCCGCGGCGGGTGATCCTCGTGACCGGCGGCGGCCGCGGGATCGCCACCGCGCAGCAGGACGTCGAGCGGCCCGTCGCCGGGTGTGCTCACGGCGCCATCCCGGTCTGCGCGGTGATGCCCGCGCGGCGGCGATACTCACGCACGAGCTCGAGGCGGGCCGGGCCGCGCGGACGCCGCCCGGGCCGGATGTCCACGGTCAGCGCCTTGACCTCCTGGATGTGCGAGCTGGGGTCCAGCGCCATCGACGACAGCTCGTTCATCGAGTCGCCGCGCGCATAACCGTTGGGCCCCCAGTGATAGGGCAAGCCGATCTGGTGCACGACGCGACCGTCGACGCGCAACGGCGTCATGCGGTCGGTAACCATGACGCGGCCCTCGATCGCGCCGCGAGCGCTGACGAGCGTGGCCCAGCCGGCATGCTGGAGCCCGCGCTCGGCCGCGAGCTCCGGCGACACCTCGCAAAAGAACTCGGGTTGCAGCTCGGAGAGATACGGCGTCCAGCGCGACATCCCGCCCGCCGTGAAATGCTCGGTCAGCCGGTAAGTCGTCACGCCGTACGGGAAGACCTCGGCCCCCGGCGTTTCCGGGTCGGGGTGATAGCGGTTGTTCTCGTGCTGGTAGACCTGGCGCGCCGGGTCGCGCTGCTGGCGATGCAGCCGGTTGCGGACAGGCGAGTCCTGCGGCTCGTAATGCGTCGGCAATGGTCCGTCCGCGACGCCAGCCGGCGCATAGAGCCAGCCGCGACCATCGGCTTGCATGATGAACGGGTCGTCGCCGGCGAGCGCGTCGGGCCCGGTGGCGTCGTCTGGCGGCCGGTAGTCCGGCGGCTTGTCGGCCTCGAAGTCGGGGACGTCGTGGCCGGTCCATCTGCCCTTCTCGGCGTCCCACCAGACGAGGGCCTTGCGCTCGCTCCACGGCCGGCCCTGCGGATCGGCCGAGGCGCGGTTGTAGAGGATCCGGCGGTTCGCCGGCCACGCCCATGCCCATTCGCCGCAGGTCCAGTTCTGCTCGCTTGCCGGCGTGCGGCGCGCGGTCTGGTTGACGCCGCCGGCGTAGGCCCCGCAGTAGATCCAGCAGCCGCACGACGTCGAGCCGTCGGCCTTGAGCTCGGTGTAGCTCGACAGCATCTCGCCGTCGCTTCGCCATCCGCTGATCTCGGCGAGCACGGCGTTTGCGTCCGGCTCCGCGCGCTCGCCCTCGGTTGGGTAGTCCCACGTGAGGTCCAGCAGGGGGCGGTCCATCTCCGCGCCTGAGGCGGCGAGCCGTTCGCGGATGCGACGGCCGAGGTGGTAGGTGAACCACAGGTCGCTGCGCTGGTCCTGGACGGACTCCTGCGCCTTGTGGTGCCACTGCAGCATCCGCTGGGTGTTCGTGAACGTGCCCTCCTTTTCGATGTGCGCGGCCGCCGGGAAGAAGAAGACCTCCGTCGCGAGATCCTCGGTGCGCATCTCGCCGGACTCGATCTCCGGGCCGTCCTTCCACCACGTCGCGCTCTCGATGAGCGAGAAGTCGCGCACGACGAGCCAGTCGAGCTTCGACATTCCGAGGCGTTGCATGCGCGTGTTGGCCGAGCCGCCCGCGGGGTTCTGGCCGAACAGGAAATAGCCCTTGACGGTGCCCTCGATCTGCTCCATGACCGTGTCGTAGGTGCTGTGGCTGCCGGTCAGGCGCGGCAGGTAGTCGAAGCAGTAGTCGTTGGCGCCCTCGGCCGTGGCGCCCCACCAGGCCTTCATCAGGCTGACGATGTACGTGCGCATGCATCCCCAGAAGCCCTTGTCCGGGGCGTGGGCCGTGATGAACTCGTCAAGGTTCGCGTGGACGTGCGCGTGCGGCATCGGGATGTAGCCCGGCAGCGTGTCGAACAGCGTCGGGATGTCGCTGGAGCCCTGGATCGACGCGTGCCCGCGCATCGCCATGACCCCGCCACCGGGCCGACCCATGTTGCCCAGCAGCAGTTGCAGGATCGACGCGGCGCGGATGTACTGCGAGCCGATCGTGTGCTGCGTCCAGCCGACACCATGCACGAACACCGTCGTGCGCTCACGACCGGAGTTGGAGACGAACAGCTCGCAGACTCGCGCGAACAGCTGCGGCGGCACGCCGCACACGCGCTCGACCATCTCGGGCGTGTAGGCGGCGTAGTGGCGCTTGAGGATCTGCCAGACGCAGCGCGGATGCTCAAGCGTGGGGTCGAGCGTCGGTCTGCCGCGGCCCCTCGGCCCGTTGTGACCGCTTCCGTCGGTTCCGGCTCGGGGCGGGTCGCCTTCCTGGTCGCGCTGCCCGGCGGCGGCGACGACGAAGGCGCCGTCGTACTGCCAGCTCGCCGGGTCATAGCTCGCGGCCTCGGGGTTCCAGCCCGAGAACAGCCCTTCGGCGCCGGCGTCCTCGAACTCCTCGCTGATGATCGTCGGCGCGTTCGTGTAGGCCAGCACGTACTCGCGGAAGTCCGTCTCGGTCGACAGGACGTGGTTGACGATCGCGCCCAGGAACGCGATGTCGGTTCCCGCGCGCAGCGGTACGAAGAGGTCGGCGAGCGCGCTCGTGCGGCTGTAGTGCGGATCGACGTGGACGACGGTCGCGCCGCGCGCCTTGGCCTCCATGACCCACTGGAAGGCGACCGGGTGCGCCTCGGCCATGTTCGAGCCCTCGAGCACGATCAGGTCGGAGTTCTGCAGGTCGGCGGGCAGCGTGCTCGAGGCGCCGCGACCGAACGACGTGCCCAGCCCGACGACGGTCGAGCTGTGGCAGACGCGGGCCTGATTCTCGATTTGAACGATGCCGAGCGCCGTCATGAGCTTCTTGATGAGGTAGTTCTCCTCGTTGTCGAGCGTCGCCCCGCCGAGCGCGGCGATGCTCATGCAGCGGCGGGTGCGGCTGCCGTCGCGCTCCCACTCCCAGCCGTCGCGACGCGTCGCGACGACGCGGTCGGCGACCATGTCCATCGCGGTGGCGAGGTCCAGGCGCTCCCAGTCGCTCGCGTGCGGACGGCGGTAGAGCACGTGCCGCTCACGCGCGGGCCCGGTTGTCAGCTGCAACGTGGCCGAGCCCTTCGGGCACAGCCTTCCGCGGCTGTGCGGCGCGTCGGGGTCGCCCTCGATCTGGACGACCCGGTCATCCTTGACGAAGACGTTCTGGGCACAGCCGACGGCGCAATAGGGGCAGACGCTCTTGACGACGCGGTCGGCGTCGACGGTCCGCGGGCTCAGCTCCTGCGTCCGCGGCGACATGACCGCCGCGCCGAGCCCGAGCCGATCGGCGCCACGCAGCTGGCGCACGAGCGGCCAGCGCGATGCGAGCGGCACGCGCGCCATCAGCCGCCCTTGGCGAGCTCGCGCGCGGCGCGCTCGCGGACCCACGCGATGACGCTGTCCTTGCGCGTGGGGTTGTACGGCGGCGGGTTGACGAGCTGCTGAGAGCTGCCGGGCAGGACGGGCTTGCGCGCGAGCTCCTGCTGCGACGGAGCGTCGCCGCCGTCGGCAGGCAGGCCCGTCGCGATCATGTAGGCCAGGCCCGGCGCCACGTTCAGCGCACGCGCCGCAGTTTCGTAGGAGTGGCCCTGGTCGAGCAGCTCGAGAACCTGGTCGCGTGACGCCATCCGCAAGCGAGTTCCCTGCCCCCGCGACGCGCAAACGCGGGCTGCCGGAGGCGCAGGATCCGAACCTCAGTTGCCACCGCGTGCTCGAGTCATGTCATCAGGTTGAGGTCAGATCAGCAGGTCGCAGCCAGGCCAGATTTGGTGACATGTGAGCGGTCGCACAGACCATTTGCCTGAACCTATGGGGACGGTGTGGCTACCCGCACTGCCGAACACGTGCTGGCCACCTGGAGAGCGCGTCGGGTGCTTGTGAAGGTGATCGCTCGAGGCGCTTCCCCCAGCGCCCCTCGCCCCCCTAGGAGCCACATATATGACCCACCCACACCTTCATCATGTGCCATCCGCGACCGCTGATCAGCAGGCCGTGCGACTACATGTAGTCACGGCCGCCGACGAGGCGCCCGTCAGCGGCGCGCGCAGTCGGATCGCCCAGCATCTCGGCGTGTTCGTCGGGCGGCTCGAACGCTTGGAGCGCGTCGCGCATCGCTGGCTTGTCGCACACAGCATCACGCTGCTGCGCCTGAGCCTCGGTGCGGTGTTCCTCGGCTTCGGCGTGCTGAAGCTGTTCCCCGGCGTCAGCCCGGCTGAGAACCTCGTCAAGGCCACGACGGACCTGCTCACCTTCGGACTGATCCCCGGTTCGGTCGCGCTGGTGGGCGTCGCGGTGCTCGAATGCGTGATCGGATTGCTGCTCATCAGCGGACGTGCGATGCGCGGCGCGATCTACCTGCTGACGATCCAGCTCGTCGGGATCCTCTCGCCGGTCGTCCTGCTGTCGGCGCGGCTGTTCAGCGGCCCGCACCACGCTCCCACGCTCGAGGGCCAGTACGTTCTCAAGGACGTCATCCTCGTTGGCGCCACCCTCGTTCTCGCCGCCACGCTGCGTGGTGCAAAGCTCACGAGCTCCGAGGCACCGGGCAACGAAACAGACAGCCCGGTCCCATCAGCACTGACCATCGCGCGATCAACCGCACGTGATGACGCTGACGACGAGGCCGCGCTCGCGGCCTGAGCAGCCTCTCCTGCGCCCACTGCAAGCGACGCTACATCCTCCTCAATTCAACACCACGTCCACCGTTGACGCACGTCATCGATTGTGATGCCCTGCGAGTCCGTGAGTACCGCATCATGCGTGCTCACGGGCTTGGCGAGGCCTCGTCCTCGGCCTCTGCCCGGGCCTCAGCCGCCTCCCGCGCGGCCCGATCGTGCTCGTCTTGGGCCTGCTGCGCTTGGCGGCGCGTCTCGTCGGCCTGGGTCTCGCTCTCGCGCGCCTCGGCCGCCTTGCGCTCGGCCAGCTCTTCGAGCTGCTCCGCTCGCTGCGTAGCCTCCCGTGCTCGGGCTTCGCGTTCGGCGCGTGAGCTGGCGCTCTCGTAGCGCGGCTCGCCGACGGCAGGCGCGGGCGTGAGCTCGATCTGGTAGTGATGGGCGAGCTCCTGCTCCGTACCGGACTCCAAGGTTGCTCCGGGCTCAACCCGCGGTCCGTCCTTGACCTGATCTTGCTGGTAGGCGACCCGGACGTAGTCGCGTGAGACGCTCGCACCCGTCAGCGGGACGAGGATGTGTCGCCTGCCGAGCATCCCGGTCTTGATGCACCCGAACGCCGGCTCGCGCGAACCCGCCTCGAAGTACACATCCTCGAGCTTGCCTATCTTCTCGCCGTCGCAATCGACGACGTCCTGGCCCTTCCACTCCTCGATCTGCTCGATCTCCATGCCGTTCCCTTTCCTGCGTAGCCGCGATCGTTGCGTCCCCCCCGGGGAGAGCACCGCGGGCATACCCTCATCGGGGTAACAGAATCCGCGCAGCCCCTGCTGGCCAGGTGATCTGCTGGCAGCTGCCGTCGCCGCCCGAGATCACGGGATGCAGTCGATCGGTTGGTCGGCGCCACGAATTGCCGGGTTGTTGCAGTGCTACGGAGAGACCGGCATGACCACTGCCTCATCGACCGGACTTCTCCGCGCAAGTATCGCCGCTGAAATCAGGAGATCGCCGGTCTGCGCGCGCTCGCCATGGTGACTTCAACTCGCCGGATGCACGCCACTGTGCTCAACGATGTTCATCGATCTAGCGAACCCGTCCCACGGCCCGCGCAGAGGCACGGCCAGCGAACACAGACAGATCGCCGGCGGCGCCCCGCCCGGGGCAGTCACGCCGCGGCGATCGCCACGCGCGGCGCTGACCGTGTTGGGATTGCGTACCCGCGCTCGTCGCCTGAGCAAACCAGAAAAAGGCGTAGCGGAACGTCAATAGCCGGCGGGACGCCGCGGGCTGGGAGCCCGCCGCCCGGTCTGCCGGCCGCGCCTCTGGTAGCCGGGCGCTGCGGCCGCCAGTCGCGTTCTCCGCAGCGCGGCTGCTGTGAGCGACGCGACAAGCAGCGCGCCGATGCCGGCGAGCGCGAACACCACCCGCGAGTCGCTGAGCGACGCGATCAGGCCGCCGACGACGAAGGCCGTGCAGAACGCCATCGCGTCGAGTGAGTCCTTGAGCCCGAAGACGCGACCCCGGATGGCGTCGGGGGCGAGGCGGGCCACGAGCTGATGGTCGCTGGACATCACAGCGCCGGCGAACAGGCCCGTGGCGAGGAAGGTCAGCGCCGCGATCGGCAGGGACTGAGCGATTGCGGACGCGCACAGCAGCAGGCCGCCGCCGGCCAAGCTCGCGAGGAGCAGTCGCAGGTCCGCGCGACCGTACAGAGTCCCGATCGTCGATCCCACGCCGAACAGGCAGACCAGCAGCGCGAAGCCGACCCCGCCCGCGTTCAGCTCCTCGGTGGCCAGCAGCGGCTCAGCGACGTTCATGAGCGAGAACGCGAGCGTCGCCCCCACGCCCGCGGCGACGACCGCGCTCAGTTCGTTTACCGCGCGGGCGGCGCGCAGGCCGGCGCGCACGCCATGCGCGACCGGAGCATCGCCTTCCAGCACGGCGGCGAGTCCGCCAGATGCGCTCGCGACGTCGACTGTGCCGGACGCGGCGGCGGCTTCGGCGACTGTCTCCCTGCGATCCAATGGCAAGCGGCTCAGGACGACAGCCGAGATCAGGAACGTCGCCGCGTCGACGAGCAGCAACGCCGACGGCGAGAGCGCGAGCAGCAATGCGGAGGCCAGTGCCGGGCCGACGACGCTCGACGCCGACCAGATGGTCACCAAGGCTCCCATGGCGGTGTCACCGTG
>DASVPU010000293.1:0-10513 GCA_036389475.1 Solirubrobacteraceae bacterium
TCGCCGCGCCGTCACGGTCGGTGCTGCCTGGTCACCGGGGGCGAGGATAAACGTCTCGATCGCGATGTCCGGATCGATGTGGTTGGCGCTCAAAAACGCGGTCACCTTACGCTTCAGAACCTGCTCGATGCCGGCGATCAGCTCGTCGCCCATCATGCCCTTCAAAAGGTCGGCGGCCCCCGCTGGGCCTGCTCGCGCTCGCGTATGACCCGCTCGGCCACCAGGGGGCCAACGGTCAGCGCCACGCGCGTCGCGGCCGCCACAAAGGCCTCGCTGAGGCCATTGGGTTCATGCTCGGTCATCTGCGCTCCGTTCATCGATCAAGGTCTGCGCGGTCCGCTGTGATGCCAGATCGCGGATGCGACGCAGGTTCGGGGAGGCCGGGGCGAGCTGCGCGGCGATCGGCCGTAGTGCATGCGCGCCATCTCCGGCAGGCGACGAACGCCGACAGCAGGACCAGCCCGACCGGAGGGTGCGCGAGCGCGAGATCGAGCCCACGGCGCCGCCGAGCGACTCGCAAGTGGCGAGACGTCGACGTGAGGCTGAGGCAGAAGGCATGTGAGCGCGGCGCGGGCGTCGCCATAGATGTTGTGCTCGCTCGGCTTCCCGCTGCTGCGCACGTAGCCGCGGTAGTCGAACAGCAGCACGTCGATTCCCACGGCGGCGAGCAGGGCGAATGCACCACGCGGTCGCCGATGTTGCCGGCTTTGCCGTGGCAGCGCAGAACGTGGCCGGCGCGCGCCGACTGCGCGTCGACCCACCAGCCCTGCAGCCGCTCGCCGTCTTCGGTGTCGAGCTCCAGCTCGCGGTGACGCAGGCCCGCCTGCTCGGGCGTCTGCTCGATCGCCCGCGACGGGAGGTACAGAAGCACGTGCAGCAGTGCCCGGATCACGTGCCCCGCCGTGGTGGCGGCGACGGGCCGACTCCGAGGAGTCGACCCGCGCCGGCGAGATCAGGCGGTCGTCTGCGCCGCTGCCTTACGCAGCGCTCCGGCCGCCGGGGTGTACACGGTCTGACGCCCGTCATCCCAGCGGATGCGGTAGCGCGGATGAGGCTCCACACGGAGCACCTCCTCGACGACGCCGCGGCGCGGCCGGCGCGAGGTCGACTCCGACTCGGCCACAACTTCGTCTCCAACCCCAAAAAGCATGGCGAACCTCCGCTCCTCGTTGCAGGCAGCGTACCTCGGCACCCGATCGTTGGCGACCCACGGGCTGCCGGCTGCGACTGCGCCGCGCCTGGGTGTTGCCGGAACGTTGTCGTTGCCCCGGGTGAGGCCTCATCCGGCCAGCACCGGCAGCAGCGCACCGAGCTTCACCTCGGTCTCCGCAAGCTCGGCGGCGGGGTCGGAGTCGCGCACGACGCCGACCCCTGCGTAGCAGCGGGCGAGCCGGCCGCTGATCAGCGCGCAGCGCAACGCGACGCAGAACTCGCCGTCCTCGTTGATGTCAGTCCAGCCAACCGGGCCCGCGTACCAGCCGCGGTCCATGCCCTCCAGCGCCGGAATCAGCGACTCAGCGACCTCGAATGGCTCGCCGCCGACGGCCGGGGTCGGATGCAGCAGCCCTGCGAGGCGGATCGCGCCGATCGGCCTGGCGAGCTGGGCGCGGATCGGGCTCGCGAGATGCTGGATGTTCGCCATCTTCACGATCACCGGCTCTTCGGCGGTGGCGACCCACACACTGTGCGGACGTAGCGTCTGCGCGATCCGGCGCGCGACGATCGCCTGCTCGACGCGATCCTTGTCGGAGCGCAGGAGCTGCTCACCGAGGTGATCGTCGACCGACGGGTCGGCGCTGCGGCGCGTGGAGCCCGCGAGCGCGAGCGTGCTCGCGCGCATTCCCTCGCGACGGATGAGAAGCTCCGGGCTGGCGGCGATGAAGGCGTCGCCGCCGCGGCCGGCGCAGAAGACGAAGCACGACCCGAACCCCTCGCGCAGAACCCCGAAGACTGCCGCGGCGTCGTGCGGCGCGGGTGCATGGACCTGCACCTCGCGCGCGAGCACGATCTTCTGCAGTCCGCCTGCGCATATCCGCTCGACCGCGCGCGCGACCGCGGCCTCGAAGTGCTCGGGCGGCGTGCGCGTTGCGATCTGGTAGCGCCCTACGGGGTCGGGATCGAGCAGCGGCAGCGCCCCGCGGCGAAGCTCGCCGCACCGGCGCTCGATGCGCGCCAGCAACCCGTCCGCCGTGTCGTCGGCGGTCGCCAATGCGGCGAGCGTCAGCTGCACCTCCTCGCCGCGCCGAGCCAGCGACACCTCGGGGACGTGCATCGACGCGGGCGCGAACGATGCCCAGTGCGGACTGGCGCCGCCGTGGGGGGCGAACGCGAAGCCGCCGACCGCGATCAGGCCGGCGCCGCGGGCGTCGGCAGGGTCGCACACCGCTTCGGCTGCAAGCACCCGCCAGCGGGCCGCAACCTCGTCGAAGCGCCCCGGTCCGCGAGCGTCGAGCGCCACGATACAGCCGAGCGCGGCGACCGCAGCCCGTTCGCGGTCCGGCTGCTCGACGCAGAACCACGGCTCCCCTGGCCGCCGCGACGACAACACCACGCCGCTGGGATCGTCGGCGCGATCGACGTGGATGGTCATCGCCGCGAGGACCCTGGAGGACCCGCCGCGCCGGCGCGCGCGCTTGATCGCCTGCTCGAGGCGCTTGCGCAGCCGGCTGCGCTGCGCCGCACTCAGGGCGAACGGCGTCTCGCCACGCGTGCTCGTGCCGCTCAGCGCCATTCGCCGCGAGTCTAGTGGGGCCCGGCGCCGCCAAGACGGCGCCGCCGGAACCGGCGCGATTACGTCTCGCCGCGACCTCGCGAGATGGCGATTTCGCCCGTGCGCATCATCTCGATGAGGCCAAACGGCCGGACCATGCGCTCGAACGCCTCGATCTTGTCGGTGGTCCCCGTGATCTCGACGATCACCGACCGCCGCGTGACGTCGACGACCTTGCCGCGGAAGATCTCCGAGATCTGCATGACCTCCGCGCGCTGCGGACCCTCGACTGAGACCTTGAACAGCGCGAGCTCGCGCGAGACCGTGTCGGCCGGGTCGAGGTCGCGGATCTTCAGGACGTTCACGAGCTTGTGCAGCTGCTTGGTCACCTGCTCGATCGGGTGCATCGCTCCGTCGAGGGTCAGCGTGATGCGCGAGTAGCGCTCGTCCTCCGTCGGGCCGACGGTCAGCGTGTCGATGTTGAAGCCGCGCCGCGCGAACAGCCCCGCGATCCTGGTCAGGACACCGAACTTGTTCTCGACGAGGATCGACAGGACGTGCTTGCGACCGCTGTGCAGGTTGCCGGCTGCCTCGAGCTCGTCGAGGCTCAGTAGCTCCTTGGTTGCTGGTTCACCCATGACAGCCACCCCTAGCCGACCATGTCGCGAGCGGGCTGGCCCGGCGCGATCATCGGGTACGTGTTCTCCTCGCGCGTGACGCGCACGTCGACGAGCACCGGGCCTTCGGTCTCCAGGGCGGTCTTCATGTCGTCCACGAGCGTCGACTTGTCGGTGAAGCGCATCCCCGTCGCGCCGTAGGCTTCGGCGAGCTTGACGAAGTCCGGATAGGAGCCCATGTCGACGTGCGAGTAGCGCTTGTCCCAGAACAGCTCCTGCCACTGGCGGACCATTCCGAGGTAGCCGTTGTTCATGATGAACACCTTCACCGGGATCTTGTCCTGCGAGCAGGTCGCGAGCTCCTGGATGTTCATCTGGATCGAGCCGTCCCCGGCGATGCAGACGACTGTCCTGTCCGGGCAGCCGACGGCCGCTCCGAGCGCTGCCGGTAGGCCGAAGCCCATCGTCCCCAGGCCGCCGGAGTTGATCCACCGGCGCGGCCGGCTGAAGTGGTAGTACTGCGCCGCCCACATCTGGTGCTGACCGACGTCCGAGGTGACGATCGCGTCGCCCCCGGTCGCCTCGTACAGCGCCTGCACCATGTACTGCGGCTTGATCTCGGAGTCGATCGAGTCCTCGTAGCGCAGCGGCCACTTCGACTGCCAGCCGGCGATCTTCGACCACCAGTCGTCCAGCCGTGACGAGTGCACGTTCTCGAGAGCGCGGTACTCCTTGACGAGCTTCGTCAGGACGTTCTTGCAATCGCCGACGATCGGAATGTGCGCCGGGATGTTCTTGGAGATCTCGGCCGGGTCGATGTCCACGTGGATGAACTTCGCGTTCGGGGCGAACTCCGACAGCTTGCCGGTGATTCGGTCGTCGAAGCGCGCGCCGACGCAGCAGATGAGATCCGCCTCGTCCATCGCGTAGTTCGCCGTCCGGGTGCCGTGCATGCCGAGCATCCCGAGCCACTGCGGATGCGGTGCGGGGAAGCCTCCAAGGCCCATCAGCGTGCAGGTGACCGGGAAGCGATCCGATGTGGCGAACTCGACGAGCTCCTTCGAGGCGTTGGCGTTGACGATGCCGCCGCCCGCGTAGATCACCGGCCGGCGCGCCGAGGCCATCGCCTTCGCCGCCTGGCGGATCTGCTTCGTGTTGCCGTCCGTCGTCGGCTGGTAGCCGGGCAGGTGCACGTCCGTCACGGGCTCGTAGGCGATGTCCGCGCGACTGACATCGACCGGAATGTCGACCACGACCGGTCCGGGCCTGCCCGATCGCGCGAGGTGGAACGCCTCGTGGATCGCGCGCGGGATCTCCAGCGGCGAGCGGATCTGGTAGGAGTGCTTGACGACCGGCATCGTGATGCCGAGCGTGTCGGTCTCTTGGAAGCCGTCGGTTCCGATGAGGTCGGTCCGCACCTGGCCGGTGATGAACACCGTCGGCACGGAGTCCATCATCGCGTCGACGATCGGCGTGACGACGTTCGTCGCCCCGGGACCGGAGGTCGCGAACGCGACGCCGACCTTGCCGGTCGCCTTGGCATAGCCCTCGGCGGCGTGGCCACCGCCGGCCTCGTGGCGCACGAGCACGTGCCGGATGCCGGCGTCGACGAAGGCGTCGTAGGTGGGAAGGTTGGCGCCGCCGGGGAGGCCGAATACGACCTCGACACCCTCCGCCTTCAAGCACTCCATGATGGCATCGACCGCACGCATGTCACGACCTCCTCTCAGCAGAGACGGGCCGGCCCGACGGGCCAGCGAATCCAAGCGAGTCTAGCGGGAGCCCAGCACCGTCGACTCCGCTGCGATCGCCGAGTCCGGGAACTCCAGCTCGCACCCGCAGCGCACGCAGATCGCATCATGGAGCTTGCAGATGCGCCCGCACTGCGGGCACTCGCGTCGCAGCTCGTCGCGCTCGGAGCGGTAGGCGATCGCGGTGAGCAGGCCGATCACCGGAATGAGGCCGGAGACGATGAACCAGATGAAGAAGGAACTGCCCTTGAGGCGCCCGACGATGCCGCCGGCCAGCGCGAAGCTCAGCGCGATGACGATGTAGGCGCCCCCGGCCACGGCAGCCGGCGCCTTGTCAGAGGACGCCTATGGCCCAGATGACCGCGATGACCGCCACGAGGACGAGCAGAACCGTCCCGAGTACCGCGAGCGAGGCCAGCAGAACCTTGAACAGGACATAGGCGGCGACGATCAGGACGAGGGCTGCGATCGCCCTCTTGCCGAGGGAGGCGCCTGAAGATGTGGAGGTGGACATCGACCAAGCGTACTCCCCCGGCAACCGGGCTAGCGCAATGCGAGAGGAGCGTCAGTCATAGCTCCGGCGCAGGTGCCCGAAGCGGTCCAGCGATGGGTCTGGTCGGGTGTACATGGAAACGCGGGTGAGCCTGTAACGACCCACGCGTTGAGCCTTCGGTGAGGAAGACGGCGGTCCGGCGATCGGCATGAGAATGCGACGAGTGAGATCCAGGGCGGGAGCCATGTCAAGCATGGTGGCGGGCGTCACCATGCAGCGCCTTGGACCCCTGTCGGAAGTTCAGGAGGCAACCCTCGACGCGTTGTCCAACCCGCAAAGCGCTGCATCCACGGCGCGTCTCGCCGTCGCGGGCATCCGCCTGCGCAACCGCCAGCGCGCCCCGGCGAACGTGAGGTTGGCGACGGTCGCGAATCCCTGCTCGTCCGCGCGCAGCGCGAGCAGCAGGTGCGCGATGCGATCCCCGCTGGGCAGCGGCTGCGCGCCGCCTGTCGCAGCAATGGCACGCGCGTCGACCTTGATGCAGTAGCAGAAGACCTTGCGCAGGCGGCGTCCGTGCAGGAGCACGGCGCCGGCCTCGCCGACGATCCACGGCCCGAGCCGGCCGGGCTCGAGCACGAGGCCGGTGCGCGCGTGCAGCTCACGGGCATCGTGCCCGACGAGGTCGCCGAGCAGACCGACCGATCGCCGCTCGGGCTCGTCCGCCGCCCTGCCGCGCGGGCGCAGCACGTTCGCGCCGCGCTGGGCGTAGAGCTCGGGGATCACCCACGCGTGCGCGAGGCAGGCGATCGCCACCGGCAGCGCCAGCGGCTGCAGGACCATCAGCAGCGCCGCTGCACCCACGAACGGCACGACGTGCGCGACCGTGGTCAGCGTCCAGAGGCTCCCGACGCGGCGCAGCCGCGTCGCGTCCACGCGCGGGCGCCAGTGGACCGCCTCCGTCTCCGGCAGAACATCCAACGGCTGAGCGTGCGCGCCCACCCTGTGGAGCGGTCAGCCGCCGGAGATCGGCAGGCGCAAGATCACGAGGTCTGCGTCCACGGGCAGCTCGCGGACCTGCTCGGCGTGCCCGGGCCCCGTGCTGACCATCGCGAGGTAGCCTCGCTCGAGCTCTGCGCGAAAGGATTGCACGGCGGCCTCGACCGCCGCCGGGTCTTTGAATGTCCACTCGGCGACCGTCGAGTGTCCGGTGTGGTCCATGCGGATGAGCTTCGACATCGCGTGCCTCCTTCGGCGGCCGGCGGGATCCGTCAGATGCTACGCCCCTGGTCGCGCGCCGGCACGCCTTTCCGCGTCGCGCTCAGCGCCTGCGACGCGCGCTCACCCGCGCGGTCAGCGCGGACGCTGACGCCCGTAGAACACGACCCTCGCCGTCCCCCGCGCTCGGGTCTTGCCGCCTTCGCGCCAGCTGAAGGGCAAGCGGTAGGTGCCGGCGGGGATGCCGTTGTCGCGTACGTCGAAGCTCGCCGCATCGCGCTTTCGGGCCGCGATGAACCCAAAGCTGACGACGCCCGACGCACGGGTGGCCTTCGCCCGTCCGCTCGACCCGCGCCCGCGCGCCGGAAGCTGCGCGTAGCGAAGGCCGCTCACCGGCGACCGCCGCATCCACAGCCGCGGCAGGGTCAGCGCGAGCCTGCCGACCTTCACCGCACGGTCAAGGCTCACCGAGAACGTGATCTTCGCACCGGCGCCCGCGGGCACGTTGGAGTCAGACAGCGCCAGAACGCCGGCCGGCAACTCGAAGCGGGTGGGTGGCGTCCCGGCGGCCGGCGCCTGCGCGCTCCACACTGCCGCTGCGCAGCCTGCGCACGCGATGAGACGGCGCGGGCGCACCCTCAGCGGCGGACCTTGACGGTCAGCTTCCTCGTCGCCTTGTTGGCAAAAGCATCGACCGCCGTCGCCGTCATGAGCGCCTTGACGCGGTTGCGGGTGCGCTTGCTGCGCAGCGCGCGCAGGATCTGGCTGCGCAGCTTCTTTGAAACCTTGAATTTGCGCTTGGCCGGCCTGCCCTTGGCCAAGGCGACCCTCGTGCTCTTCAAGGCGAGCTTCTTCGCGTTCCCGCGCCGGCTGCGAGCCGGCACCGTCACGGTCCCCTTCACGGTCGCGCGGCAGCTCTCCTGCGGGCACGCGAGCGTCACGACGATCCCAGCGCTCTTGCGCAGCGGCCGTTGCACGGTGGCGCCCGTGAGCCGGAAGACGATCGACGAGTCCACGGGCGGCGGTGGCGGTGGCGCAGGCGGCGCAGGCGGCGGATCGCAGCCCGTCGGAATGGTCACGGGCACGAACGCCGGTTCGGTTCCCGTCGTGACCTGCAAGGTCATCGTGACCGGCGAGCCGCAGGGGGCGTCGCCGGCCATCGAGCCCGTGAAGGCGGCCGTATTGGCTTGGGTTGCGCCGACCGCGAGGTCGGGATAGTGCGAGCTTGCTTGGGTGAGCGCTAGCCCCGCCGTCGCAGGCGCCGTCAGCGTCCCGGTCACGCCGGTCGCCGCCGCGGTACCGCTGTTGCGCAACTGCTTGGTCAGCCGGAAGGACTCGGTGCGCTCAAGCAGGCCGTCGCCGTCGCCGCCGGCGCCAGCCGAGTCGTCGAGCGTCTGGGCGTCGGGAGTGAGGAACGGGCTCAGGACCGTATCTACGAAGGCCTCTCCGGACAGCCCGGCGCGCTTGTCAGACCAGACCGGAAGCGCCACGCCCTGCGTCGCATCGATGCTGGTGTAGTCGCCGTAGTCGTTGCCGAACCCGCAGCACGCGAAGGCGCTGTAGTTCGACGGCGCGCTGGACACCCGGCGCAGCGCACCGAGTACGTGCGCGCTTGGGGCCGGGGTGACGCTGCGCACATAGAACTGCGTCGCCTTGCGCGCGGCGTCTTCGCGCGTCGAATAGAAGTCGGCCCACGCCTGCCCATTGGTCTGATCAACGGCCAGCCACGGAAACCAGTCGTCGGAGTTCGCCTGCCCACCGGCCTCGCCGTCGGCCAGCAATCGTGTGGCGACGGAAGCGGATGGATTGGCGCTGCCCGGCAGGCCACCGCTCGCCGAGGCGACGAACGTGTCCCACGTCAGGTGCGAGGCGGCGGGCGGCTGGGCGGGATTGGTCGGTGGGTTGTTGCACTTTGTCGTGCCGCTGCCGGCGCGCAGGTCACTCCAGGTGACGTAGACGCGGCCGTTGCTCGGCCCGCCGGAGCGGTCGACGTCGACCTGCGGCGACGGCGAGGCTCTGCCGCCGGGCTGCGCGAGGATCGGGCACGCGAACGAGATCGGCGTCGCGCTCGTGGCGTCGAGCGTGGCGATCGTCTGCGGCGTTCCCCAGCCCGCAGACGATGCGCAGTTCTGGAGGGCGGGATCGCACACGTCCCCACGAATCGCGTTGGTCGCCGAGTAGTCCCACCACACGACGTAGACCTTGCCGTCGGGCCCAACTGCGACGTCGGCGTAGATGTAGCTGCCGGTGACCGGTGCTACATCGATCGGCGCCGTCCAGTTGTCGGCGTTGTCGCAGTGGGCGGCGTTGAGGACTCCGGCCGGCCGGGTGTTGCACTCGGACATGACGATGTCGATCCCGCCGAGCACCTCGTTCCAGATCACGTACAGGCGACCGAACGTCGGGCTTGCCGGTGAGTTGTCGATCGTCATCATCGGCTTGTCCTGGGTCCCGGTCCCCGTCCGCTCGGGGAGACCGACCGTCGGTCCGAACGCCACGGCGGCCGGCGCCGCGAGACGGGTGACGACGATGCGGCTGGGAATGCCTGCGCCGTTGGCTAACGACACGCCGCCGTACCACACGTTGCCCGCAGCGTCGGCTGCGGACATCGGATCGCAGCACAGGTCCCCGGCCTCCGGACCCGACTCTGCCGGCGCGTCGAGCAGGGGCGACACCGGGGCCTTCGTGAACGAGGCGCCGCCGTTGTTGGTGATCCACGCGTTGTAGCCGGCGCTCGCAGCGTTGCTGTTGACACCCACGACGAAGCGCTGCCGGTTGCCGGGCACCACCGTCAGGAATGTCTCGGACTCGGCCGTGGTGTCGTTGGTGACGTTCGTGTCGCGCAGCAGGTACTGCCAATCGCGAGCGTGAGCGCCCTCGATCTCCTCGCGCACCGGCGCGTAGAAGATCACCTCCGCCTTGCGTTCCGCGCCGGTGACGTTTTCGGCGTCGCTCCAGCGGTAGGGCAGCTCGTAGCGCCCGGCCGGAATGCCTTCGTCGGACAGCCTGAGGCTCGCCGAGTCGCCCTTGATGGCGCCGGTGAAGGCGAAGCGCACGAGCCGCTCGCTGCGGCTGGCGTCAACGCCGGGACCCGACGCGCGGCCGGTTTCGGTCAGGCGGCCGTAGCGCAGATCGCTCACGCCCGAGCGCCCGACCCACCGCGACGGCAGGGTCAGCTCGAGCACGCCGTCTGCGACATCGCGATCGAGCGTGACCGAGATCTCGAGATCCTCGTGGTTGGCCGCCAAGAGCTCGCTACGCGTCAGGCGCAGCACCCCCGGCGGCAGGTCATAGCGCGTGAGCGGGGCATCATGGATGCCGGATTCCTCGCGCGCCTGTTCCAGAGCAGTCGGATTGCCTGCGGCCTGCTCGCGATCGGGATCGTCGGGCAGTGCGGCGGCAGGAACCGCGGCTGCGAACGTCGCCACCAACGTTGCGATCGTCGCCAGCGGGCGCACCAACTTCATCGCGCTGACGATAGCCGCGTCGTTGTCAGCCAGAAGCCGTACGTCTGCTGGGAGAGTAGGTACAGCCGTAGATCACCCGGTGGTCTGGTCATCCTGGGGGTGTTCCGACTTTGTCGCCGAGAGAGCGACAAACCCGATACACCCTTCTCGATCGCACGTCCTTTCATACGACCAGGATGGCCCGTCATATCAGCGGCGAATGCGCACCGTCACCCTCTTGGTCTGGCGGTTGCCGGCGGCCGCGACGGCGGTGGCCGTGA
>DASVPU010000294.1:0-4488 GCA_036389475.1 Solirubrobacteraceae bacterium
AGCTCGCCATCCCGCTCGGCGACAGCCACGCGGTTCTCGCGATAGCGCTCGTCAGTCAACGCGGCAGTCCAAAACCGCTGCCGAGCAGCCAGGAAGCCGGGGTCATCGAGCACCGCGTCCGACATGCGCCCCCGATAGGTCTCCTGCCAGCACCGCACATTCACGCCCGCCATCTGCGCGACGTCCTCGACCCGAGCCGCGCGAACAGTCAGCGAGGAACTCACCGCCGAATCGTAGGTGGCGCGCTCGCTCTCGGCCGCGCAGCGGTAGCGCGGGCCGGCTATAGGCCCTCAAGGAAGGCGAGCAGAGTGTCGGGTGCTCGGTAGCGGCCTGGGCGGCCCTCAGGAGGCGTGATCCGGTCCAAGGTGCGTTGCTTGAGTTCGAGGTCGGCGTGCAGGTAGATGTGCGTGGTGCGTTCCTGCTCGTGTTGGATATGCGGGTGATATGGCAGCTGCGCCAAGGATCCCGCGGTGAACCTCGTCGCCTCCGGTTTAGGGCTGGCTCTGGCTACGCGGTGGGCGCGTAGCGGAGGTCGCCGTGGGCGACCGGAGCGGAGCGCCTACCGCGTGCGCGCCGTCCGGGAGGGGGTCCATCGTTTCGCTTGTTCGTGAGCGGAAGGAGCCAAGCGATGACGTTCGTGCCGGGCTTGACGCGCGTGGTGGAAGGTGGCGAGCTTGTCGCGATCACGCTCGGACATCCGCTGTTGGATGAGTATCTGGAGTTCGTCGCCGCGCGCGGCGCGACGAACACCTGGCTGGCGACGGCGTATGACCTGAAGGTGTTCTTCGAGGTCATCGGCAAGGAGCCGGCGGCGGTCACGTCGGCGGACGTGTTCGCGTTCTTGGCCGAGCAGCGCACGCCGCGCCGCGGCGAGAAGGTCGTGCGGATCGAGGACGGCGAGGCGGGGCTGGCGGCGCGCACGATCGCCAGGCGCTTGTCGAGCGTGGCGGGCTTGTTTGAGTATCTGCTGGCGCGCGGCGACGCAGGGGTGACGAGCAACCCGGTCTCGCGCGGGTTAGCGTCGCGGCGGCCTGGGCGGCGTGGCCGGGGTGGGGTGCGGCTGGTGCGCACGCCGCGGACGTTGCCGCGGGTGCTCTCGCCGGCGGAGGTCGACGCGCTGCTGGGCGCGCTGCGCACGCACCGGGATCGGGCGATGGTGCTGGCGATGCTGCTGGGCGGCTTGCGCCGCTGCGAGGTGCTCGGCCTGCGGCTGCGTGACGTGAACGTCGGCGAGCGGCGGGTGCACATCACGTGCGGCAAGGGCGGGCGCGAGCGGATCGTGCCGGTCTCGACCCGGTTCTTCGCCGCGCTCGGCGAGTATCTCGAGCTCGAGCGTCCCGCCGAGGCGACGACCGAGGCGTGCTTCGTGGTGTTGAAGGGCCCACGGCGTGGGCTGCCGCTGTCACCGTCGGGGTTGGATGAGGTGCTGGCCGGCGCGCGGGCACGCGCCGGGATTGCGCGGTGCACGTGCCATCAGCTGCGGCACACGTGCTTGACGCGGTTGCGGGAGCAAGGGATGGCGCTGGAGGCGGTGCAAGCGCAGGCCGGGCACGCTTCGATCGAGTCCACGCGGATCTATCTGCATCTCGCGAATGATTGGCTTGAGCGCGAGTATCTGGCTGCTGCCGAGGCGATCGACGCGCAGCTTGACCCGCTCGCCGGAGAGCTCGCGTCGTGACCCGACTGGAGCGCGACCCCCACGCCGAGGAACTGGTCGCCGCTTATCGCGCCGATCTTCAGGCCGCCGGCCAGTTCGCTGAGAACGAGGTCACTTCTCCGGCGCGCGCGTTCTTGCTGCGCGTCGGGGTCGACGGGTGGGCGGGTCTGCCGCTTGATCAGCAGTTGGCGGTCCGAGGTCATGATCGGCGGCTGCTGGCGTGGCTGATCATCACCGGTCGCGTGCGTCCCACGGCCGAGTACCTGATCGCGAGCAAGCTACGGATCGGCAAGGTCGCGATATGGGTGCATCGCGAGTTCCACGAGCGGTTCATGCGGGTCGCCGCCGAGCTCGGGTTCGATCCCAAATCCGCCGAGCTGCAGTGGTGGGCGATTGCGAAGGTCGCCGCGCTCGCCGGCGTCGCACCGGAGCGGTTGACCAAAGCCCAGCTGGACGCCGGCCGTGAGCAGCTGATCGCCGCGACCCGCCGGCTGCACCCGGATCATCCGTTGCGAGCGCGGCCGCTGACGACGAGGTTGCACGGCGCCGAGGCGACGCTGTTTCACGCCGGCGTAATCGACACGCCGCCGCGCAAACGCCACCCCGACAAGTCCGCGGTCCGCGACCGGCAGTGGGCGGCGGTCCCACCGCGCCTGCGCGCGACGCTGCAGGGCTATATCGAGCAGATGCGCCTATCGCTGCGGCCGGCGACGATGGTCCGGGTCGAGGCGGTCCTGCGCGAGTTCGCCAGCTGGCTGACCACAGACGCGCCGGAGGTCACGGCGGTCGCCGATCTGCGCCGCGACCACATCGAGCGTTACAAGCGCCACCTGGCCGAGCGGCCGTCGGTTCGCGGCGGGCGGCTCTCGAAGATCGGGCTGGCCGAGCAGCTCGGGACGCTGCGCGTCTGCTTGGAGCGCCTGACCGAGTGGGCGGGTGAGGACGCCCCGACCCGGGTGCTGATGTTCGCCGGTGACATTCCGCGCCGCGACGAGCCGCTGCCGCGGTTCATCGATGACGCCGCCGCGGCGAAGCTGCTGCGTGCCGCACGCGAGCACCCAGATCCGTTCACGCGCCTGGCGGTCGAGTTCCTCGCTCGGACCGGGCTTCGCAAGGGCGAGTTCCTCGATCTGAAGGTCGACTCGGTCGTGCAGATCGGCTCGGCGTACTGGCTGCACGTGCCGCTCGGGAAATTGCGCACCGATCGCTACGTCCCCTTGCATCCGCAGCTCAAGGAGATGCTCGACGAGTGGGTCGCGCAGCGTCCCGCCGGGCTGCGTGAGCCGTGGCTGTTCGTCGAGCGCGGTCGCCGGATCGGCAAGCAGCGCGTCCAGGACGCTGTCGCCAGCGCTGCCCGCGACGCCGGGATCGGGCACGTGACCCCGCACCAGCTGCGGCACACGCTCGCGACCCAGGCGATCAACCGCGGCATGTCGCTGGAGGCGATCGCCGCGCTGCTGGGCCACAAGTCGATGCGGATGACGATGGTCTACGCCAAGATCGCCAACCGGACCGTCGCCGAGGAGTACTTCAGCGTCTCCGAGAAGGTCGAGGCGCTCTACGACCAGCCCAAAGAACTCCCCGCGACCGCCGAGGGCGCCGAGATGCGAAAGCTCCGCGCCGAGATGCACAGGCGGATGCTCGGCAACGGCTACTGCGCCCGGCCGATCGGCCTGGACTGCCACTTCGAGTCGATCTGCGAATCGTGCACCTACTTCCAGACCACACTCGAGTTCCGGCCCACCCTCCAGCGCCAGCGCGACGACGCCGCCGAGAAGGGACAGGTCGGCCGCCAGAAGATCTTCGACGGGCTCCTGGCCCGACTCGATGCCCAAGCCTCATGACCGATGACCTCGATTCCGCGGCCTCTGAACCGGGGCGCTTGACAACGATCACCCGCATAATGTCCGAGCCACAGCGCGATCGTTGAGGTGTCGACGCCGGCCGTGAGCAGGTTCATCGCCGCGGTGTGACGCATCGTGTGCATCGTGATCCGCTTGGATCGCAGCGACGCGCAGGCATGCTGTGCGGCCTGGACGTGCTGGGCGAGGCGCCGCTCGATCGCGTCGCGGGTTAGCGTGCCGCCATTGCGCGAGGGAAACAGCGGGCTTCCCGGTTGGGCGGTGGTTTCGCGCAGCCAGGCGCGGAGCACCGCGATGGTCTGCTTGGTCAGCGGCGCGACCCGTTCCTTTCTGCCTTTGCCGATCGTCCGGACGTGCGCGCCGGTAGCGAGCTGCGTATCGGCGCGGGTGAGGCCGAGCAGCTCGGAGATACGCAGCCCGGTCTGGACGGCCGTGAGCAGCAGCGCGTGGTCGCGCCGGCCGGCCCATGTTGATCGGTTCGGGGCGTCGAGCAGCGCTTGCGTCTCGACCGCGGTGAGGAACGTGACGGTGCGTTTCTGGGCGCGTTTGCGCGGGATCGCGAGGACGCGTTGAATCAGGGCGGCGTGCTCGGGGTGGCGCAGCGCGCAGTAGTGAAAGAAGGAGTGGATCGCGGCGAGCCGGATGTTGCGGGTGCGGGCGCTGTTCTGGCGCTCCTGCTCGAGGTGCTGAAGAAACGCGCCGATCGTTGCCGCGTCGAGGTTGGTGATCTGCAGCCGCGATGGCGGCGTCCCGGTCGTCCGCTGGATGTAGGCGAGCAGGAGTCGGAACGTGTCGCGGTAGCTGGCGATCGTGTGCGGGCTGGCCCGTCGTTGACGGATCAGTCCTTCGGTGAAGTACGCCTCAAGCGTCGGTGCCAGGCTGGTCATCGGGAGTCCTTTCCGGGGTGGGTTCCAGTCGTGTGGCCACCAGGGCGAGCAGGTCAGGGGCGGCCGTGAGGTAGTAGTAGGT
>DASVPU010000295.1:0-1854 GCA_036389475.1 Solirubrobacteraceae bacterium
GCTGGCGGAGGTATCGCGAGTTGGCGGCAGATCGCCCGTGCAGTAACGGTCGGGATTTCGCGGTGCCGGGGGACGGGCGCGCGCAGATCGGCGGGCTGGTTGCGCCAGATCGTGTGGTTCGCGCCCTCGCGCAGCACATCACAGCCGTGAGCCGTGAGGTGACGCTCCAGCTCGCGGCGCTTCAAGCGGCGGCGACGTCGATCGTGACCTGCTCGACGTGTCCGCCGCCGATCGGCGGCTCGCGGCCCTCGTCGCGGTAGGAGGCGACCATCTCGCGCGCAGCGTCGAGCAGCATCGCGCGCGCCTCCTCCACGGTGCGTCCGCAGGTCACGACCGCTGGCCATTCGGCCAGCTGGGCCATCGTCCAGCCGTCGTCATCGGGGGTAAAGACCGCGGTCAGCGTCAACGTTTCGCTCACGCGCGTGAACGGTAGCGCGCGATCGAAGAGGTAGTCATCTGTTGTTCGCTGCGGACCTCGACGGCGGACGCCGGCGATCTCCCGCCACGTCCACCTGTCCCTGCCCAGGAACCCGCCACGGAACGCCGCCGGGTCGCTCTCGCCCAGTTTGCGGACGCGGCCACGGGCGTTCCGTAGACCGCGCGCGTCGGGACGCCGTCGGTCGCGAATGCTGCTCGAACATCCTGGCCGGCGTGCCGGCTGCGTCGTGGTCACGGACCTGCGGCACAGCCGCTACCGGACGCCGGTCAACCTCAAGGAGGAGCTTCATGGCCCCGCTGCTGATCGGCTACGCCCGCGTCTGAACAGACCAGCAGGACCTCAGCGCCCAACGCGACGCGCTGTCGCTGCTGGGCGTCAGCAGCGATCGGACCTACGTTGATCACGGCCTCAGCGGTACCAACCGCCAGCGGCCCGGCTTGCGCGAAGCGCTCGCGGCGTGCCGCGCCGGCGACACCTCGTCGTCACAAAGCTCGATCGCCTCGCGCGGTCGCTGCCTGACGCCCGCGACATCCTCCAGGACATCACGCGCCGCGACGTCAAGCTCAGCATCGGCGGCTCGGTGCACGACCCGACCGACCCGGTCGGGCGGCTGCTGTTCAACGTCCTGGCGATGGTCGCCGAGTTCGAGTCTGACCTCATCCGGCTGCGCACCACGGAAGGCATGCGCGTCGCCAAGGCCAAAGGGCGCCTGCGCGGCAAGCAGCCCAAGCTCAACCCGCGTCAGGAGGCGCACCTCGTCGCGCTATATCGCGCCGCCGAGCACAGCACCACCGAACTCGCCGACCTGTTCGGCATCACGCGATCCACGGTCTACCGGGCCCTCCAACGCGACGCCCGACAACAACGTCCCCTGACCACAAGCAGATCAGTGAACGGTCAGCCGCGATAAGGGATCCTGAACCGCGACCGAAGCGGGCTCCGAGCGCACTAGGGCATGTTCCCCGTGCCAGTGCGCCCGAAGCCCACCCCAGTGATCGGCCGCGCCGTCGCCAACTGCAGTGCTCGGCTCGAGCCATATCGCCGAGCACAACGGAGAGAGCGCCCACGACGTCCACTCTATGTGTGGCCTGGCACCCCCCTTTCATCCGACGAGCGTGCATCAACCGAGGCGAGCACCCGATGACTGACGCACTCCAGCTGATAACGGCTGGACATCTCGCCGACGGATGCCCGCAGGACGATCGGCCAGGCTTGACAAGCTCGGGCTCGGCGAAGACTCGACAGATCGCGACGAAGACTCGGCTTAGATGGCTGGTGTCGGTCTGCCGCACTCGGGGCGTCGATCGACGGTGCGCTTCCTTGTCGAGTAGCGGACAGCTCACAGCCGGCGGCACTGCCCGCTGGTGGATGTCGATCGCGGTGAGCTCAGCGCGCGCGCTGGGCGTCCATACGGC
>DASVPU010000296.1:0-6162 GCA_036389475.1 Solirubrobacteraceae bacterium
GACCGCAACGAGTGGTGCTGCAGCGCTCGCGGCGAATGTCAGCACGGGCGCGGGCCGGCGCGTTGGTCAAGGCGCGTTGCGGACCCCAGTGGGTTCACGCACACGCGGCGCACGGAACTGAGCAGGCCAGACGCGGGGACCCGCGGGCCCACGCGGGGGTACGGCACACGGGGCCCTGGTCAGTCACAGAGGAAGCCGCGGCGTACGGCGGGGAAGGCGAGCCGTGGTCCCTCAGACGCGCACATGCCGGGCGGGCCTCCAGGCGATATCCAAGCTACCTGCCCAGCACTGATGTGGCGCTTACACAGTCCGTCATCATGCGCCTAGCGGGTTTGAGCTGGCCATCGCAATGGTCGCAGTACGTCAGCGACGGCCGGACGGCGACGGTGGCGCCATGGCTGTCGTCGAGTGTCTGGACTGCAGCTCGAGGAGGCGCTACGGCGTGCCTGGGGCGTCGGCGTGCTGGTGGTGCAGGGTGATCAGCGTACGCGCGCCGTCAGCGCCTTCGATGTCGATGCGCTCAAGCGCATCGGCCGGCCCGTCGAAGATGATCGAGAAGGGGCGCTTGACGATGTGCTCGCGGCGCACGTCGTTGTCGTGGGCGCTGTTGAAGCAGACGACGAGCACGTCGTCGCTCTCGCGATAGATGATGTGAGCCAGCGCGTCGTGATCGGCCAGCAGCTGGCTGCCCTGCTCGGCGCTCAGAACCTGGACGGTCACCGGCTGGCCGGCGTGGCGCGCGGTGATGGCGTCCAACACCTCCTGCCACTCATGGTGGGCGGGTTGCGCCATCTGCTGACTCATGGACTGCCCCCTCCTTGCGGGCTCGTTGAACCGGACCGTGGCCCGCCAGGCGATCCCCGGCAGGCGCGGCCTGATGCGACCGCAGCTGCGTGGGCGGCACGCCCGCCCACGCGTTGTACCCAATTCGGGTGTGTGAGAACGTCCGTGCGCCCGTTGGACGTCCACGCAAGCAGATCGTCAGACGCACGCGCGCCATGCCGCGTTTGCGATCCGCCGCGCCCAGGAAACCCGATCCCTGAACGCACCGAAGGCGCGTTCGGTCCCTCCCCCTTGACCGTCGCCCGCTTCGGATCGCGCGCCCGGTGTGCTTGCACCGGGCGCGCCGGCGGGCGCACCGAACAGCGATAGCAGCAGTCCCCTCATGATCAGGACGACGCCACACACTGACGAGAATGGCCCACGACACTCGCGGCGATCTGCGGCCACAAACGATCTGTGGAGTTGCCGATTACGGCCGATCAAGACGAGCCGGTCTGTCGGGGCGATCTGGACCAACAAGCCTGGGTGTTGATGCATTCTGAGGCGTCCTTGGCCGAGTAGATCGTCGCCCGTGAGCCGAGGATCGCCTGGCGCTTGGCGCCCCTGCCCCACCAGCCGCTGGCCATCATTGATGTAGGCGACCGCTGAAGGGGTGGTCCGCGCCTCCCTCCGCGTTCGTGATGACTTGCGCGGACACCCTCGGTGACCGTCGCCACCACCAGTTCATCGTCCCAAGATCAATCACCACCGCCTCGGCAAGCGTCCTGCTACCACCCAACCAGCTCCGCCAGTTCGAAGGACAGCCCCTGCCCAGACACGCGATCCACACCGGTCAGCGGCGCGGATCCAACTACGCAGGCGGGGACTGCGCCGCCTATGTGCGGCGGGCGGCCCCCCGGCCACCGGAAGCGATCCATGACCGACCGGATGCGGTCGCGCAACTCACGCCGGATCATCCTCGTGCGTGCCATCACGATCACCTCGCTTGTATATCCCTAGCTCGCACCTATGTTGATTAGGCCGTGTAGCGCAAGTTTCAATCCACCGCGCAGCAGCGTTCGGCGGGCATCGCGACACAACAGAAGCGAGCCGCCCGAGGCAGCGAGGGGAGAGAACCTCCTGCCCGGACGGCGGTGCGAATCCTGCCGGGGCGGCTCGCTCATTCGCGCAGTGCACCTCTCCAGGGGGGCAGCCCGGCTCGCGGTGCACCTGACGCGCGAAGCGTGTGCCTTACAACGTGATCAGCGGCTACCCTCGATCGCCCGTGGTGGCTGCCCTGCGATCTCAGCGATGCCTTGCGCGAAGGCGGGGCCGGCCGGCGCTGGTGGCGGTCCACGGCCGTAAAGCGCCTGATCGCAGGAACCACCTGCAACGATTTATGCTACCGCGGGTTCGAGCTGCTCGTGCTCCTTCGCGTCGATCGCGATGATCTTTGGCTTGAACCGCTCGGGTTTGGGAAAGCTCAGCGTCAGCACGCCGTGTTGCACACTCGCCCTGATGGCGTCGACGTCAAGGTCCCCATCGGCAGATCATCGAGGCCGGCCCGGCACATCCCGCGTCAGGAGCACATCGTCGTCGCTGACCGCGATGTCCGCCGGCGGTATGAAGTCAGCGGACGGGCGAAGACTGGCACTCAACGGAGCAAACGGAGAGCCCAAGAACAGTGCCTATCACCTCCCTTCGGTTACCGTCACCGTCAGGTGTCCGTTGTTTCGTGCTATGAGGTTCACGTACAAGAAACCATCTGGCGTAAGAACTAGGCCGCGTCAGCGCAGTGTCAACCCCCCGAAGGGCAAGTTGCGGTCGGGGCTCGGCGTGTCTCCTGGCAGGTTGAGTTGCCCGACGGCACGCACGACGCTCGGCAGGGACCTTGCGCCGCGTTTACGTTGCCCGACCGGTCCGCCTGGCTCGAGCGGCTTAGCCACGACCTGTGTCAGACTGAACCGAGCGCGAGGATCGGCTGTACGTGCTTCGGCCCGCGATCGGGGTCCAACGGCCCGGCCCTCAACCCCGACTCCGTGCACGTCACGCTCACCGACGGGGTATTGCACGTGCGACTGCTTGAACCGGACCACTCATGGCCTCGCCGCATCGGAATGAAGACATGACCGCGAACTTCGCAGGAGATCCACAGCGTAACGAGAGTCACGACGCTGTCGAAGATCTCCGCGGCGAGATGTCCCGTGGACAGACGCTCGATCATCAGCTGGCCCGTGACCTGAAGCGCCCCGTAACGCTGCGCAGCATCAGCGACGGCAGCTACGTCGCTTCACTGGGCCGCCGCCCGACCCTGCCCGAAAGCACCGAGCGGCGCCTCGTCGAAGCGGCAAAGGCTGGTGACGGCACCGCCCGCGCGCAGCTGATCGAGGCCTACATGCCGCTGATCAACGCCGCCGCTCGCACGTATCGTAGCGGTCAGGTTCAACGCCTCGAGCTGCTGCAAGAGGGCGTCGTCGGCGTGCTGCGCGCGCTGGAACGCTTTGACCCCGACCGCGGCATCCCATTCTGGGGCTATGCCACATGGTGGGTGCGTCAGGCGATGCAGCAACTCGTCTCGGAGCTCACGCGTCCCGTCGTGCTCTCTGACCGCGCGCTGCGTCACCTCGCACGCCTCAAGCAAGCACACTACGACGCGTTCCAATTCGCCGGCCGTCAACCCGGTCGCGCCGAGCTGGCTGAGCGCTGCGGTCTGTCCCTTGAGCAAGTCGATGCCCTCCTCGCGACCGAACGCGCGCCACGAGCCCTGGAGCAGACCCGAGACGACAGCGAGATCGGCACGTTCGGTGAGCTGCTCATCGACCCGTTAGCCGAAGATGAATACGAGCGCGTGCTGACAGACATCGAGGTCGAGGAACTGCACACCCTGCTGGCCTGCCTATCCGACCGTGAGCGCACCGTGCTGCAAGGCCGCTACGGACTCGACGACGGCCAAGAGCGGTCCCTACGCCAGATCGGCGACCAGCTGGGTCTCAGTGCCGAACGCGTTCGCCAGATCGAGCGCCGCGCCCTCAGCAAGCTCGCCAACGCGTTCAACACAAATACACAGCGACCCATCCGACAACCACGCGCCGAACCGGACACTCCCGCCTCGCCGCCCAAGCGCACCCCGGCGTGACGACCAGGCTGATCCTTTACGGATGTCTGTAGTCGTTCTTGGTTCGTCCTGAGCAAGGTCCAGACGCGCCGCCTGATGGCGCAGACAGGGCCCTGCTTTTGATGGTCGTCGCAAAATCTGCGTTGAGCTGCGAGCGCCGCAGCGAACTCGATCTCGCGGTCGCGGTCGCGCTGTCCGACGGTGCGGTCCTGACGGCGTCAGACCTCGAGGATCAGCGCTTGCGGTGCTCGACCGGCCGGTCGCGACCGTGTGCCCTACCGAGCTGGCGCTGCGCGCAGCGCAGCTCGGCGGGCGTTGCAGCGCACCGCGAAAGCGACCTCGTCACGCAGCGCGCGGACGGCGCGCTCGTCGACGCTTTGGAGGAGCGGGAGGTGCTCAACGGGCGGCCACGGCGTGCGCGACAGCGAACACCCGTCGCTCCTACGCCATGCCGCTGATCCACTGGATCGTCGGCGCGGGGACCCAATCGCCATTTCGCCGGCTGCTGCTGGACGCCAGCGCTTCGAGGTTCCCACGGCGCCGCGGATCATCAGCCGCGGCCGCATCGCCGGCGCCCATCGGGACCTGCGATACGTATCAGGATGGACCCCTATGGCGGCGACGACGTGCTCGTAGCGAAAGAGCACGGCATCCGAATCTGGGCGAGCGTGCATGGTCACCGGCACGACGATGTCGCCGTCCGGATGCTCCGAGACCTGCTGCGCCAAACCTGCCAGCACCCGGGCGCCCGACCGCCATCAGGGCGTGAAGCGGCACCTGCGACGTGATCTGCTCGTCGATGATGGACTGCGCTGACATCTCGCGGTGTACGCGCGGCGCAGGCGCGGGTAACAGGCGGCGGATGATTGATCGGATCGCCGATCCGTGGGGCACGCGAACGCCGTACGCGCGCGCCAGCCAATGGCCGGTCCGTGTCGACACGTTCCTGAAGGAGGGTGTCGCGGCCGAAGAGGTTGAGCGGTGGGTGGCGACCGCATCGATTTTGCATTCCAACGGCGATGCGCTGGATATCGCCGTCAAGGGCGGGCGCATGGTCGGTGTGCGCGGCCGCGCTGACAGCCGCGTCAACCACGGCCGGCTGGGGCCGAAGGACCTGTTCGGCTGGCAGGCGAACGTCGCATCAGATCGCCTGACGCGTCCGCTCGTGCGCCATGACGGCGAGCTGGTGGAGTCAGACTGGGACAGCGCGATGAGTGCCGTGGTCGATCGCTCGCGTGCCCTGCTCGACGACCAGGGGCCGAGCGCGTTCGGGATCTACACGACAGGGCAGCTGTTTTTGGAGGAGTACTACACGCTGGGCGTGATCGCGCGGGCTGGTCTGCGCACGAACCACATCGACGGCAACACGAGGCTATGTACCGCGACGGCGGCTGCGGCCTTGAAGGAGACGTTTGCCAGCGACGGCCAGCCCGGCTCCTACAGCGACGTCGATCATTGCGATGTCCTCTTCTTGGCCGGTCACAACGTGGCTGAGACGCAGGTGACGTTGTGGGCAAGGATGCTTGACCGCCTCGAGGGGCCCGACCGGCCGAAGCTCATCGTCGTCGATCCGCGCCCAACGATGCCCGCTCGGCACGCCGACGTGCATCTAGCGCTTGGCAGCGGGACGAACCTCGCGCTGTTCAACGCGATCTTGCACGAGCTGATCGCCAATGACCAGGTCGACCACGCATTCGTCGACGCGCATACCGTCGGCTACGAGGAACTCGTCGAGCGCGTACGCGACTGCACCCCTGAGTGGGCGGCGGCGATCTGCGACGTCCCGGCGCAGCAGATCCGCGACGCCGCGTGGATCCTCGGGACGCACGACCGGATCCTCTCGACGTGCCTGCAAGGCGTCTATCAATCGCATCAGGCGACGGCGTCTGCGGTGCAGGTCAACAACATCAATCTGCTGCGCGGCGCGCTCGGCAAGCCTGGTGGCGGGATCCTGCAGATGAACGGGCAGCCGACAGCGCAGAACACGCGTGAATGCGGCGCCAACGGCGACCTGCCGGGATTTCGCAACTGGGCCAATGACGAGCACGTCCAGCAGCTGGCCGACCTGTGGAACGTCGACATGGCAAGCATCCCGCACTACGGGCCGCCGACGCACGCGATGCAGATCTTCCGCTACGCCGAACAGGGCTCGATCAGGTTTCTGTGGATCAGCGCCACCAATCCAGCGGTCTCGCTGCCCGAGCTGCACCGGATCCGTTCGATCCTCAAGAAGGAGGGGCTTTTCGTCGTAGTCCAGGACCTCTTCATGACCGAAACGGCGCAGC
>DASVPU010000297.1:0-9836 GCA_036389475.1 Solirubrobacteraceae bacterium
GGCCGTTTCCGGCGACCTCGAGAAGCCGCGGCTCGGCCTGGCAGCGGCTCGGTTTGACCGACTCGCCGAGCAGCTGGATGCCATTTATCACAACGGGGCGCGCGTGAACCTCACCGACCCCTACGTGCGCTGCCGAGCGACCAACGTCGGTGGGACGCACGAGATCCTTCGCCTGGCAGCCCGCGGCCGTCTCACACCGGTCCATCACGTCTCGACGGCCGCAGTGCTCGTCTCGGTCGACGGCGATCCTGCGGTGCTGCTCGAGGATCGGCGGCTGGCGCCCGAGCTCGTGCCGCCGAGCGGTTATGTACGCAGCAAATGGGTGGCCGAAGAGCTCGTGCACATTGCGCGCGCCCGCGGGATTCCAACGTCGATCTTCCGTCCGGCCCAGATCGGCGGCCATAGTGTCACCGGAGCCATGACGAGCAACGACGCGTTGTGGCACCGGATCAGGGCGTGCATCGAGACCGCGATGATGCCGGACCCGACCGCCGACGGAGCGTGGGCGGAGGTAGACCTCGTGCCGGTCGATTACGTCGCGCAAGCCTATGTGCATCTCGCCCAACAGCCTGACTGCACGCGTTCCGCGTTTCATCTCACGCATCCCAAGCCGACCGCGATGGCGGCGATCATGGATCACGCACGGTTGCTCGGCTACGAGATCGAGACGGTTCCGCCGGCGGAATGGGAACGACGCGTCATGGCCAGCGCCGAGGCAATGGCAATCGCCGGAGACGGCCACGACAGCTCGGTTCAGTCGGCCGCCATTCTCAACGGTGCTGCCTCAGACGCCGTGCAGACCGGACGTTGGCGCTTCGATCGCAGTCGCACCGCGCGAGCGCTCGGCGGATCGGGAATAATCTGCCCGCTGATCGATCGCGCGATGCTGGACCGCTACTTTCGGTATCACATCCAGTCGGGCTTTCTGCCCGCGGCCCCCAACGGAGCGCGTGTGTGACCGTGACCAGCGCCTTCGACTCGCTCGACACCACGTATCTGGTTCTCATGAATGAGCAGCGTCAGTACTCCCTGTGGCCCGATTCTGTTCCGGTCCCAACGGGCTGGCGGGTGGTCCACGGTCCGGCCCAACGAGGTCCCTGCTTGGAGTACGTCGAGGAGCACTGGATCGACATGCGACCGAAAACCGTTGTTGATGCTTCCGGCTTTCCGCGACCATTGGCTTAGGACGTCGTAACCATGCAATATCGCCATCTAGGCGCTAGCGGGATGTATGTCAGCGAGATCGCCTACGGAAATTGGCTGACGCACGGCGGCCAGATCGATGAAGCCACTGCCAGGGCGTGCGTCGAGGCGGCCCTCGACGCCGGCATCACGACGTTCGACACCGCCGACAATGCGGACTTCAGGGCCGAAGAGGTGATGGGACGCGCCCTGCGCGGCCAGCGTCGCGAGTCGTTGGAGATCTGCACAAAGGTCTACTGGCCGGTCGGCCGGGGCATGAACGATCGGGGCCTGTCGCGCAAGCACATCATGGAGAGCATCGACGGCTCGTTACGCCGCCTGGGCGTCGATTACGTAGATCTCTACCAAGCGCATCAGTACGACGTCGAGACGCCGCTGGAGGAGACGCTGGAGGCGTTCGCCGACGTCGTCCGCGGCGGCAAGGCCCTCTACATCGGCGTCTCTGAGTGGACAGCGGAGACGATCCGCGCCGGCCATGGACTGGCGCGCGAGTTGCGCATACCACTGATATCCAACCAGCCGCAGTACTCGATGCTATGGCGGGTCATCGAATCCGACGTGATGCCCGCCTGCCAGGAGCTGGGCATCGGCCAGATCGTGTGGTCCCCGCTCGCGCAGGGCGTCCTGACCGGAAAGTATCGGCCGGGTGCGGCGCCCGTGAACGGTTCGCGAGCGGACGATGCCTCAGGATCGGAGTGGATCGCGCCATTCCTGCGAGAGGACGTGCTCACCCGTGTCCAGCGGCTGCTCCCGATCGCCGCCGAGGCTGGTCTCACCATGGCGCAGCTCGCGCTCGCCTGGACGCTACGGCTGCCGAACGTCTCCACCGCGATCATCGGAGCCTCCCGCCCCGAGCAGGTGACGGAGAACGCCCAGGCCTCCGGTGCCGCCATCGATGACGCTCTGCTCGAACGGATCGACGACATCCTGGATCCAGTGGTTGCCCGCGATCCCGCGCTGACAGTCGCTCCCTCGCCGCGCCAGTGAACGGTTGCGGTCGCGGGTACCGTGCAGACGCCACGGTGGCCCGCCGCAGACGACTGGCGTCAGGCGGCGCCGGCACGCAGATATCCCCACGAAAACGAACCCCTCTCGTGGCCGCGTGTGTGCGAGGCTTCGTCTGGTATGAGCGAGACCCGCGGGACGAGCACTGGCGCCGATCGGGCGGAGCGTGAGCGCGGGCTGCTGCGGCGCTATCACGAGGGCGGCGATATGCGTGCGCGCGACGCGCTGGCCGAGGAGATGGTGCCGTTGGCGCGGGCGCTGGCTGGTCGCTACTCAGGCCGCGGGGAGCCGCTCGACGATCTCGTGCAGGTCGCCTGCGTCGGGATCATGAAAGCGATCGAGGGCTTTGACCTCAGCCGCGACGTGCGCTTCTCCTCGTACGCGACGCCGACCGTCCTGGGCGAGATCAAGCGCCACTTCCGCGACAAGACGTGGGCGATGCGGGTGCCGCGCGGGATGCAGGAGTTGCAGATCGAGCTGGCCAAGGCCCGCGACGAGCTGACGACGAGGCTGGGCCGCTCACCGACGGTGCAGGAGCTCGCCGACCACGTCGAGAAGCCGTTCGAGGAGGTGCTGATCACGATCCAGAGCCAGGAGGCCCGGCGGACGCGCTCACTCGACGAACCGACGGGGGAGGACGTGACGCTCGCCGACTCGATCGGCGCCGGCGATCCGGAGATCGGTCGCGCCGAGATGCGGGTCCTGCTCGACGATGCCTTCGACGTGCTGTCCGAGCGCGACCAGGAGGTTCTGCGACTGCGCTTCGCCGAGGACCTTACGCAGACCGAGATCTCCAAGCTCGTCGGCGTCTCGCAGATGCAGGTGTCACGCGTCATCCGCCAGGCGCTGCGAACGCTGCGCGCCGACATCGAGCGCTCGGACAACCGCATCGATGCCGCGTAGCCCACCGCGGTCACAAACCTCGCGCGCCGGGCGAAGAACAATGTAGTGAGTCCGCAGACACATGACGCGCGCACCGACGAGGAGCTTCTGCTCTGCGCCCGCGCCGAGCCGCAGGCCTTCGCGCTGTTCTACCGCCGTCACGTGCGCGCGCTCGCCGCGTACTTCTGGAGACGCAGCCGCGATGCCGAGCTCGCAGCCGATCTGACCGCGGAGACGTTCGCTGCCGCCCTGGACGGATGCCATCGCTTCGATCCGGTCCGCGGGGCCGCGATCGGCTGGCTGTACGGGATCGCGCATCGCCAGCTCGCGAACCTGGCGCGCCGCGGCGCCGTCGAAACGCGCGCGCGGCGGCGGATGGGGCTGGCGCGCCTGGAGCTCGACGACGAGCAGCTCGAGCGCGTCGAGGCCGATGCGCTGCGCGAGGGCCCGCACGCGCGCGTGCTCGAGGAGCTCGCCGGGCTGCCCGCCGATCAGCGCGCGGCTGTCGAGGCGCGCGTCGTGCACGAGCTCGACTACGCGCAGATCGCGCTCGCGACGAACGCGTCGGAGGTCGTCGTGCGAAAGCGCGTATCGCGCGGGCTGTCGACGTTGCGCGAGCGCCTCGGTGCAAGGGAGCGGCGATGACGGACTTCTACGGACGCCTTGAGGAGCAACTGCTGACGGCAGCCGGCCGGCGCGCGGAGCGGGGTGGCGTCGGACGCGCGTTCGCCGGACGGCGCTCGCAGCTGATGACAGCTCTGGCGGCGGCCGCCGCTGTGGCGGCCGGGCTGGCGCTCCTGCCGGACGCTCTGAGGTCGACCGGCGCGACAGGGCCGGCATCGCCGGCGAGTTCCCGATCGGCTCCGCTGCCCGCGCCAAGCGGCGTCCTGAGCGGGATCCGCGTCGCGGTCCTCAACGGGACGCTCCAGCCGGGGCGTGCGAGGGAGTGCGCCGGCCGGCTTCAAAGGCGCGGGGCGGTGATCGGGATCGTCGGCAACTATCACCGCCAGAGCGACGATACGACCACAGCCGTCCGTTACCGGTCCGGCGCTGGGGCACGGGCGCGCCGGGTGGCCGCTGTGCTTCGGGTCCCGCGCGTGACCAAGGCGACGGCTGCCGACATCGCGGTTGCGAGCGATGCCAGGGTGGTGGTCGTCGTCGGCGCCGGGCGATAACTCGTAGGCTCGTGCGATCGGCAGGCTCGGATGGCGTGGGTCGGTGAAGAACCGGTCGTGATGGCGGCCGTCGTGCCGTAGCGGCGCGCGCAGGTGGGCGAGCTCTACACCTAGGGGTGCGCCAACCTGCTGGCCAGCCAGCCAGGATCGGGACACGCCAATCCCACCATCCAAGGAGATCCTCATGTTGCGCAAGATCCTCATCACAAGCGTCGCCGCCTCGCTCGCCATCGTGGGCATGGCGAGCGCCGCACAGGCCCCGACGCTCGGCCCGCTGACCATCATCAAGGCGGGCCAGAAGACCCCGATCGACGTCGCCGGCAACCACCTGCACCAAGGTGCGACGATCCGCAAGGGCACCGAGCTGCGCCGCTGGCTCGTCACGATGCACGGCCCCAGCAACGCGAACATCACGCTGAAGTGCGGCCCGGGCGCCAAGCACGTCGGTCTCGGCCAGCAGGAGGGCGCGAAGATCTCGTTCGGCGTCTCCAAGGGCAGCGATTACTATCGCCGCACGATTCGGGTGCACTTCTACCCGCGGCCCGGCGTCGACGCCAACGGCGCGAAGGCGAGCGTCTACGCGCTGTGCAAGACGTCCTGAGCGAAGCCTGACCCAGAATGCTCACGTGGCCCGGCCGGATGCTCCGGCCGGGCCGCGACTGCGAGAGCCGAAGGAACGGGCGCAGCTTCATCAGGGTGTGCGCTCTTTCCACCTAGGGGGCGCCATGACGATGGCTGTGGGGTTCACGATCTGCCTGTCGTCAAACCAAAGGACTGGATCCCATGCCCTGCAACCGCTCGCGCCGCGCCATCGCGGCCACGCTCGCTGCCGCCACGACGCTCGCCGCGGGGGGCGGCGTGGCACTTGCCGACGCGGCAGCCGACACGACGATTTCGGTGTCGCCGCGCTCACTCGTCGCCGCGCCGCAGAACAGCCCGATCGACTTCCCCGGCGTCGCCAAGGCCCGTTCGGGCGAGCCGCTGCCTACGGGCTATGTCGCGGTCGCGAGGGTCGTGACGTTCACGCGCGGCGGCGAACCCGCATTTGCTGCGATGCGGCTGGCCTGCCCGAAGGGCAAGAGCTGGCGAACAGGGGGAGCGGACGGCGATCTCGAAGCAACCGTGCTCGACCGCCGTGCCTCGGGCAAGCGATCGGTGCTCGTGCTGGCGAGCCCGCTCGCAAAGGGTGCCGCGGGCGAGGTCTCCAGCGGGACCGTCTACGGGCTATGCCGGTGAGTTGCGGGTTGCGGTGAGCGTGCGGCGCGGCGATCGATCCACTCGCCGATCATGCCCGCGGCCGTTGCCGGCCCGTGGCCCGCGCGCCCCGCGATGCCAGGCGCGGCCGCCTCGACGGCCGTGTAGGGATCGCCGGCGAGCGACACCGCTGCCGTCCGGACCGCGGGCTCCTGCTCACGCATCCCTTTGGTCCAGCTCGTCATGAACGCTTCGAGCTCCTCATCGCCGCGGTCATGTCGATCAGCTCTGCTGAGCGCACGCGTGACATCCGATTCTCTCTGAGGAGTGCCGCCTCGTGCGGCGCGCTCGTCTGGATGCGCTTCCCGAGGGCTCGCCACTGATCACGCAGCTTGCGCGCCATGACGTACAACTCCCGCAGTGCGCGATGCTCGGCGATGTGAAGGGAGTTGACGTGACTCATCCTGAGAGCCTACGTCGACGGGTCGCCCTGATGGAGCGCCGGCGGCACCTAACGCTGAAGTCGAGCTTGAGGTTGAGAGTCTCGGCTCGCAGAGCGGTCTACGAGCCAACATTCCGGTGGGATGGTCCGGTAGCCTGCCGCCCGCCGGGCGCGCGATCGCGCCTGGCATGCTGTGCCCCAAACCGTCTGCTGATGAAGTCGACCCCTGCGACGAGCAACACCACGACGCCTGGCCGGCGCCTGACGGCGTCTGCGTGCGCGACGAAGCTCACCATTGCCGTCATCGGCGGCAGCCTGCTGTGTGCCGTGGCTCCGGGCCCGCTGTCGCCCCGTGCGGGCATCGCCCACGCTGCCGCCGGCGATGCGGCGCCACCTGGCGCTGGCGCCACCGGCGACGTCACCCCTGTCGCCGACGGCGCTCCTGGCCCAAGCCAGTCAGCCCCTGCTCCAGATCCGGCAGGCGCCGCCCCACCCGCCGAGCCAGGTTCGCAACCCGCTGCCGCGTCGACGGAGCCCGCCGCGACGCCGACCACCGGTGCCCCGCCAGCCACGCCGCAATCCGCGCCCTCCGGTGGGCCTGCCGCGCTCTGGCGGCCGGCCCCGCAGCGCAGAACCAGCACTACGCTGCCGCTGGCGCTGGAGGCCGACCGCGGGGCGCCATCCACTCGGCGCACGGGCGCGTGCCTGCGAGTTGACACGCGAGCGTCTTGCGTCCTGTCACAGCGCGACACGGACGGTCGCCATGGCGCCGACGGCACCGACTCGGCGGTCGCCATGATCCCGGTCCAGGCAGATGCGCCACAGGCCGCGCCCGCAGCGGCGCTGTCGGTGCTGGCGCCGGCGCGGATCCCGAACTTCTTCATCGACAGCTTTCAGATCCCGCCCTTCTTGCTGTCGATCTATCAGGCGGCGGGCATCCAGTACGGCATCCGCTGGGAGATCCTGGCGGCGATCAACGAGATCGAGACCGACTATGGCCGCAACCTCAACGTCAGCTCCGCCGGGGCGATGGGCTGGATGCAGTTCATCCCGTCGAGCTGGAAGACGTGGGCGGTGGACGCCAACTCCGATGGCAGGAAGGACCCCTACAACCCGGTTGACGCGATCTTCGCCGCCGCGCGCTATCTCAAGGCGGCGGGCGCCGATCAGGATCTGCGCAAGGCGATCTACGCCTACAACCACGCCGACTGGTACGTCGACGCCGTGCTCACGCGAGCACGCTTCATCGGCGGAATCCCCGAGGACCTCGTTGGCGCGCTGACCGGTCTGAGCCATGGCCGACTGCCCGTCGGCGCCCGCGCGCGCTACGGCTCTGAGCCGGCGGCGCCGACGCCGCGCGGCCTCGATGTCTTCGCCGCCCCCGGCGCGCCGGCCGTCGCCGTGCAGGACGGCGAAATCGTCCGCGTCGGGCACACCAAGCGCCTGGGGCGCTTCGTCATGCTGCGCGACGCCTACGGCAACACGTACACATACGCGCGTCTGAAGACCGTCGCCGAGCAGGTGCCGGTGCCCAAGCAGACGCGGCAGAGCGCGGCATCGATCGCCAAGCAGCTCGCGCTGCCATCCGCCGACCCGGCGCCGACCGAACCGGCCAGTGCGGGATCTGGCAATGGCCGGCATGCGGCGATCAGCGGCGCAGGCGCCGCCGCGACAGGAGCAGCCGCGACGGCACCGTCGGGAGTGCCGGCACAGGCCGCCGCAGCCGCGCCTGCACAGGCTTCCGCGGCGGCGCCCGCCCCGGCCGCCGCAGCCGCGCCCGCACCGGCCACCACGAAGGAACGGCTCTTCGCCCATCCCGGCCGACCGCGCGCTCTGCGAGCCGGCGGCCGCGCGCAGATCCTCGAGTCATGGGCGCCGCTGCCCGGGTCCGCCAGCCTGCGCTCATATCTCACCGGCTCCTATGGCCTGCAGCGCGCAGACGTCGTCCTCAAGCGCCTCGTGCCCGGCCGCAGGGTCATCGCCGGGACGATCCTCGGGCGCATAGGCACGAACCCGTCCGGCAGCTCACCGCACATGCGCTTCGAGATCCGCCCTGCGGGTCGAGGCGCCCCGCGCATCGACCCGCGCCCGATCGTCCGCGGCTGGCGCCTGCTGGACTTCACCGCTATCGACCGCGCTCGCGACGCCAACGCACTCGACGGCCCGACGCTCGGCCAGCTCCTTCTCATGAGCAAGGATGCCCTCTCGCAACGAGTCCTGACCGACCCCGGAATCGAGATCTACGCGTGCGGCCGTCGCGACGTCCAGGCCGGCATCGTCGACCGCCGCGTGCTCGCCACGCTCGCGTTCCTCTCGGCATCGGGCCTCAAGCCAACGGTCACCTCGCTGCACTGCGGCCACGGCTTCTACACGGCGGCTGGCAACGTCTCGGCGCACTCGTCCGGTGCGGCCGTCGACATCGCGAAAATCAACGGCATCCCGATCCTCGGAAACCAGGGAGCCGGTTCGATTACCGACACGACGATCCGCCGCCTGCTGACGCTACAGGGCGCGCTGCAGCCGGCGCAGATCATCAGCCTCATGTCCTACGACGGCGCGGTCAACACGCTCGCGCTCCCCGACCACGCCGACCACATCCACGTCGGCTTCCGCGCGCAGATGCGACCGCAAGCGAACGGCGCTGGATTGCCGGCTGGCGCGCTGCGCCCGTCGCAATGGACGAGGCTCATCGACCGTCTGGGGGCGATCCCCGACCCGGCGGTGCAGCTGCGGCCGTCGCGCTTTGCGATCAAGGTCGAGCCCGCTCTGCGCGGTCCGTGATCGGGCGTTTGGTCGCCGGTTCCGGGGCCCGCGTTTCCGGCGCGGCCCGTGAGTCGCCAAGCGCTACGCGTGCAGCCGGCGCAGCGGGCAGATATAGCCCGAGGTCCAGATTGAGCCGCTTGCGGACGCCGCGGTTGCCCGCGCCACCCGCCGCGCGCTGTGCTGCGAGCCGCGCTGGCTCAGCATGAGCGTCGTGCCGGCGGTGAGGTCGCGAACGAAGACGCCGGCCAGGCCGCGCGGCTTGCGCTTTGACAGGTTGCCCGCCGTCGAGGTGAAGACGACTCGTGCACCATCGGCCGACACCGCCGGCTCGGACGAGTAGCCGTTTGCGAGCGCGCCCTCGGCGCCGCCGGCACGGCTGACGAGCGTCGTCCTCCCGCCGACGCGATCGTGCAGCCAGATCGCCGCGCGCAGGGTCCGCGGGGTGACGCGCTTGACGCGCCGGCGCGCTACGAAGGCTACGAAGCGCCCGTCGGCCGACAGTGCGGGCTGGATCGCATCGCCGGCTACCCCGCCGCTGACGAGCTGCGTCGTGCCGCGGCGCACGTCGCGCACGAAGATGCGCGAGGTGTTTCCCGCCGCGCCGAGGTTCGAGGCGCGGGTCGTGAACGCGACGATCGTGCCGTCGTTGGAGATCGCGGGCTCGTAGGCGTCGCTCTGCGCAACGGCGCCGTCAGCGCCGCCGGCCCGCGACACCAGCGTCGTCGTCGCGTCGCGCAGCGACCGCACGTAGACCAGGGTGCGGCCGCTCCCACCCGACTCGACGCCGCTGAACGCCACCGAGTCACCGTCGCCCGAGAGCTTGGGCAGGAAGGCGGCGCCATCGGGACCGTGGTCGACGACGAGCGTCTGCGTCTGCTTCGTCCGGTTGTAGATCCAGAGGCCGTTGCGCGACTCCGCGCCGCGCCGCCCCGTGTCCGTCGCCTCGAAGGCGACGAGCTTGCCGTCAGCGGAGATCGAGGGGTTGAAGGCGCTGCGCGTCGGCGCCCGGGCCGGCAGCGCCAGGTGGCTGACGCGCTCGACGTTGCCCGTCGCGAGATCGCGCACGACGACCGACATCTGGCCCACGCGCTTGGCCAGCGGGAACGTCGATTGCGCCGTCTCGAAGACGACCGCGGACCCATCGGCGGAGACGCTGGCGTTGTAGGCCGAGT
>DASVPU010000298.1:0-25657 GCA_036389475.1 Solirubrobacteraceae bacterium
CTGACTAGCCTTCGGCAGGTGTACTCCACCTTTACTGCGTCGCATCGGGGTGGCTCCGGGCCGCCGCTCGTGTGCCTGCACGGGTTCACCGGCACCTGGCGGACTTGGGAGTTGGTGCTGCCGGCGCTTGAGCGCCATCATGAGGTGCTCGCGCCGACGCTGCTCGGCCACGCCGGTGGACCCCCGCTCGAGGGTGAGGTCAGCGACGTCGTCATGCTGGATGCGATCGAGCGGGCAATGGACGATGCGGGCTTTGAGACCGCGCACATCGTCGGCAACTCGCTCGGCGGTTACGCGGCGTTGCGGCTCGCCGCGCGCGGCCGGGCGGAGTCGGTGGTGGCGCTCGCGCCCGCCGGCGGCTGGGCCACAGGCGACGAGTCATACAAGGAGACCGCTCGATTCTTCGCGACGATGCAGGACCAGCTGAAGGCGGCCGTGCCGCACGTGGACGCGATCGTCGCCTCGGCGGAGGGCCGGCGCAACGCGATGCAGTTCGTCGCCACGAACTTCGAGCACATTCCGCCGGAGCTGATCGCCCATCACATGTGCGGAGTTGCGGCCTGCAAAGGGGCGCTTCCAATGATCGAGTACGCGATCCGTGAGGGCTACAGCCTCGAAGCAGAGAAGATCACCTGCCCGGTGAGGATGGTGTGGGGCACGGAAGACAGGCTCCTGCCGTGGCCGTCTAACGCCGTGCGTTTCCGCAACGACTGGCTCCCTCACGCCGACTGGGTCGTGCTCGAGGGCATCGGTCACTGCCCCCAGCTCGACATCCCGCTCGAGACCGCGCAGCTGATCCTCGGGCTCACGGCCCTCTGACCGCGCCGGAAGCACACCTTTCTCACGGATCCCCTGCGGGCCGCTCGACTCGACCGATGAAGCTCGGCATCCATGCACGGCCAGCGCGAACAGACAGTCGCCCTTGGCGCCCCGCCCGGATCAGACATGCGCCGCAGCGATCACCAGCGCCGCGCTGGCCGTACGCCCATTATTGCCCGCCGTTCTTGGCAGCCAACCGAAAACAGGCGTAGCGGCCCCGCCTTCGCAGGTTAGATCCGCCTCCAGCAACGGCCCCGCAAGCCATTGACGCCGATGCGGGACCACCCGCGGCGTATGCGTCCAGCGCTGTCCGTGCGGGTCAAGTCCCGGATCTGCACGCCGATGCAGTCGCGTGGAGAGCCGGCACGCCGAGCGCGGCGCGCGTTCGGCCCGCCCATCCCTTTCGACTGCGAAGGCGACCGCATGAAGCTCACAGAGATGTTCCAGCACGAGGCGCGACCGCGGGAGCTGATCGCGCGCGAACCGCATGTCGCGGCAGCCGTCGTGGCGAGACCAGCAGCACATAGCTCGCCAGTGCGCCCACGCAAGCGACCGTTCTGTTATCTGCTGCACTTCATAACACTGGCGTTCAGCCTTGCCCTCGTTGGCTCACCGATCTTCGCTGGGAGCGCAACGGCAGCTACGACGTACACGGCAGGGAGAACCACTCTCGCTGCAACGCTGTACACCGGGCAGCAAAACGTGCTCTCCACCACGCAGGTCACGACGGGGCCGGCAGCCGGCACGCTCACCAGTATCAGCGTTGCCGTCGGTGCCATCGAGGCGGCGCCACTCAATCATATGCAGGTCGCGATCTATTCGGACAACGGGGCCAACGCGCCGGGCGTGCGGGTCGTCCAAAGTAGTGCCATAGTGTTGCAGGCCAATGCCTGGAATGTCTTTACGCTGAACGCCACGGCCATCGCTGCCAACACAAAGTACTGGCTGGTCTTCAACGTCGACGGTAGTGCAACACAGGTTCGTATCAGCAGCGTCAGCGGGGGTCGAAGCACCTGGAAGTACCCGCAGACGTACGGCACGTGGCTGGATTCGTATGGTGCGCCGAGCCGGCCTATCGAAGCACGGCAGTATTCGATGTACATGGAATACTCGGCAGGCACCACGCCCCCGCCACCCGGGCCCCCGCCTCCTCCCCCTCCGCCTCCTCCTCCGCCCTCCGGCGCAGGAACGTCTGGATGTGGCCTGCCCGTAACGCCAGGCACCACGACACAGGCGATCGTCGTCAACGGCGTACAGCGCACCTACTTGAAGGTTGTTCCCGCAAGCATCAACGCGAACAACCCGGCACCGATCATCATGGGCTTCCATGGCGGCAACGACACCGCAGAGAACGCAAACGCCTACATGGGGCTGACCAGCGCCGATCCAGTCCTCTACATCTACCCGCAGGCTGGTCCCTTCGCTGACGCGTGGGCCGGTTGGAACGTCGATTCTGGTGGAGCGGACTATCCCTTTGTGGATGCTGTGCTGTCTGACCTGAAGGCCAAGCACTGCGTGGACCCTGCACGGGTGTTCGCGACCGGCAAGTCAAACGGTGCATTCTTCGTCAACTCGCTGTTGTGTCTGCGCGCCGCGTCATTCAAGGCAGCGGCATCGGTCGCGGGCGGTGGGCCGCAGTACAACTGCAGCCAGCCCCGAGCGTTCATGGGCATCCACGGAACCGCCGATTCTCCGGTCCCGATCAGCACGGGCAGGCAGAGTCGCGATTATTGGCTTGCGGCGAATCAGTACGCCAATGCGGCCCCTGTGGCAGTCAACCCGCCGCCGTGCGTCTCCTATCCAGGTACGATCAACCGCGTCGTGTGGTGTGAACACACCGGTGGGCACGTATGGCCCAGCTGGGCCGGCGCCGGCATCCGAAGCTTTTTCCTAGGCCTGTAACCCGGACGCGCGGCGCGAGCCGCCGACTCGACGCGACCTACCGGCTGCCGCACGCGCGTTGCATGACGCTGAGCACACCGACGTGTTAACATCACCGAAAGGCTTGCCAACAGAATAGAAATTAGGAGCTGTTGACATGACGCCACACGTCACGCACACCCGGGTCCAGGCGAACGGCATCACCTTCCATGTAGCGGTGTCGGGTCCCAAGGCCGCCCCGCCTGTCCTGTGCCTGCACGGATTTCCGGAGGGCTGGATGAGTTGGCGCCCGGTGATGAAGCAGTTGGGTCACCTGCGGGTGTACGCGCCTGACATGCGCGGCTACGGCGATACGGATCGCCCGTCCTGTGGTTATGACGTCGAGTCCCTAACCGATGACATCAGAGCCTTGATCGAAGCACTGGGTCTCGACCGACCGGTGCTCGTCGGCCACGACTGGGGCGGCGAGCTGGGGTGGATCTTCGCACACCGCTACTCGGCGTTCATCAGCCGGCTCGTCGTCGTCAACGGCACGCACCCGCGCACCCTCGTGCGCGCTGCACTGCAGGTCGACGACCTGCAGACGTTCCGCCTCGCATTCGTCCCGTTCCTCGCGGTCCCGTGGCTGCCGGAGCACTTAGTTGCCACGCCACCGGGCCGGCGGCTGCTGAAGCTCTCCTTCACGATCAGGGAGGGCCGGCCCGGGACGATGGACACGGCGCTCGTCGACGAGCTTGTCGCACGTTTTCACACCGCCGCTGAGGCGCGCGCCCCAATCGAGTACTACCGCGAGCTGCTGCGCACGCTCATCCTGCCCGGCCGCCGCAAGCGCCTCAACGCCATCTACGACACTCCGATCACCGTGCCGGTCACGCAGGTCTGGGGCGAAGAGGACGAGGCGCTGTCGGCCGAGGTGGCACTGAAGGCCGACCGCGACGCTGGGCGGTCGGTGGAGTGGCGCCCCCTTCCCGGGGTCGGGCATTTCGTGAGCCTGGAGGCTCCAGACAAGCTGGCACGGGAGATCGCCCGCGTCGTGCCGCGCGCTGCCGGCTCGGGCGCTGGTCAGCGCCGCCGCCGCCAAGCCGGCGTCCCCGGCTGAGCAGCGAGCTAGCGCTCCTACGGCCGGCGTGCAGCCTTTGGACCGCGCGTCTGCGCGCGCGTTGGCACGTGGCCGCCGAAGCCGAGCGGATCCGCTGAGCCGGCAGGCGCAAACGTCTCGTCGCCCGTGGGCTCGATCCGCGCAGCCGCGTTCATCTGCTGGCGTACGCGCGACAGCTCCATGTAGATGGCCTTGCGCGCTCGATTCTGATTGCCGAGCGGGCGATGCTCGGGCAGCGCGTGCCACGGATTGAAGGAGAGGCTGCCGGCGAACGCCCGTTGTCCGGGCGAGTCGAAGATCTGCGCGGGCAGCCGCAGCTCCGCAACGCGGACGTGAGGGGATAGGTGCTCCGGCCATCGAACCGACGCGTTCTCGATCGGCATTCGGGCGGGATCGGTCTGGAGCTGTACGAGGAAGTCGAAGGTCACCTGGCGCTCGATCAACGCCGCTGCCATCGCCTCGCGCAGGTAATCGTCGGACGGGAAGGGCGCAATCCGCGTGCGATGCCTGGACCGGGGGCGAAGCGAGTACTTCATCGCCTGGCCCTCGCCCAGCAGGTAGGGCACGCAGCTGTAGTAGGAGACCTCCAGCGGACTGGTCTGCGTGCGCGAGTACAGACCTTGCATGATGAGGTCGAGCACGTGCGAATCGCGCGGGTCCAGGAAGTAGAACAGCGGGATGCCGGCACCCAGGCGACGCTGCAGCTGCACGTTGGCGCGCACGTCAGGCGTGGTGAACGTGGGTGCGCTGATGCCCAAGAAGTCCTGCGTGAAGCGCTCGTCGTCGATCAACTTCGGACCTGGAACACCCATCAACTTGATCGCGAAGCTCAGCACGCCGTTGTCATCGAGGTCGGGTGGTGTGAGCGGGCCGGGGCCGGCGAAGCGCACCCACGCCGGGAATGTGCGCGGACGCGCAAAGACGCCGTGGCGCAGGTTGAGCGGCAGGTTCCCGAGCACGCCAAACTCGCCCCGCACGACACCATAGGTCTTCGTGTTACCTGCGCGCTGCGCCTTTCCAGGCGGCCAGTTGCGGTGCAGGAACGTCGTCATCAGCTCGATGACCGCCGCGGTATGTAGTTCCTCGTCCGGCAGCGGCTGCTCCTCGGCCAGCGCCGAGCCGCGGTCGCGCGGCAGCCGCAGGTTGACGAGCGCTTGCGCGAGGTCGAACAGCGGGTCGCGCAGTAACCGGTCGAACTGGTCGCGGTAGAGCGGGTCGAGCCGGCGCTCGACCCGGAACGCGGCCTCCGCAGCACGCTCGACGAAGCGCAAAACACGTATCGGCGTTAGCGCAGGCTGCATTTCACCTGCTCACGCCGCCGCAACCACAGCAGGCAGGCTCGCGAGGTATCTGACTGCCTGCACTCCCGGCAGGAAGAAGTAGCCCCCGCCACGGAGGCCGACGAACGACGGAATGTCCGTGACGCGCTGGCGAATCGGCTGCGCCTGCACAGTGAGCGAGCGTCCGGCAGGCCCTACCAGGGGATCCGCGTCGTCGTAGAGCCCGTTGAACTTCGGATTGTTCAGCCATGTGTGCTGGATGAACTCGAACTGGCGCGCGATGTTCGCGCACAGGCATATGAAGTGCAGCCCGCGCTGTTCGTCGCCGCCGCCGTTGAGGGCTGCCTCCGGGACGATCGGGGCGCCGTACGTGCGGCCGCGCCGCATCAGACGGTGAAGCTTGTCGAGCGCTATCGACCGATCTGAGCCGGGATCCGGATCGAGCATGTCGCGTGGATGGGAGCGCCGGATGTGCGCGCCGAGCGGGCAGCGCAGGCCGTCAGGATCGAGGTCGTGGTAGCGAAACTCATTGACGGGATACGGCGCATGATTCGGGCCCTGTGGCGCAAGCACGAGCGGCTCCCCGTCGGGCCAGCGTCCCACGATCTGGGCCGCGAGCCGCACGCGGGCATCGGGCTCGCTGCGACCGTCGGCGTCACGGGTGGCACCGTCGACGAAGCTCCAGAACGCGCGCACGTCCTGGCTTAGCTGGCGCAGCACGAGGTAGCTGCCGTTGCGCCCAAGGTCGGCGTCTCCGGAGACGGGGTCGGCGGGGAGGACCCCTTCCGGATCGGCGGCTCGGCTGACGAGCGGCCGGTCGGTGAGCTGCCCGTGCTCGTTGCGATACCCGAGCACGAACTCCCCGGCCTTGATCGTGTCGTCCGGAGGCGCGTCGCGCAGCCCCTCGATCACCGGCTGCGCGATCCCGTCACGGAAGCCGAAGTGCTCGCGGTCGCTCCAGTGGGTGTCCAGGCGCTGCACGAGCTTCAGCCCTCCGCCGGCGCGCAGCAGTCGCTGCTCGAGCTTCGACAGAGAGCCCTTGTCTTCGGCGTAGAGGAGCAGCAGGAGGTCGATGGGGGCCGTGGTCGGGCCGCCCCAGTCCCAGCCCTCGGGCGCGTCGGCGCCGACGTCGCCGAGCGCGCGGCTGCGGTGCGGGACGGTCATCCCATCCAGGAAGCGATCGGAGAACCGGCCGAGCGCCGGCGAGAGCCCGAGCTTGGCCAGACCCGTCGGAGCGAGCGCGACGTTGACGGCGCTGCCCTCCGACTTCGCCCGCGCGGTCGTCAGCTCGCCGGCCAGCCGGCCGAGCCACGTGCCTGCGTCGGTGGGATCGTCGATCTCGAGCAACAGAAAGCGCGCCTCGCGCAGATGGCCATACCCGCTGGCCAGCAGCCCCTGGATGTCATCGCGCTCCAGAGCGCCGTTCACATCCGTCGTAGCCATTCCTCGGTCTCCTTCGTGGACATGTCGCTCGCGGCGAGACCGGCGCGGATGCGCGCATTGTTCTCGACGTTCAGCGCGGTCAGATGCGGATAGGCCGAGTACCAGACCTGCGTCGGCACCTGGTGACGTCGTAGCCAGTCCTTGAACGGCTGCTCCGCCTTCGCGCCGTCAAAGAACAGCCAACGCGTCCGCGGCCAGCCGACGCCGTTGGAGAACACCGCGTTGAGCCCCCACCAGACCTTGTCGACGAAGTCGTCGTTGTAGCTCTCGAGGCTGCCGTCGTAGTTGCTGGCGAAGATCAGCCGGCGGTGATCGTCGATCCACACCCAGCGAGCGAAGTGGATCGTCTTCACGCCTGCCAGGTTGGAGTGGTTGAAGACGTGGCGGGCGGCATAGTCGATGCCGTACGTGACCACGTCGGCGATCGCGCGCCGCAGCAGCCCAGTCTTGAGGAAACCGACTGCGCTGAACTGGTTCTGCGACCCGAAGTCCTCGATCTCGGCGAGCGCCAGGACGTGCTCGCGGGTCGGCGCGATGCGAGGGTCGGGATCGCGCTTCTCGTCGCGGCGCAGCGCGAAGGCCACCAGCGGCAGCGCCGGGAGGAGCACCGGCGAGAGCGCCAGCAGTCCCACCGGAAGGGCCAGCAGGTCGGCGCAGTCCTTGATGCGGTCGCCGAGGCCGGGCGACGGCGGCGGGGACAAGGCCCACGTGGGCTCCGCACGTCCGCGGACGAAGTACTGGATCTCGGAGCGCACTTCTCCGGGGCTCAGCTCGCGCAACTCGTCACCACGCTGCTGCAGAAAGCCTTCGATCGCCACGCGGAGCTGGTTCTCTTGGAGGATCTGGCGCACGCTGCGCCCTACGGTGTTGACGTACTCCGCGGCCGTGCCGACGGCGTGCTGGCGCAGGAACGTCAGCCTTCGAGCGCGCGATCCCCGGCTCGGCGTCGGATAGCCGACGCAAGCGCCGAAGATCTGGTCCAGGCCGGCTCCGGCGACGTCGGCTAGCTCTTCGAGGCATCGCTCCAGCGCCGCGTCGGCGTCCTGCGGCTCGTCGACGTCCGCCATGTAGACGAGGTGCGGCTCGATCGGTACGCCGTGCTCGTCCGCGGCCGGATCGAGCACCACCAGTCGCGCGAAGTGCGTCCGCGGGAGCGCGGCGAACGGCAGCGTGGCGTTGTTGGCCGGATCGGCGCCCATCGCCTCTAAGGCATGCTTGAGCTTGGTCAGCTGCGGGCGCTTGATGTCGGCCACGATCGTGACGGTCAGCTGGCGCGGCGCGTGTCGCTCAGCCGCGGGAGCAGGCAGATCGGCGGCGGCGTTTGCGTCACTGGGTGCACGGCGCCCCGTTAGCAGCGGATTGACGGTGCGGACGTTTGCCAAGAGCTTTCTCCCGGAATCTTGTGTAACTTGCGTCACACCCTCTGGGGATGGACGACCGCGTCGTTCCCACGCATAGCCAATCCGTTGACGCCCAACATCCTGGATGTTGCCGTCGCGATCAAGACTTAAACTACCAGGACGAAGTGATGGGTGTTAGCATTGTCAAGCGCAGGGGCCGCACGGTTGGCACCATAGCTCGGTGAACGACAGCGTCTCCCAGGTCGCAGGTATCGGTGTTTAATCGAGGTAATCCCACGTTAATCGCAGGCAACGGCGCCAAAGGTTCTGGTGCCTGAGACGGCGGCTAGGCTCGCCGCCGATCCGGCGCTGTTGGCCGATCGCTACGACGTCGCGATCGTCGGGTCGGGCTATGGCGGGGCGATCACGGCCGCGCGGCTGGCGTTCGCTGCCCACCAAGCGGGACGGAAGCTACGGATCGCCGTGTTCGAACGCGGCGACGAGCACCCGACGGGCACGGGACCGAAATCCGAGATCGAGTTCATCAAGCAGGTGCGCTCGCCGGTCAACCCCCTCGGCTTCTACGAGATCTCCAGCTTCGACACGATCGACGTGATCTGCGGCTGCGGTCTCGGCGGCACCTCGCTGAACAACATGAACGTCGCAATTGCGCCCGATCGCGAGCTGTTCTTGCAGTACTGGCCGCGGGCCTTCCGGCGCGAGGTCGAGGGCTCGCCCGAGGGCCTCGGCGGCCTGGAGGAGTACTACGGGCGCGCACGCAGGATGCTCGGCGCCATCCCGTGGCGGACGGGGCAGGATCTCGACAAGGCGCGCGTCTTCGACGAGATCGCCGAGCACGCCGGCATGAGCGGCGAGCCGCTCGAGATCGTCGTCAGCACGGAGGATCGGCTCACGCGCTACGGCGTGCATCGCCGGGCATGCACGAACTGCGGCGACTGCGCGATGATCTGCAACGTCGGCGCCAAGAACACGCTGATGACGAACTACCTGCCGATGGCGCAGCACTTCGGCGCGCAGCTCTTCACGCGCGTCGAGGTCGACCACGTCACGAGCGCCGAAGCCGACGGATTCCGCCTCCATTGCCGCCTGCGCAGCGGCCCGCGCGGGCGCAAGGTCAGCGACCGCATCATCACCGCCAAGCGCGTCGTGCTCAGCGCCGGCTCACTCGGCACGACCGGCATCCTGCTGCGCTCGCGGGCTCAGGGCCTGGCTCTCTCAGCCCGGCTGGGCGAAGACTTCAGCGGCAACGGCGACAACTTCGCGGTCGCGTACAACACCGACCGCGTCACCAACGCCCAGAGCTTCGGCACAGACACCGGTCCGCGGTCCGCAATCAAGGCCGGCCCGAGCATCACGTCGGTCATGCGCTTCGGCGGTGATCAGCCTGACCTGGGCAAGCGATTCACGGTGGAGGACCTGACGGCGCCGTCCTCGCTCATCGATGCGCTGCGGCTCTCGCTCATGGGACTCGCCGCGATCGAGCATCCCGACTGGCATCTCGATCGGGTTAATCGCTGGCGCAAGGACCTGGAATGGAACACCGACGGTGCGCTGAACCACTCGCTCGGATTCCTGATCATGGCCCACGACAGCTCCGACGGCCGGATCCTGCTCAACCATGACGGGGCCGTTCGCGTCGACTGGCCCGGCGCGCCGGCGGAGCGGATCTACACCGAGATCGACGAGCTGCTCGCATCTGCGGTGAAGCAGATCGACGGGACCTATATCACCAACCCCGTCTGGAGCAACCGTCTGCTTGGCAACAACCTCGTCACGGCCCACCCCCTTGGCGGCTGCGCCACGGCTGACAGCGTCGACTACGGCGTCGTGGACCACCGCGGCCGCGTGTTTCACCCCGACGGCGGTGTGCACAAGGGCCTCTACGTCAGTGACGGCTCGGTCATGCCGCGCGCGCTGGCAGTCAACCCGCTGCTGACGATCTCGATGTTCACCGAGCGCGCGGCCGAGCACCTGCGCCGCGAGCTTCGCCTGCCGGCCTACGACGCGGAACTCGAGGGCGACGACCGAGCGCCGAAGCCCACCAAAGAACGGCGTCGGGGCACGGGCATACCTGCAAACGATGTCGAGGAGGCTGTCGTGACCGTGACCAACAGCAGCGCAGTCAAGGGCGGCCGGACGCGAGCCGAGCCAATCAACGGGAATGGCTCGATCGCAGATCGCGTCGCCCAGTTGCGCGCCGACGCACCGCGCGATCCCGCCGGCGTGCAGGAGGAGATGTGGGACTGGATCAAGCAGCTTGGCGCCAAGCGCGACACCAAGGCGCTCGAGCAGCTGTTCGAGGTAGGCACGCCGCCGCGCGGTCTTGACGGGCCGACGGACGGGATCCTCGTGACGACCGTGGTCAACCCGCTGATCGACCTGCCGGTCCGCCTTGTGACAAGCCTGTGGATGCCCTGGCGCGGCAAGGTCTTCGACGCCCGCCACAAGACGGGGATCAACCGCTTGACGGCGCAATCGGCGCTGCCTGCGATGCTCCTGTGGCCGCTGTACACGATGCGCCAGACCGAGGACGGGCGCGGCGCATTCGAGTTCGTCTCGGGCTCCGAGCCCGGCAAGATCAAGCCGCGAATCCCCGTGATGAAGATCGATTACGAGCCGGTCGTGAGCAATCCACATCTGATCATCCGCCAGATCCGCGACGAGCTCATCGAGCTCGTGCCCAACACGCATCTCGGCCGGATCCTCTTCAGGCTGCCGGCGCTGCGCGGCGAACGCTTCACGAACGTCGGCTACTTCGCGCTGCGTCAGCCGGCGGCCAGCGGCTGAGCGCCGCCAAGCGCTCACACCTGAGCGCTGCGCCCCGTCGTCGGGGCGGCCCTGTCACGGTCACTCCCACTCCGAGAGGTTGACTATGGAGACCCAGGACTGCATTGCCCCCAGCTACGAGCAGCTCAGACCTATGAGACTGCTCAGCACCCCGGACTTTCCGGTCTACCCTGACCTCGTCAACACGCTCGCCGCGAACCAGGCACATCCGGATGGAACCGTCGCACACGTGCTGGCAACCTGCGCGGGGTACGGTTACTCAGACGCGGAGACGGTCGCGATGATCATGGCGCGGATGGGTCTGGAGGACAATCGCTGCCGGATGGTGGCTCAGCTCGTCGACGTCATGCTGATCTCCTCGACGGCGTTTGTCATACAAAGCCGGGACGGCAGGGTCGTCATCCTCTGCTACAGGGGAACGCCGCCGGCGAGCCTGATCACCTGGCTCACCGACACCGACGTCAACCCGGAGAAGATCCCCATCTCCTTTCCGGACGCGCCAGGCACGTTCGACGTGCACGGCGGCGTCTATCGCAACGTACGGTCGACACGCTACGCGATTGTGACCGCATTGAAGCGCGCTCTGGACGGGCAATCGGTCCTCGAGAAGGGGGGTTCCAAGCCCCAATACCCACTCGAATCGCTCTACATCACGGGGCACAGCCTCGGCGCGTCCATGGCAGCCATGATGGGCATGATGCTCGCGACCGACAGCGCGTACGCTCCGATCGCCGCCAAGCTCAAGGCTGTGTATACGTTCGGGCAGTTCATGATCGGCACACCGATGCTCGCCGAGGCATGCAGCGACGTACCGTTTCTGCACAACAATGTCATCCGGTACGTCTACGCCAACGACATCGCTCCCCAGCTCCCTCCGACGCAGTCGGGCCCATTTGAGCATTTCGGCCAGGAATATCAGTACCGCTCCAACGGTGACGAAGGCCATTGGCACCACAATACGACGCCGAGGGGCCAGCTCAAGTCTCTTTTGGAGGTCGTGGGCAATCCCCTCTCGTTCGTGGCTCGCCAGTTTCAACTCACCCGTAACATCACCTTTCACGCCTCCGTCTACGACCACCTCCCGCACCACTACATCTCTGCGCTTACGCCGCCGGGAATCCACAGTGAGTACGGCGGCGACTACTAGATGGCAGCGCACGCCGGGGGGCGGCGCTCACCCGGCGGCGCGCCAGCCCGCCCAGCGCTCGACCTCGATCGCGACGACGGGCCCGTTCGGCGGCGTCTCGCCATATTGTGCGTAGCGCCGGCGCAGCAGTGCCAGCGGCGGCCGCGACTCGTCGTTTCCTGCCTCGAGCACCCGCGCTACGCCGTCGGCGCGCACCCACCACAGCCGACTCCAATCGCCGTCGTCGTACTCGTCGGCGAGCAGGCAGACTCGCGGGTTGACGTCGATGTTGTGCAGCCGGCGCAACGCCGTCGTGCGCTTGGGCTTGTGATCGACCGCGTGGTAGACGCGGTTGCCGTCGAGCGCGAACACGATCGGTACGAGGTGCGGCCTGCCCTCCTCGTCGACCGTCGCCAGCCGTGCGACACGCGCCGAGGCAAAACGCTCGCGCGCCTCGTCGGGCGTCATTCTCCGTTGATCTCGGCGAACGCGTCCTCGAAGCGCTCCAGCGCGCGCTCGACTCGCCCGCGGTTGGCCGACGGCAGCCAGTGCACGACGCGCGCCACCCCGGCCTGTCGACAACGCTCCAGCTCGTGTGGGTCAGCAGGGACGCCCATCATCAGCACGCGGATCTCGCGCCCGGCGCCGGCCGCACGCGAGTGCAGTTCGGGGATGCGCTCGAGCACGCCTTCGGACATCCAGTTCGGAAACCAGGCGTCGCCGAACGACAGCACGCGATCCAGGACGGTTGGCCCGTTGCCGCCGACCAGCACCGGCGGGTGCGGCCACTGAGCGGGCTTCGGCCAGGACCAGATGCGGTCGAAGGAGACATGCTCGCCGTGGTAGCTCGCCTCGTCGGAGGTCCAGATCGCCTTCATCGCCTCGACTCGCTCGCGCATGATCGCCATGCGCACGCGGGGATCGGTGCCGTGGTTCGCCATCTCCTCGCGGTTCCAGCCGGCACCGACGCCGAACTCCATCCGCCCGCCGGAGAGATGATCGACGCTCGCGACCTCTTTGGCCGTGTGGATCGGGTCGCGCTCGACGACGAGGCAGATCCCGCTGCCGACCCGCAGCTGCGAGGTCGCCGCGGCAGCCGTCGCCAGCGTCACGAACAGGTCATAGGTGTGGGCGTACTTGCGTGGCAGCTCCTCTCCGCCGGGATACGGGCTCTGGCGACTGGCCGGGATGTGCGAGTGCTCGGGGAAATACAGCGCTGCGTGTCCGTGCTCCTCGACCAGCCCGGCAAGCGCCGCCGGGCCGATCGCGTCGTGCGTAGAGAAGAAGGCGATGCCTGTGTCCATGCGGCGGAGAGTACGCCGCGCGGCGCGGTTGACCAGGCAGGTCAGGCGATGTGCCCCGGCTTCTGGATGTTCGTGTCGGGCCCGGCGTAGGCGGCGGAGGCGCCGGCACCGAGGAGCGAGAGGCTGACGAGCACGATCATGCCGATGCGGCCGCGCAAGCGGACGGTCCAGGAGGATGCAAGACGGGCTGAACTGGTCATAGCAAGGCCTTTCGGTGACGGACTGTGTGAAACGCGAGTGTCGCCGCGCAGCCTCGCGTGCACATCGGTCATCTGACCTATTGAGGAATGACGGTCGTCCCCGCCGGGCGCTCATGAGGGCCGTGGCGTGGTCCGTGTCAGCGCCGGAGCGTGTTGCATCCACCAGCGGGATCGCGCTCACAGCTTGCGTGTGATCGTGTGGGGGTTGCCGTCGAGGACGACGGGGATCGGCGTGACCTGGCCGCCGGCGATGCGCTGGGCCTGTGCGTCGACTACGTGGGCGTAGAGGAAGGGTGGAGGCTGGCAGCCGAGACGACGGCGAGCATCCTGCGCACCCTGGCCACGTGGCCGACGCTACATCAAGGTTTGAGCCGCGGCGACCGCCCGATCAGCTGAGCGAGCAGCAGGTCGGCCGCAGTCGCGCCGTGCGCCGTCGCGGAAGGCGAGGAACTTCGGCCCCTATCGAGACCGCGCGGAGCGATAGGCGCCCGCGCGCCGTCAGCCGACGAGCTGGCCCGACAGCTGGCCCCGGAACGTCGCGATCTCCGTCAGCGCCGCGCCGGTGTACGCGTGGCGGTGGGTGACGATGTCGCGCTCGAGCTCGGCCATGTACTCCCGCTGGAGGTGCAGGCCGCGGTCCCGCGCGAGCGCGCGCTCGACGTACAGCAGGCGCAGGGCCTCCTGGATCTCGACGGCACTTGTGATGGTCGCGGTGGTCATGGCTGCCCTCTGGGCGTGACAGATGGGTGAACACCGTTCACGCTGTCAGCGCTGGGCGTGAACGTACCGCGCCGGCCGCCGCTACGCTGCCGCTCGTGACAGACCGGGCGCAAGGAGCCCGCCTGAATGCGCCTGCGGTGTCGGTCGTGGTCCCCACGCGGGATCGTCCGGCGGCGCTGGAGCGTTGCCTCGCGTCGCTCGCGCGGCAGACGGCGCCGGACCTTGAGATCATCGTCGTCGACGACGGCTCCGGAGATCCCGCGGCTGTCCGTGCGGTGGTTGCTCGCATGGCGCCCGGAGGGCGATTGATCCGCGGGACCGGCGGGGGCCCGGCCGCCGCGCGCAACATCGGAGTGCGCGGGGCAAGCGGTGCCGTCGTGTGCTTCACCGACGACGACTGCATGCCTCAACCCGATTGGGCGCAGCGGCTCGCAGCGGCGTGCGGCGCGACCGGCGCGGCAGCCGGGACGACACATGCCGACAAGGCGGCGGGCTTCGCGGCCGCGGCCTCGCAGCTCATCACGCACGTGCTCACGGTCACGTCGCTGAGCGCCACGAACGGAGGCCTCGGCTTCGCTCCCTCGTGCAACCTCGCTTGCGCAACGGCGCTGGCCCGCCGGCTGCCGTTCGATGCTTCGTTCCCGCACGCTGCCGGCGAGGATCGCGACTGGTGCGCGCGGCTCGCGCAGGCCGGCGTGGCGCTGCGATTCGTGCCGGACGCGATCGTCCTGCACCGGCCGCAGGTCGGGCTGCGCGCGCTGCTGCGCCAGCAGCACCGCTACGGGCGCGCGGCGGTGCGGTTCCGGACCGGCGACGACGGGCGCCAACTTGCGGACGTCGCGTTCTACAGGCGCCTCGGGCGCGAAGCCGTGCGGGCAGGCGCCGGAGTTGCCGCGCTCACGGTGCTCGCGCAGGCGGGGATCGCCGCTGGGGTGCTGCAGGAGCTCGCGCTGCGCCTGGCATGCCGCGAGTGAGGCGGCGCGTCCGGCCGCCGGCCATCTTGATGAACGGCAAGCGGCGCAGCTATGAGCGCTTGAGCAGCGGTTCGCCGGCGACCCCGTCGCCGTCGACGCCGCAGACCTCGGCGATCGTGCTCGCGACGTCGGCGAGGCGCGGTGGGTGCGCCGGCGCGCACGGGGCGGATGCGCCGGGCGCGATCACCACCCAGGCGTCGCCCGCCGTGTGGTTGCCCGAGCGCCCGCTGCCGCTGCCGCGGCGAAGCACGTCGCCGAAGCGCGGCGAATGGACGCCCTCGAGCCTCGTCGCCGGCCGCTCGCTCCACTGCACGACGAGATCCGGAAGCTGACCGCTGCGAACGCCGTCGTGGTGCTCGCTCACGCGGTCGACCGCCGCGACCGCGGGTGCGCCGTCGGGATCAGCGAAGGTCGTCAGCCCCTCGGCGATCGCGTCGAGCAGCGCGTCCGCTTCGGCGGGCTCGACGATTCCGTCGCGCTCGCGGCCGCGCAGGTTCAGACGGATGTAGCCCTGGTTGTCGGCCGGGTGTGCGAAGGCCGCGGTATGCGCCCAGTCGATCCCGCGCAGCTCCAGCCGCGAGGTGAGCTCCAGCGCCGCGGGGGCGGGCAGCGCACGCGCGATCGCGCCACGAGCGCCCGGCGGGATCGCGGCGCGCAGGCGCCAGATGGCGCCGGCGCCGCGTCCGTCGCCGTTCACCGCCGCCGGACCTCCGCGCAGCACGGCCGCGAGCATCTCCGGAAGGAGATCGGCGCGCGAGCTGTTGACGTCCATTCCGACCGCCGACGCGACGATGACGTCGGCGTCGGCGGGCAGTGCCTTCAGCACCCGGCCACACGCCGCGTCGACGGCTTCGTAGACGTCCGCGAGCGCGTCGCTGAGCAGGTCGCGATCATCCCCCGAGGGTTCCTCGACGAGCTGCGAGAGATCCCAGAACTGGTGCCCGGCGAGATGCGCGGCGCTGAACGTCAGCCAGACGAGGTTGAAGCGATCACGTGCGAGAAGCTCCACCGCCGCCGTGGCGACGCGGCCGGGCGCGGCGATCAGCTTGCCGCGCAACGCGAGCAGCTCACGCACGGCAGGCCGGCCGAAGATCTCGGTCGCATGGGGCCCGCGGCCGTGGCGGCCGGCGAGCGCGCCCGCCGCAGAACGGGGAAGCGACCAGCGCGGCAGCACGACGCGATCGACGAACTGCCATCCGCAGACGTACGTCCCGAGCCAGTCGCGCGGCGGCCGGCTCTCGTACGGGTCGATCGCGAGCGTGCGCCGCCCGGCGCGCGCGAGCCGCTCCCAGATCGCGGGCGGCGCGGGGAAGGCCGTCATGTAGCGCGCGCGCTGCGAGCTCGCATCCCATTGGAAGGGATAGAAGAGCCCGTGGTCGGCCAGTTCGACGCCGCTGTAGAGCGTGTGGAACGCACCGGCGGCGAAGTGCGTGGCCGGAGTCCGCAACTCCATCCGCCGGCCCCGCTCGATGAGCCCGGCGAGCGCCGGCAGCCGGCCCTGCGCGAGCATGCGATCGAGAACCGCGACGCTCGCGGCGTCGAACTGCAGGACGCAGATCAAGGCGCGCCCTCGGTCTGCACGCTGACGCCCTGCACCTGCACCGTCTCGCCGCCGATCGCATCCGATCGGCGCGCCGCCTCGAGCACGCACATCGCCGCCGCGCCTTCGCCCGCCGTTGCCAGCGGCCCCGGATCCCGGCCGCGCAAGGCGCAGCCGTACGCCTCCAGCTGGAGCATGAGCGAGCGCACGAGCGGATGCCTTCCGGGCAGCACGCGGCCCACGACGTTGCGGATGCTGCCACCGCGCCTGGCACGCCAAACGCGCTCGCCCTGCGCGTCACGAACCTCGATCAGCTCGCGGTGCGGACGGTCGGTCGCGCACTCGATCGTCGCCTGCCCGCGAGAGGTCGCGATCACGAGCCCGGCGCGGTCCTGCGTAGCGGTCGCCCGCACCGCGAGCGGCAGCGCGCCGGTGAGGTACAGCGCGAGGTCGACGACATGCGGGCCCAGATCGAGCAGCGCGTCGTCGCCGCGCTGCTCGACCGGCCTCCAGGACTTGCGGCGGTAGTGCAGCACCATCTTCAGCTGCAGTTCTCCGGTCGCCGGAATGCTCTGGGCGAGCCGCATGCCCTGGTCGAAGCGGCGGTTGAAGCCGATCCAGGGCGCCGGCGTCAGCGCCGCGAGACGCAGCGCGCCCTCCGCGTCGGGCGCCGGCGGCTTCTCGACGAGCGCCGTTAGGCCGGCGGCGGCGGCGGCCGCGGCTGCGTCCTCGTGGTGGTCGGGCGCGGAGCAGACGATCATGCCGTCGAGCGGTCCGGCCGCCAGCAGCTCGCTCAGGCGCGCGTGCGAGCTGGCGCCCAGCATCGCGGCGACGAGCTGGCGCCGGGCGCGGTCGGGATCGGTCACCGCGACGATCTCTAGGCCGGCGGCTGCGCGTGCGGCCGGCGCGTAACCGAGCTCGGCCAGGCGCCCGCAGCCGATGAGGCCCAGGCGCAGCACGGCCGGTTCAGCCACGGTGCTTGACCCACAGCAGCCAGCCTGCCGGAACCGAAGCCGCGGCAGCCAGGTGATGGAGGAGGTGCAGCGGCACGCCCGCGAGCGCCAGCCGCACTCCGCCCTGGCGTGCCAGCAGCGTATAGAAGCGCAGGTTCGCGCCGGTCATGACGAGCAGCGCGAGCGCGGCGAGCCACGGGCGGCGAGTTGCTGCCGCGCCCGTCGCGAGGACCGCGGCCGCGGCGGCGATCCGATGGCGCCAGGACAGGTTCAGCGAACCGCCCGCCTGGCCGCGGTCGAGCTGGAGCGCGACCCACGGCGCCCCGCGCGCCACGAGATCGGTGCGCAGCATCGATCTCAGCGTCCAGCGCTTGAGGTGCGTCCCGCGCGCAGCGGGATCGAGGATGATCCGGCGGCCCGCCGCGCAGAGGCGCATGCCGAGCTCGATGTCCTCGATCGACGCACGCGCAAAGCGCCGCTCGTCAAAGCCGCCGACGGCGTGTAACGCGTGCCTGCGGATCGCCCCCAGGCCGGCCCAGAACGTCGTCGCCGGTCCGGGCGCGCTGACGTGGACGTGATGGTGCAGGAGGTTACGAAAGCGCGAGACGGTGTTGGGCGCAGCCGGCCGCTCGTCATAGGCGCCGAAGACGGCGTCGAGGTCAGGATCGCGCTCCAGCGCCTCGCGCAGCCGGCGCAGCGCGTCGGGATGGACCTCGACGTCCGAGTCGACGAACACGACGATCTCGCCTTCGGTCCTCGCGGCGCCGAGGTTGCGCGCGGCGGCCGGGCTCGAGCCCGCCGGCAGGCGCACGACCTCGACCGAATGCGGCTCGCACGACCGTGCCAGCGCAGCCAGGCAGCGCTCGAGCGTCGGGGGATTGTCGGTGGCGGGAATGACGACGGTCAGCAATGTAGGGTGCCCTAACATGGGCGGAGGAACTAAAGCACCGATCGCGGTTCTGGGCGCGGGGCCGGCGGGTCTCACCGCAGGCTATGTCCTCGCGCGGGGGAGCGATGAGCCGGTCGTGCTGTTCGAGGCCGACCATCAGGTCGGCGGCCTTGCTCGGACGGTCGTACGCGACGGCTACCGCTTCGATCTCGGCGGGCACCGCTTCTTCACGAAGTCCCACGAGGTGCAGCGCCTCTGGCAGGAGGTGCTCGGAGACGAGCTGCTCGTCCGGCCGCGGCTGTCGCGGATCTTCTGGCGCGGGCGGTTCATCGACTACCCGCTGCGGCTCCGCGACGTCGTCCGCAAGGTCGGTCCTGTCGAGCTTGCCCGCTGCTCGGGCTCCTACGCTGCCGCGCTCGCCCGCCGCGACCGGCGCGCGCACGAGACGTTCGAGGAATGGGTTTGCGCGCGCTTCGGCCGGCGCCTGTTCGAGCTCTTCTTCAAGTCCTATACGGAGAAGGTGTGGGGCGTGCCGACGTCCGAGATCCGGGCCGAGTGGGCGTCGCAGCGCATCCGCACCCTCTCGTTCGGGCGCGTCCTGCGCGCCGCACTGCTCAACGACGGCGACGACGTGCACAGCCTGATCGAGGAGTTCCAGTACCCGCGGTTGGGACCCGGGCAGATGTGGGAGGCGATGGCCGCCGAGATCGTCGGCGCCGGCGGACAGCTTCGCCTCGGCGCGCGCGTCGAGCGCATCGAGCTGGACGGCGGGCGCGTGGCCGCGCTGCACGCAGGCGGAGCGCGCATCGAGACCTCGCATGTGATCTCGTCGCTGCCGCTGCGCGACATCGTCGCGCTGACCGACCCACCAGCGCCGGTCGCCGTCCTCGACGCCGCCCGTGGGCTGCGCTACCGCGAGTTCATCACGGTCGCGCTCGTCGTGCGCGGCGATGACCTGTTCCCGGACAACTGGGTCTACGTCCATGATCCGGAGGTGCGCGTCGGGCGCATCCAGAACTTCCGTGCGTGGAGCCCGCACATGGTGCCCGACGCCGGGCACACGTGCGTCGGCCTGGAGTACTTCTGCTTCGAGGGCGACGACCTGTGGACCGCGACTGATAGCGAGCTCGTCGCCCTCGCGACGCGCGAGCTCGATCGCATCGGACTGGGTCGCGCGGACCATGTCGAGGCAGGTCACGTCGTCCGCGTCGCCAAGGCGTACCCGATCTACGACGCCGACTACGAGGCGCGCGTGCGCACGATCCGTGCCTGGCTGGAAGGGATCTCAAACCTCCAGCAGATCGGCCGCAACGGGCTGCACCGCTACAACAACTCCGACCATTCGATGCTCACCGCGCTGCGAGCGGTCGAGAACATCCGCGACGCGACCGACCACGACCTCTGGGCGGTGAACTGCGACAGCGCCTATCACGAGGAGGCACGCCCGCTGGAGCAGCCCTACCGCCGTGCGCCTGAGACGCCGCTCCTGCTCGCCGACGAGCTCGCTCCGGCACTCCGCGGGCAGTCGATCGAGTAGGCGTGCCATTCTCCCCGCGTCGCAACCGGGACGCCGTGGGCGCGGATGGCGAGCTCGAGGCTCTGCGAAGCCTGCGGGCCGAGCAGGAACACGCCCGACAGGCGCGGCGGGCGACCGAAGCTCACCACGTCCGACAGCCGGACCTCGAGCCTCCACGCGACAGCGGTGCGGACGAGGACGTCGCTCGTCGCCAGCCGGCCGCAGCGCAGCAGAGCGTCGCGCCCGACGGCGTCCGCGAGCGTGCGCAGGCGATCGTGCGACTGCCCGATCCGGGCCGTCGTGCGCAGCGCGGCCGGCAGCTCGGACACGCGATCGCCAAGCCCTGGCAGTGACAGGGTCAGTGCCGCGAGCGCGAGCGCGCGTGCCGCACGGGGCATCGACGGCCAGGCGAGCAACCGCGCGAAACCGACGCCGCCCAGAACGCCGGCGACCGCCGCCGCCGGCGCCATGAAGCGCGGCAGGCCTGCAAAGCCGAGCTCGGCCATCGCCGCCACGGTCAAGATCCAGGCGAGCACCCCGGCGCCGAGGCTCAGCAGCAGCCGATCGCGGCCCGCCAGCGCGACGATCGCCAGCGGCCATGCGGCGACCAGCGGCAACGCGACCGCGCGAGCGAGGACGTGCAGCGCGCCGCCGTTCCCGCGCTGGGCGCGCGCGGCAGCGCGCAGGGCGTCACCGCTCGCAAGCAGGTCGGGCGCGACCCAGAGCACCGGCACCGCAACGGCGAGCGCCACGAGCAGCGGCCGGCCGACCGAGTCGGTGCGCCAGCGCCGCGCGCCGTAGATCGCCAGCAGTGGCCACACCTCCGGGCGCAGCAGCGCGGCCAGCGCGCCGAGGCAGAGCGCCAGCCGGGGGCGCCCGCCGATGTCGGCGCGCACGGCCCCCAGGACGAGCGCGACGAGCAGCGGCTCGGACATCCCGCCGGCAGCCTGGCGGGCCCACATCGTCACGGGGTCGGCGAGCAGCGCCAGCGAGATCGCAGCAAATGCCGCGGCCGCCGCCCGCGCGCTCCGTGGGGCGCGTTCGCCGGCCAGCTGCCAGGCGCACTCCGCCGCGAGCACGAGCGAGAACAGCCAGGATGCGCGGACGATGACGAGCCACAGCTCAGGCGCGAGGTCCCCGGCCAGCGAGAGTGCCACGGCGAGCGCGACGGTCAGCGGCTTCCACGACGGGCCCGACGAGATGTCGAGCCCGAACGCCGCCAGCTCCCGTCCCCAGACCAGCCACGCCCAGGCGTCGTAGACCGGCTCGTATCCTAGAGCGAGCGAGGCCGCCGAGAGTGCGAGGCAGACTGCGCCGCCGAGGACGAAAGATCGCGCCGTCATCGCTGAGGCATTAGGCTGCCCTAAGTTCCGGCCTAACGCCAGCCGGTCGATTTGACCCCAGCCGAGGAGAGCAACGCATGATAGTCCGCCGTGCCATCGCACCCACCGCCGCGCTCGCGACGCTCGCGGTCTTGCTCACAGCGTGCGGCTCGTCCGGCGGCGATCAACTGACCATGTACTCCGGGCGCATCGCGCCGATCCTCGGTCCGGCGATCAAGATCTACGAGAAGAGCTCCGGCACCGACGTCAAGACGCGCTTCGGCGACAGCCCGTCGCTCGCGGCCACGATCATCGAGGAAGGCAAGAACTCGCCCGCGGACCTCTTCTTCGCCCAGGACGCGGGGTCCCTGGACGCCGTCGAGCAGCGGGGGCTGCTGCTGCCCCTCCCGACGGACATCCGCGCGAAGGTGCCCAAGCACTACCAGTCCAAGGAGGGTAAGTGGGTCGGCGTCACCGGGCGCGCGCGGATCATCGCGTACGGCCCGAAGCTCAAGGAGTCCGAGGTGCCGGACTCGCCGCTGGATCTGACGGATCCGAAGTGGCGCGGGCGGGTCGGCTGGGCGCCGACGAACGCGTCGCTGCAGGGCTACATCACCGCGCTTCGACTCGTCGAGGGCGAGGACGTCGCACGTAAGTGGCTCACGGGCATGGTCGCCAACAAGACGCAGGCGTTCGACAGCAACATCCCCGTCCGTGACGCGATCGCCAAGGGCGAGATCGACCTCGGCCTGATCAACCACTACTACGTCGCCGAGGCGCAGGCGAAGATCCCGGACTACCCCGTCAAGGTGCACTTCCCGCCCAAGGACCTCGGCTCGCTCATCAATACCGCCGGCGTCGGCGTGCTCGCATCCAGTAAGCACAAGAAGCAGGCCATCGCGTTCGTGCGGACGATGCTCTCCAAGCAGGGGCAGCAGTACTTCGCCGACAGCTCCAAGGAGTACCCGCTGGCCGCCGGCGTGCAGCCGGCAAAGGAGCTGACGCCGATCGACAAGATCCCGTCACCGAAGATCGACCTCGCAAGGGTCGGGGACCTGCAGGGCACGCTGAAGCTCATGCGCGAGACGGGAGCGCTCTAGACGTATGGCTGCGACGGGTGTGGCGCGAGGCGCTGGGGGCAGGCTGACGCCGGCACGCCGGCTCCTGGGCCTGCGGCGCCCGCCGCTCGTGCTGCTCGGCATCGGGTTGGTCGCGGGCCTGGCCGCGGCCCTGCCGGCGCTCTACCTCGTCGTCGCGGTGCTCGGCGATGCGCCCGCGGCGCTCGACGCGGTCCTGACGCAGCGCACGGTCGGCCTCGTCGTCCGCAGCGCCGGGCTCGCCGCCGCGGTGACGGGCTCCGCGATCGCGATCGCGGTACCGATCGCATGGCTGACCGTCCGCTCGGATCTCCCCGCGCGTCGCATGTGGGCGACGCTCGCCACCCTGCCGCTCGTGATCCCGAGCTACATCGGGGCGTACCTGTTCGTGTCCACGCTGGGTCCGAAGGGCCTGTTGCAGGATCTGCTCGCACCGCTCGGCGTCGAGCGGCTCCCGTCGATCTACGGCTTCTTCGGCGCCTGGCTCGTGCTGACGCTGTTCACGTATCCGCTCGTGCTGATCCCGCTGCGTGCAGCGCTGCGGCGGATGGACCCCGCGCTGGAGGAGGCCGCGCGCGTCATGGGCCGCAGCCCGGCCGAGGTCTTTCGCAGCATCGTGCTGCCGCAGCTCCTGCCCGCAATCGGGGCCGGCGCGGTGCTCGTCGCGCTCTACGCGCTGAGCGACTTCGGCGCCGTCTCGCTCATGCGCTTCAACTCCTTCACGCGCGACATCTACATCGCCTACACGTCGGGATTCGGGCGCACCGCGGCGGCCGCGCTGGGGCTCGTGCTCGTGCTGATCATGCTGGCGCTGTTCGCGATCTACGGGCGCGTGCGCGGCGCGCGCGCGCTGCACCGCACGAGCCCCGGCACGCAGCGGCCGACCGCGCCGGTTAAGCTCGGGCGCTGGCGCTGGCCGGCGATCGCGTTCTGCGGCTGCGTGGTCGGCTTGGCGCTCGTGCTGCCCGTCGGCGTGCTGCTGTACTGGGCGACGAAGCAGCTCTGGACAGGCATGCAGCTCAGCACGCTCGTGACGGACGCCGGGCACTCGCTGATCGCCGCAGCCGCCGCCGCGGGGTTCGCAGCGATCGCGGCGATCGTCATCGCGCTACTGGCAGTGCGCTTCCCGAGCCCGACCACGCACGTGATCGAGCGCATCGGCTATGCCGGCTACGCGCTGCCGGGAATCGTCATCGCGCTGGCGCTCGCGTTCTTCACCACGCGCTTCGCGCTGGCGCTGTATCAGTCCTTCGCGATCCTCGTCTTCGCGCTGGCGATCCACTACCTGCCGCTCGCCGTGAGCCCGATCGGCTCCTCGCTCGTCCAGGTTCCTCCGCGCCTGGAGGAGGCCGCTCGCGGCCTTGGTCGCTCGCCGATCGCGGTTCTGCGGACGATCACGACGCCGCTCGTGGCCAGCGGCGTCCTCGGCGGCGCGGCGCTCGTGTTCCTGCACGCCCTGAAGGAGCTGCCCGCGACGCTGATGCTCGCCCCGATCGAGTTCGACACGCTCGCGACCGACGTCTGGCACCGCACGACGGAGGGCGCCTTCGAGCAAAGCGCGATCCCGGCGCTGCTGCTCCTACTGATCGCGGCGCCGCCGTTGTACCTTCTTAATGCAAGAGGCAATGTCGGCTCATGAGTAAGAACGGCAACGGGCTCACCCCGCCATGCGTCGGGCTGCGGCTGCGCGGCCTGGAGAAGTCGTTCGGTCCCGTGCGCGCGGTCGACGGGGTCGATCTCGAGCTGCGCACCGGCGGGACCTGTGCGCTGCTCGGTCCGAGCGGCTGCGGCAAGACGACGACGCTGCGGCTGATCGCCGGCCTCGAGCGCCCGGACGCCGGCGAGATCGTCGTCGGCGGCCGCTCCGTCAGCGGCAACGGGCGCTTTGTGCCCGCGGAGGAGCGGCGCATCGGGATGGTCTTCCAGGACTACGCGCTGTTTCCGCACATGGACGTCGCGGGCAACGTCGGCTACGGCCTGGGACGCAAGCCCGACCCGGGGCGCGTTCGCGAAGCGCTGGAGCTGGTCGGCTTGGCGGGTTCGGAGAAGCGACCGGTGCACGAGCTCTCGGGGGGACAGCAGCAACGGGTGGCGCTGGCCCGCGCGCTGGCGCCGACGCCTGACCTCGTCCTGCTCGACGAGCCGTTCTCCAACCTCGACGCGAGCCTGCGCGACCGCCTGCGCCAGGAGGTCTCGGAGATCCTGCGCACGGCGGGCGTCACGGCGCTGTTCGTCACGCACGATCAGGAGGAGGCGATGAGCATCGCCGAGACGGTCGCGGTGATGCGCGACGGGCGCGTCGAGCAGGCGGGCACGCCCGAGGCGGTCTACCTGCGGCCCAGGACGCGCTGGATGGCGACGTTCCTTGGTGACATGGAGGTGCTGCCCGGCGAGGCGCGCGACGGGCGCTGCCGTTGCGAGCTTGGCAGCTTGCCGACCGGCAACGACGTCGCCGGGGACGTCGACGTGCTCGTCCGCCCCGAGTCGGTGGCGATCGGCGTGAGCGGCCCGGCGAACGCAGCCTCGGCGCAGGTGATCACGCGCCGCTTCTTCGGACACGACCAGCTCGTCGGGCTGCGGCTCGCCTCGGGGCAGGTCGTCAGCTCGCGCCGCTTGGGCTACCCGGCCTGGCATCCCGGCGATCACGTGCACGTGTGGATCGACGGGCCCGTCGAGGTGCTGCCGCGCGAGAACGGCGCGCGGCCGGATCTACAGGCGCACGTGGCCGTCGGCCACGACGACGACGTCTCCTGACACGCGCGGGCGGTCGTTCTCCCACGTGCAGTCGATCTGGCTCGGGCGCCCCATCTTTAGGCCCTGCTCGATCGTGAGCGCGGTGGTTCCGGCTCGCTCGCGCAGGTAGGCGAGCAGCGGTCCGGCGGCGGAGCCGGTCGCGGGATCCTCGATGACCGCGCCGCGGTCGACGAAGAAGCCACGGGCGCCGGCGCGTTCGGCCGGCGGGTCGACCGCGACGAGGTACAGCACCAGCGCGCCGAGCGATTCGAGCATCGATTGCATGGTCGCGCGATCGGGCTGCGCGCGGTCCAGCGTGGCGGCATCGCTGACGGCAGCCATGAGGTGGGGCTGGCCGGTTGAGACGACCTGCGGCGGCAGATCGGGATGCGCGTCGGCAGCCGTGAGCCCGGCGGCGGCCATGACCGTCGCCGGGTCGGGCTGTGGACCAAAGCTAGCGGGCTCCTGCAACATCGTCGCGCGCGCGGCGTCGCCGTCAGCCTCGATTTCGACCTCGATCGGTTGCAGGCCGGCGTGCGTCTGTTGAACGTACGCCGCGCTGCGCTCCCCGCGCGCACGCGCAACCGCGACCGCCGTGCCGAGCGACGGATGG
>DASVPU010000299.1:0-19146 GCA_036389475.1 Solirubrobacteraceae bacterium
GCCCCGTCGCGACATCGAGGACACGCGTGCCCTCGCCGACGCCCGCAGCATCGAGCAGCGGGTCGATCAGACGGCCGGTGATCGGGCCGTAGAAGCCGGCGTAGCCCGTGACAGCGGCCGGATCGGCTGCAGCCGGGGCGCTGAGCGGGCGGTCATCGCCGCACCCGTCGACGAGACGCAGATGGCGGCGAGAGGGCGCGCTTCTGTCAGAGGTGATGGTCATCGTGTGCTCCTCGGCTTAACGTTCAATCGGGGTGAAACTGCGATCTCCAGCGCTGCGTCGCCGTATGAGGGATTCCCCTCATCGCTGACGGCGCCGGACCTCACCTATGCGGCCGTCGCCAGCCCTCGGGCCGGTTGCTGCGGTTCACGGTGAAGCGACCTCACCGTGCAAACGGTCAGTGCCCGTGACATCTGGGCGACCAGTCGTCGCACCGCCGCCGGCGGATCGGCTGCCTGCGCCGCGGCCCGCACGAGGCGGCTTCCGACGACGACGCCGTCCGCGCCCGCGCGCGCAGCCTGCGCGGCATGCTCGGGCGTCGAGATCCCGAATCCGAGCGCAACTGGGGCGTGGCTGCGCGCCTGAGCGCGGCGGATGAGCCCGGAGGCACCGTTCGCGAGCGTCGAGCGCTCGCCGGTCATCCCGCGGACCGAAACGGCATAGACGAAACCGCGCGCCCGGTGGCCGATGCGCGAAACGTCGTCGTTCGCGTCAGCTGGGGTGACGACCGGCACAAGCGCCACGCCGGCCGCGTCGCAGCCCGCGAGCAGCGCCGGAACCTCGCCGGCCGGCAGGTCCGGGACTATCAGCCCGCTGACGCCGGCGTCCGCCAGGGCAGCGGCGAAGCGCCACGACCCCCGAACCAGGACGGTGCTCGCGTAGCACATGACGACCACCGGGACGCGCTCCGATACGGTCCGCGCCACGTCCAGGACGCCGTCGACGGTCGCGCCGGCGCGTAGGGCGGCAGCACCGGCGTCACGGATGACCGGGCCGTCGGCGTGCGGGTCGGCGCAGGGGATGCCGATCTCCAAGATGTCAGCGCCCCCGTCGGCGTAGGCGTTTGCGATCTGGCGCGAAGCGTCGAGGCTCGGAAAGCCACCCACTGCAAAGGGCAACAGCGCGGCACGCTGACCACCATGACGGGCGGCGGCGAAGGCGCCGGCGATCCGCTCGTCGCCGGTGTTCGCCCAGGCCGGCGGATCGGACCGGACAAGCATGAGGGGCTTTGGCGGCACGGCTTCTCCTTCGTCACACGGCGGGCATTCGGTGCGTCGCCATGATCTGCGCGAGCCATGCCGTTTCGCATGTGGGAGCCACCCTCGTCTTTCCCCTGATCTTTGGCGCACGGGCACCCGCGGATCGCCCCTCCAACCCTCGGCGCCGGGCGCGTGCGCGGGGCCGCCGATCTCGCTGTCGCTGGGCTGCGGCTACGATCGCCGGCGGATCAGCACGCGCACAACGCCTCTCGCGCACGCGTGACACGCTGCTCAGCCCAACGCGAACGTCCTGCCGCGCATCGCCTTCGAGCTGAGCTCCCGACTCGGGCTCAGCCGTCGCGGGGCGCTGCGATGACGCCCGATCCGTCTGGGGAGTTCGGGACGCAGCCGATCCGGCTGGTGGGTCTCAGCGGCGCGCCCCGTCGGCGAGTGCCGTGACGATAGTCCCACGCACGTGGTCGTACACGATCTACATGAGCCAGATCTCGGCATGAGGTCGTGTGGGAGAGGTGGGTGGCTCGCCGCCACCCACCGCTCCCTCAGATACGCGGCTGCGCCCGTGAGGAGCGGCCATCGCGGGGGCGGAGGCTGCGGCTGGGCGCGGCGGTGCAGGGGTGCCGTCAGGTCAGGTAACCAGGCCGCGCTTCGAACAGCGCCGAGGTCGCGTTCAAGCTCTGCCGGCATATCCCTGCCGCCGGCCGCACTACCCCTCCCGCAGCAGCTCCGTCGGCCGCAGCCGGCGCAGCATCGCCGTCGCCACGAGCGCCGACACGAGCGTCGCCGCAGCCGCCAGCCCCGCCAGGGCGGCGACGTCCAGCGCCGGGAGCACAAGGCCCGGCGGCAAGATGAAGAGCCCGCGCAGGACGTGCACGAGCAGAGCGGCCATGCCGGTGCCGACGAGAAGCCCGGCGACGACGCCGCACATTGCGACGATGCCAGCCTCGCCGAGCACGAGCGCGCGCAGCTCGCCCCCTAGCATCCCCTGCGCGCGCATCGTCACGTACTCGCGGCGGCGCTCGAGCATCAGGCCGAAGACGAAGATCGCGATCACGGCGGCGCTCATGAGCAAGGTGAACAGCGAGTCGAGCTCGACGAGGCCCTGGATGTTCAGGGCCGCGAGGCTCGACTGGTCCTTGTCGAGCGCGGTCGTGCGCGAGTCGACGTTGATCGGGTCCGTCCTGCCCGGGCCGGAGCGAAGGGCCGCAGCCGTCCGCGCGAGGCCCGCATCGCTCGAATCGCGAGCGCGAGCGAGGAAGTAGTCGACCTTGGACAGACCCGTCGCCGCGACGTAGTAGCCAAGGTTCGCGACGAGGTTCGCGCCCTCCGGGAAGCCCGGGAACGCGTCGAACAGGCCGACAACCTGAAACGACTTGAGCGTCTGCTGCTTGGTCCCGCGGGCGAGCAGCACCTTGACGCGGTCGCCGACCTCCACCGAGAGGTCGTCCGCCGTCTCGGCGCTGACGAGCAGCCCGCGTGGATTTGCCTGCAACGCGCGCATCGCCGTGGACGCCGAGCTGCCCGCAAAGAACGCGTCGCGCAGCGCCGCGACCCGCTCGTAGCTCACAGGATCGATCGCCGTCAGGTCCTGGCGATTCTGGTCGAAGGGACCGACGAGGACCGAGTTCTCGAGCTTCGCGACGACCGGCGTCGCCGCCACGATGCCCGGCACCTCGAGCTTGCGTGCGTAGGACGGCGGATGCGGCCGCGGGCTCAGCACGCTCGGGGTCACGCGCAGGTCCGAGCCGACCACGAACGTCGAGTCCGCGGCCTTCGCGCCGTCGTAGGTGGCGCCGAACAGCGCGATCGCCGTGCCGAAGGCGACGACGAGGCCGACGCCTGCGATCCCGGTTGCCAGCGATCGCGAGCGCCGCCGCAGGCTGCGACACAACGTCCCCCACACGGGCGAGCCAAAGCGCGGGCCCGCAGGCAACGGCAGCCGCGAGCTGACCGCGATCGCAGCCCGCGCCGCCAGCAGCACGCCAGCGAACCAGGCGACCAGCGGCGCGAGCAGCAGGCGCGGCGGCAGCGTCACGGCCTGACCCGCCGACACGGACGCCGCGGGCGGATCGAACGTGCGGGCGCGCAGCGCGAGCACGAACGCGACCGCCAAGCCCGCGAACACGGCCGCCTCCAACCGCCACGCGGGCGCCGAGGACGCCCGAATCTCGCGCCGCTCCTGGCTGATCTCGCGGTGCAGCGAGCGCCGGCCCGGGATGTAGAGCGCGAGCGCCGTCGTGACCATCCCGACCGCGATCGCGATGAGCGCTGACAGCGCGAGGTCCGCGGTCGCGGCTTTCAGCAGCGTGCTCGGCCCGAGGATTGCCAGCGCAGAGACGAACCCCAGCGCGACGCCGAGCAGCGATCCGGCGCCGGCGAGCGCAAGCGTGCGGTAGGCGAGCATCCGCAGCAAGTGGCCGCGGTGCGCTCCGCGGATACGCAGATTCGCCTGGTCACGCCGCTGTGCGCCGGCGAGGATGCTGCCCGCGTACGCGGCGAGGAACGCCGCCAGCAGGACCCCAGGCAGGCCGAGGAAGAGGAACATCCGGCGCCCGACGGCAGCGTCGTCGCGGGCGACCTGCAACGTGTTGGAGATGTTGTCGATGAGCGTGTCCTGGCCCGGCGCGACGCGTCCGACCGAGCGCGCGACGGCCTTTGCCTGTGCGAGCGCCCGGCCCGGGTCGGTATGCAGCCGCGAGCGGTCGATCAGGACGTCGACCTCCGACACCGGCAGGCTCTTCAGCGAGCTCCCGCGCCGCGCGTTGGCCAGCTGGAAGGCGGGCAGGATCTCGCGCCGGAAGATCTGCGGGCTGACGACGATCGAGTCGGGCACGTAGATGAAGTCCTCGAGCTTGCTCGTCTTGCGGCTGTAGAAGAGCGGTTTGGCCCGCGCCAGGTCGGTCACTCCGCTGACCGGCAGCGACAGCGGCGCGGCCCGGCCCGGCACGCTGAGCTGGACCGTGGCCCCTGGGCCCGCACCGAGCGTTCGCGCGGCCTCGGCGCTGAGCAGCGCCGATCCCGGCTGAAAGCCCCCTGATGCCAGCCGGATCGACGGGTAGCGGCGCTGGTAGCGCTCGTCGAAGGCGAACACGCGCACCGGATCGCCGACCCGCGCGACGGCCGTCCCCAACGCGCCCTTGGGCAGGTCGGCGAACGACAGCGCGTCCGCCGCGACGACGGCCGGGATCCGCGCGATCTGTGCGCTGAGCTCCTGCGCGCTGAGGTTCGCCGGGGCATTGGCTTGTACCGGGACGACGTTCTCGCGCGTCGACACGCGGGCCGCCAAGCGCAGCGCCGCGACGTCCGTCAGCGCCCGCCGAGCGCGGACCTCGTACGTGAACGTCACCTTCCCGCCCGGGCGCAGCGTGCCGATGTTCAGCCCGGAGCCTGCCAGGCCGCCGGCCAGCGGGCTGCCACCGCCGGCGTCGCGCAGCCGCGCCGCGTCGCGTCGTGTCGTCCCGCGCACGTATGCCAGCGCGGGCGCGGGGTCGTCCTGCACGACGACCTCGTTGGCCGGCACCGCGCTCGGGTTGAGGACCGTCAGCGTCATCGTCGCCCGCTGCCCGCGCCGCAATGCGCCACCGCGCGCAAAGACGCGCTGGGTCAGGCGAAGGTCGCCGCCGAGCGGCGAGGACAGCACGCGCTGCATGTCCAGCGCCAGCGGCGCGATCGCGCGCTGGGTCATCGTCGCGCCCGACCCGTCGACGAAGAACAGCACCGCGGAGAACAGCCCGACGCCGAGCACGATGCCCGCGAGCGACGCCAGCGTGCGCCGCGGGTTGCGCACCAGCTCGCGCCAGACGAAGCTACGCATGCTCCACGCGCCCGTCGCGAAGCCTCACGGTCCGGCCCAGCCGCGCCGCCACCGCCGGGTCGTGCGTCACGACGACGAGCGTCGCGCCGCCTGCGGCACGCTGCGCGGTAAGCAGCAGATCGACGATCGCGTGCGAGTTGTCCTCGTCCAGCGAGCCGGTCGGCTCGTCGGCGAGGATCAGCCGCGGCCGGTGGACCAGCGCCCGGGCGATCGCCACGCGCTGGCGCTGCCCACCCGACAGCTGATCGGGCAGCTTGTCGGCATGCGCCTCCAGGCCGAGCTCGTCCAGCAGCTCCCGCGCCCGGCCGTAGCCGTTGCGCGAGCCCTTCAGCGCCAGCTGCAGCCCGATGTTCTCGAGCGCGGTCAAGAACGGCTGCAGGTTGTCGGCTTGAAAGACGAAGCCGAGCTCGTCCCGGCGCAGCCGCGCGCGCTCCTGCTCGGGCAGGCTGGAGATCTGCTGGTCGCCGACGGTCACGTGCCCCGCCGTCGGCACCTCGAGGCCGCCGATCAGGCCAAGCAGGGTCGACTTTCCGCAGCCGCTGGAGCCGGTGATCGCAAGGCTGCTGCCGGCCTGCACGTCGAGCGTGATCTCATCGACCGCTCGCACGAGCCCTGCGGGCGTCTCGTAGTGCTTGCTGACCGCGTCGAGCGCGATGGCGGCCGACGTCACGCGGCCACGACCTCGCCGTCGTGGAGGCGCAGCCGGCGCTGCGCGCGCGCCGCGAGCTCGGCGTTGTGGGTGACGAACAGCACCGTCAGCCCGCGATCGCGCCAGGCGCCGAAGATGACCTCCATCACGCGGTCGGCGTTCGTCGAGTCCAGCTGGCCCGTGACCTCGTCGGCGAGCAGCAGGTCCGGTTCGTTGGCGAGCGCCATCGCTACGGACACGCGCTGCGCCTCGCCGCCGGACATCCGCCGCGGCTCGTGGTCGGCGCGCTCGGCGAGCCCGACCTCGCCCAGCAGCTGGCGCGCGCGAGCTCGCGGACGCTTGCCGCCGCCGCCGAGCTCGATCGCGAGCTCGACGTTCTCCGCCGCCGTCAGAAACGGGATCAGGTTGCCGCTCTGCAGGACGACCCCGATCCGGCGCGCGCGCAGCCGTGCCCGCTCAGCGTCGTCAAGCTCGCCCAGCGCGCGGCCGTCGAAGGAGATCGAGCCCGACTCGGGGCGCATCAGGCCGGCGAGCAGCGACATCAGCGTCGTCTTGCCGCTGCCCGAGACGCCGATCAGGCTCGTCGTCTCGCCGCGGGCAAGCTCAAAGCTCGCCCCGCGCAGGACCTGCGCCTCCGAACCTGCCTCGCGGTAGGTCTTCGACAGCTCCTGCACCCGCACGAGTGCCGGCGCTCTCACGGTTGGCGCTCAGCGTTTGCGCTTGGCGGCGTTGGAGCGGCCGTAGACGTCAGACACCGTCCTGCGAGCGTGCTTGTCGAGCTTGAGGACCTCGTTGCTGATCTCGGTCAGGCCCTTCGAGCTGAGCGTCCTGACGTTGATGAGCTCCTCGGTCTCCTGCTCGTTGCCGCCTAGCGGCTGCGTCTTGATGCCCCCGACCCCGGCCGCGAAGTACTTGTTCTCCCCGTCCTCTTCGACGACGAGCGTGTTCTTGAAGCACCTGTACGGCACGCAGGTGCGCTGACCGGCCTTGACCACCTTCGCGATCGTCGGACTGCTGCCGGGCTGATCTTCCTGGACATAGGCGGCGCCACCGGGCTTCGGGTTGCCCAGCATGTAGATCCCCGGCTTCGCGCCCTTGACGCCTGCGAGCCATCCGTCGTTGGCGTTGACGAATTGTCCACCCTCGTAGGCCTCGGTGTAGGACCCGAGATACCAGACGATGGCGCGCTTGTCGACGGCGAGGAAGTCCAGCGCCTGCTCGCCGACCTGACCGCCGTCGAAGTCCTGATCGAGCACCGCGACGGTCCGCACGCCGTTGATCGTCTTGTAGACGTCGGTCACGGTGTAGACGCGCCGATGCTCCAGGCGCCGGTGGCCGCGGTTGACCTTGCCCAGCCGCACCGACTGATAGCCCGGCGTGAGCGGAAACCACTTGTTCTTGGCAGTGGCCGGGTTGCCGAAGTTCGAACGGTCGAGCTTGGGCTGCTTAGCCTGGGCTGCGGCAACCTGCCCATCGGTCCCGCACGCGGAGGCGAGCGTGCCGAGGGAGAGGGCCGCAAGCGTGGCGACGGCGACGTGGGCTCGTGAGCGCATGAACCGGCAGGATGCTGCCCGTAGATGACAGCCCGATGAGAGTCAGCGTGGCTGGGCCGCCACGCCGGCGGATCGCGCCGTCGCCGGAACCTCGCCCCAGAGCTGCTCGAGGCGGTAGAAGTCGCGCGCCTCGGGCGTGAAGATGTGGACGACGACGTCGAGGTAGTCCATCAGGATCCAGCGCGCCTCGCGCAGTCCCTCGACGCGGCGCGGCAAGACTCCGCGCTCGTCCTTGAGCGTCTGATAGATGCCGTCGTGAATCGCCTTGGTCTGCCGCGCGGTGTTGCCCGAGCAGACGAGAAAGAAGTCGGTGTAGCCCAGCACGCCGCGAACGTCGAGCTCGACGACGTCGATCGCCTTCTTGTCCGCGGCGAGCGCCGCGATCGTCTCTGCGAGCTCTTCTGGGTTCATCGATACAGCTTTCCCCGAGCGATGTGCTCGGCAACGGGATCAGGTACGAGATAGCGAATAGGGCGGCCCTCCACGATGCGGCGCCGGATCTGCGACGACGAGATGTCCAGGCGCGGCATGTCGAAGAACCTCGGCGATGGGCTTCCGGGGAAGCTCTCCTGCAGCCGCGCCGCAACATCGCGCCGCTGCGCTCCATGGCGCTCGGCGACCGCCAGCGTCGCCAGCGCCAGCACGGCTTCGGGCTCGTGCCAGGACGGCAGTCCGAGGGCGATGTCGCCTCCCAAGATGAATGTCAGATCGTCCTCCGGCGTGCGCGCATGGAGCTCCCTCAGCGTATCGACCGTGTAAGACGGCCCGCCGCGGCGGACCTCGATGTCGCAGACGTCCAGCCGCTCGTCGCCCTGCACGGCCAGGCGACACAGTTGCAGGCGCTGCTCTGGACCGGGATCGACGTCGCCGGTGTCCTTGTGCGGCGCAAGCGAGACGGGGGTCAGCAGCACGCGGTCGAGGTCCAGCTGCGACGCGGCCTCCGATGCGCAGACGAGATGTGCCACATGCGGCGGATTGAAGGTCCCGCCCAGGATGCCGACGCGAGCCACGCGCTCCTACGGACGGACGTGACCGTCGCCGACGACCACGTACTTGAACGTGCACAGCTCGCGCACGCCGATCGGCCCGCGCGCGTGGAGCTTCTGGGTCGAGTTGCCGATCTCGGCTCCCATCCCGAACTCGCCCCCGTCGGTGAAGCGCGTCGAGGCGTTGACGTAGACGCAGGCCGCATCGACGCCGCGCTCAAAGGCGCGCGCCGCGGCGGCATCGCCGGTGACGATCGCTTCAGAGTGCCCGGAGCCATGGGCGTTGACGTGCTCGATCGCCTCGTCGACGGAGTCCACGACCCGGACCGCGAGGACGAGCGCGAGGAACTCGGTGTCCCAGTCCTCGTCGGTGGCATCGCTGAGCGACGGCGCGAGCTTGCCCGCCAGCGCGCGGGCGCGCCCGTCGACGCGCAGCTCGACGCCGGCCTCGCGTAGGGCGTTCAGCGCGCGCGGGAGGAAGGCCGGCGCCGCATCGGCGTGGACGAGCAGCGTCTCGGCCGCGTTGCACACGCCGGGGCGCTGGACCTTGGCGTTGACGACGATCGCCTCGGCCGCATCGAGATCGGCCGACGCGTCCACGAAGACGTGGCAGTTGCCCGATGCGGCATAGATGACCGGAACGGTCGCGACGGCCTTCAGTGCCGCCTTCAAGCCCTCGCCGCCGCGCGGGAAGATGAGGTCGACGACCCCGTCCTGCGTTGCCAGCTCGGCGAGCTCTGCGCGCCCACCTCCGGCGACGAGCCCGATCGCGCCCTCCGGTACGCCAGCCGCGCAGGCCGCCTCGGCCGCGACCTGCACCAGAACCTCGTTGGAGCGCGCCGCCGAGGACGAGCCGCGCAGGACGACGGCGTTGCCGGACTTCAGGCACAGCGAGGCGGCGTCGATCGTGACGTTCGGGCGTGCCTCGTAGACCACGGCGACGACGCCGAACGGCACGCGCAGCTTGCGCACGTCAAGCCCGTTGGGCAGGCGCCTTCCCTCCACGACCTCGCCGACGGGATCGGGCAGCGCTGCGATCGCGCGGGTGCCGGCGGCGATGCCGGCGATCCGTCCGGGGTCGAGCGCCAGCCGGTCCAGCAGCGCGCTGTCGAGGCCCGCTGCACGCCCGGCCTCCATGTCGCGCGCGTTGGCCTGGAGGATCTCGTCGGTCCGCGCGATCAGCGCGTCGGCGATCGCGAGCAGCGCGAGGTTCTTCGTGTCGGTCGCAAGCGACGCGAGCGAGCGAGCAGCGTCGCGAGCTTGAAGGCAGATGTCCGAGACGCTGCGAGCGACGATGGCCACGGGCACAAGGGTACGGGTCCGGCTGATGGCGCGCGGCCTGCAACACGCGTGGCCGCGCGATCCGCGCGAGTAGGATCGCGGCGTGGCGATCGACCAGCAACGACGCCTTGAGGAAGCGGCCTCGATCGCGCACGCCGCCCAGGATCGGGGCGACTACGCCGCCGCGAACGAGGCTTGGCGGCGGTACGTGCTGATTGAGGATGCCATGCGCGACCCGCAGGACCTGCTGGACGAGGGCGTCGCGCTCAGCAAGGTCGCGATCGACCTCTGGCTACAGTCTTGAACGACTTCGCGGCGGCGCTGCGTGATCTCAACGACGCGAAGATCCGTTGCCATGAAGCGCGCCATCGGTCGCGGCAGCGATCAGCTCGATCTCGAGCGACTTCGCGAGGCGCACGGTGGGCTGCCCGACGATCCCTCGCAACCGTAGTCTCGCTCCCTGGGCCGGGGCGGCTCACTCCTACGCCAGCACGAAGTAGTCCCGATGGATCGCCTCCTCCGTCGCGCGCGGCAGCAGCTCGCGCGCGGCGGCCGACTTCATCCCCTTGATCAGCACGAGCTCGCCGGCGTCGTAGTTGCAGATCCCCTTGCCGATGACGATCGCCCCGTGGGCGACCTGGACCGCGTCGCCGGCATCGAAGCTGCCGCGGACCTCGGTGATGCCGACGGGCAGCAGCGAGGTGCCGCCGTCGCGCAGCGCCCGCGCCGCCCCGGCGTCGACGACGACCGTCCCGCGCGACGGCTTGGCGTACTTCAGCCAGAGCTTGAACGAGGAGTAGCGCACCTCGGCGGCGCTGAAGCGCGTCCCGGCAGGCTCGCCGTCGAGCGCCGCGCTCAGCGCGCCCCCGCGAAGCCCGCTGCAGATGACGGTCTCGATCCCGCCGGCGCTGGCCATCTCCGCGGCCACGACCTTCGAGCGCATCCCGCCGGAGCCCAGCGGCGACGTCGCGTGCCCGATGTTCAGCGCGCGGAGGGCCGCGAAGTCCGTGACCTCCCCCACGAGCTCTGCGTGCGGGTCCGCCTTGGGACTGGCCGTGAACAGTCCCTCGACGTCGGTCAGCAGCACGAGCAGGTCGGCACCGATGAGCATCGCCACCTGCGCGGCGAGGAAGTCGTTGTCGCCGAAGGAGATCTCGTCGGTGGCCGTCGTGTCGTTCTCGTTGATGACCGGCAGCACGCGCCACTCCAGGAGCTTGCCGAGCGTCTGGCGCGCGTTGAGGTAGTGCGTGCGCGCGCTCATGTCGAAGAACGTCAGCAGCACCTGGGCGCTCGTGATGCCCCGCTCGCGCAGCAGCTCGTCGTAGACGCGGTAGAGCTTGCCCTGGCCGACGGCGCTCGCCGCCTGGAGGTCCTCGATCGCGCGCGGGCGCACGGGCAGGTCCATGACGCGCATGCCGCGCGCGATCGCTCCGCTGGTCACGAGCACGACGTCGTCGCCGCTCGCGTGGCGGGTCGCCGCCTCGGCGCAGATGCGCTTCAGGACGCCCGCGCGCAGCTCGCCCGAGTCCTCGGCAACGATGCTCGATCCGAGCTTGATGACGTAGCGGGCCATTGGCCCGGAGCTTAGAACCAGCCGTTCGCGACGGTCAGCGCCTCGCTGTCCGCGAGCGCGGACCTACGGCGCCGTGAACAGCGAGGACACCTTGACCGCGCCCGTCTCCGGATCAAGGTACACGGCCCGGTACTGGCCACCGGGACCGGGGATCGGGACCGACCCCGAGAAGAAGCCGCGGAAGTTCGTCTTCACCGGATCGCCGAGCGGCGTCCACTCGGCGTTCGTCTTCGGGCGCCACATGAACACGACGGAGTCGTCGGAGCCGTTGGGGCGGAAGCGCATCTGGCCCCAGAACCCGATGATGCCCTCACCCGCCGGGAACAGCACGAGCGGGAACGTGTACCCGTACGCCGCCGGCTTGGCCTGACCCTTGAGGTTGTACAGCCCGGACTGATAGGTGAACCAGTAGAAGCGCGAGCCCTTCGCAAAGCGCGTCAGCGGCGCGGCATCGCGAACGAGGAACTGCGTCATCGCCTTGACGCGCGGATCCTGGTAGGCGAGGAACTCCGCGAGCTGGTTGAACTGCGCCTGGCGCATGAGCGACACGCCGTTGCGCGGATCGGGCGGGTTGCTCTCGTAGCCGAACTCGGTCAGGAGGATTGGCATGTCGCGCGGGATCTTCGCGCCCGACTGGTCGGAGATCGTGTCCAGGAGCGGTCCGAGGCCGGCGACGTTCGCGATCGTGATCTCGTCGGGCACCTTGGGCGCTACCGTCGGCACGCCCTTCTTCGTGTATGGGTGATGGGCGTACCCGCTGGCCTTCAGCGGACCGCTGACGGCGTAGTAGTAACAGTCGCGCCGCGCGGCCGCGGGCCCGACGTACTGCTGGCCGTTGGGGGCTACGCACGCGAGCTCGCGCAGGAAGGGCACGGGCCGGATGCCGTTGCGCGGCCCGCGCAGCGGCGAGCCGAGCGGAGAGGTCTCGCCGAGCAGGATGACGTCGTCGCCATGACCGCTGCGCTCAAGTCCCTGCCGACCGGCGACGAACAGCCTGCGATAGAGCCCTGGCGAGCTCGGAACGGTCTCACCGCCCTTCTTCTCCCACTGGGGAGTCAGCCAGCCGGGCTGGTTGGGCTCGTTCCAGATCGACCAGAGCGCCACGCGCGGCAGCATCCCGCGGACGCCGTTCTCGTCCTTGTAGCCGCCCGAGTAGCGCTTGCCGACCGCCTCGACGAAGGAGCGAAAGCGCGACGGGTAGGGCTTGAACGTGCCGGCGTTGGTGCGCTGGCTCGGCGGCGCGACCTTGTGCCCGTAGCGCGGGCCAGGGCCGGTAACCGTGAAGTAGACGCGCATCCCCAGGTTCGTAGCTTCCTTGACGACGTTGTCGTAGCGATCCCAGTTGCGGGTCGGATACGTGCGCGGATCGGTCGGCTTGAAGCGCGTTCGCTGCTTGCGCGCCTGCGCCTTCTGCGTCTCCGTGGCGAGCTTGTCGATCTCGGTGTTGGTGAGGTCGGCGCCTTGCGCCACGACACGCCAGAGGACCGTCACGCGGACGGCGTCCGCGCCCAGCGAGCGCATCGTCGTGAGCGTGCGGGCGCGCGTCGTCTCGTTGCGATACAGCAACTGGTCGTCGTCCATCATGATCGACAGCTGATCGTCGGCGGCCTGGGCCGCAGGCGCGCAGATCGAGGCGAGCAGCAGGCTGCAGAGAAGGACTCGGCGCAGGCTCACGGCCGCGGATCGGTAGCCAGCCGTCGCTCGCGCCGTCCCCACGGCACCGGCGCACGTCAGATCGTCGTCAAGTCCGGCATGCGCCACGGGCGCCTCCCCCTGGTTTCGATTCCCCCGTCTGTGCCCCAACACCGCGAGGGGCGCCAAGGTTTCGGAGCGAAACCTATCCCGGATGCAGCTCGAATAGGACGCCGGCGATCTCGACATCGTCGCCGGGGCGGAATCCTTTGGATTCCAGAGTACTGATGACGCCCATGCGCCGCAGCCGTCCCTCGACGTGCGCGAGCGCCTCGTCGTTGTCGAGATCGTGGCGCGCGAGCAATCGCTCGATCCCCTCCCCCTCGACCCGAAAAGCGCCGTCGCCGATGCGCTCGACGTTGTAGCCGCGGCCGGCGGCGGGACGGAAGACGCGGTGCTCGGTCGGGGGGGCATCGAGCGCGACGGCGTCCTCGGGAGCCGCCAGCAGCGGCACGCGCCGCAGCAGCTCGGCGGCAAGCAGGTGCAGCCCTTGGCCGCTGGCCGAGGAGGTGACGAGCACCGGCACGTCCGAACCGAGGCGCTCGCGCCACTGCCGCGCGGCAAGCTTCGCGTCCTGCGCGGCCACGAGGTCCGCCTTGGAGAGCGCGAGCAGCCGTGGCAGCGCCGCCAGCCGCGGGTCGTGCGCTTGCAGCTCGGCCTCGATCGTCGCGTGGTTGACGCGGGGATCCGAGCCGTCGAGCGGCGCGAGGTCGAGCACGTGGACGAGCAGGCGCGTGCGCTCGACGTGGGCGAGGAAGTCGTGGCCGAGGCCGGCGCCCTCGCTGGCGCCCTCGATGAGCCCGGGGATGTCGGCAACGACGAGCTGGCGCTCGGCGCCCTCCAGCGTGCCGAGCACGGGCTCCAGGGTCGTGAAGGGATAGGGCGCGACCTTCGGCGCCGCACGCGTCATGCGCGCCAGCAGCGAGGACTTGCCGGCGTTCGGCAGCCCCACGAGGCCGACGTCTGCGAGCAGCTTCAGGCGCAGGTCGACCCAGCCCTCCTCGCCGGGCAGACCTCGCTCGGCCAAGCGCGGCGCCTGGCGCGTGGAGGTCGCGAAGCGCTTGTTGCCGCGCCCACCGGCGCCGCCGCGCGCGATGACGGCGCGCTGACCGGGTACGAGCAGGTCGTGCGTGCTGCCGTCCCAGGAGGAGACCTGCGTCCCCGGCGGCAGCGGGATCTCGAGCTGCGGTCCGTCTGCGCCATGGCGCAGCGAGCCCTCGCCGTGCCCCGCCCGCTTGGCCTTGTAGTGCGCCCGGCGCTTGTAGGACTGCAGGTCGCGCAGCGAGTCGTCGCAGACGACCACGATGTCGCCGCCGTGGCCGCCGTCGCCGCCGTCGGGCCCGCCATGAGGCACGTGCGCCTCGCGGCGGAAGCTCATGCAGCCGTCGCCGCCACCTCCGCCCTGAACCCAGATGCGAGCCTTGTCGTAGAGCATTTCGTACCAAGGTAGATCAGGAAAGGACCAGCCCCATGGCCGACCCCGTCTTTCTCATCACCGGCGCTTCGAGCGGCATCGGCGCCGCGACCGCACGCCAGGCGGCGCAGGCCGGCTACCGGCTCGTCCTGGCGGCACGGTCGACGGACAAGCTCGAGGCGCTGGCCCAGGAGCTCGGTGGTCCTGAGCGGGCAATCGCCGTCACGTGCGACGTCACCGAGTTCGGCCAGCAAGAGCAGATGGTGCACGCCGGGCTCGACGCCTTCGGGCAACTCGATGTCGCATTCGCCAACGCGGGCTTCGGTGGTCCCCGCGGGTTTACCGAGGGCGATCCCGAGCATTGGCGTGCGATGGTGCTGACGAACGTCCTCGGCGCCGCGTACACGATCCGCGCGACGATCCCGCCGCTGAAGCAGAGCGTCGGCCATGTGCTGCTGACGAGCTCGGTCGCGGGCCGCCGCGCGCTCCCAGGCTCGCTCTACAGCGCCACCAAGCACGCCGTGACGGCGATGGCGGAGTCCCTGCGCCAGGAGCTCAACGGCAGCGGCGTGCGCGTGACGTCGATCGAGCCGGGGATGGTCGACACGCCGTTCTTCGACAACCGGCCGACGCACGCGCTGGTGCCCGGCGACATCGCACGCGCGGTGATGTTCGCGGTCTCACAGCCGCCGCACGTCGATGTCAACGAGATCCTCGTCCGGCCGGTGAGCCAGCCGCTGTGACAACCATCACCAGCCCAGCTTGCGCCACTGCGCGGCGAAGGCGTCTGCGGTGACCGCGGCCGGATCATGGGTGAGCAGGATCCATCTCAACAGCTCGCTCGCGAGGCCGAAGGAGACCTGTGAAGCGCTGACTTCGTCGAAGCGATAGAGCGCGGAGTCGAAGACGACGGCCGCTCCCGAGGATCCGGCGGCGTGGCGAGCAGCTTCAGCCCAGCCGCTTCAGAGTAAGTGGCGGACTTTCGTGCGATCGACCCGAGCCCAGCGGCTACGCGCCAACGTTTCGAGCGCTGTGTGGGCGGGGGACCGACCTGGCCCCCGCCCGCAGCTTCTGCGCTCAGTCGCCGATCGGCTTGAGGACGTTGTTGAAGACGTACTCCGCGAGCGCGCTTCCGGACTGGAACCCGTTGTCGCCGTCCCACTGGAAGTGGACGCCCAGATACACGCGGCTGCGCGCGTTCTCCAGCGCCGCCTTCGTGAAGCTGTTGAACGTTCGTGTGACACCGGAGGCGTGCGGATCCTGGGTGGTCGCCGTGAACGTGACATTGTCGGTTCCGAAGAACCGGCGCATGATCGTCGCGTGGGCAGCGCCGAACGTGGCATGGCCCGAGACGTACGCCGGAAACGGCGGCGAGAAGTGCACGCCCGCCGCGTCGCTTGACAGCGGCTCCCAATGCGGATCGGCCTTGGTCGCCGGGTTGCCGTCGGTGTCGGCCAGCTTGATCGCGGTCTCCGGTCGCCACAGGTCGAGGCTCGTCTCGTACTTGGCGTCCCACGCGACGATCGCGGCGTCGGCCATGGCGATGCCGGCAAGCGCGAACAGGCGGGCATTCTCGACGACGTCCAGGTGCTTTTGCTCGGACACGATCTTCGTGATGCTGAACAGCTGGCCCGGCGGCTTGTACGTCTTGTCGACGTCGTTGGCCCAGAAGTGCGCGATCGCGGTCTGCTCCGGCGTCCTCGTCGTCGAGTCGGACTTGCCCAGCCGCTTGACTTCGTTGACCTGGGCGGCGTACTCGCTGCTCTGGAGCATCGTGGTCTTCGACGGATAGCCACCTGGCCGCGGCGGACGGAACGCGTTGCCGGCCGGGATACCGAACGGCTTGACGTCTGACCAATACGGTGTCACCGCCGGGCCAGAGCCTGTCGGGCGCCAGTCGCCCGGCTCGTTGCCCGGCGTATACGGCGACGTGTCGTCGGCCCCGTCACCGATGCGAGCGTTGATCATCGCCTTCGCAGCCGCCTTGCCGACGGCTTTGCCGCCGGGGATGTCAGCCGGTGGTGTGATCGCGCTGATCGCGGCGTCGCGCTGCGCGGTGAGGAAGGCGGCCTTCGAGGGGAACACCGCGACGAGCGTGTCGTGCGCCGCGTGCGCGACAGCGGCATCGATCGAGGCGCCTGCCGGCGCCGGCACCGAGACGAGGTATGGGCGGTGCGTCGACGGCGCGATCGAGTTGACCGCATCGTAGATCGCACCCTGCATCATCGCGCCGGCGCGAGAGATAGGTCCGGGAGCGCCCCCGACCTGCTTTACCACGTCAAGCAGCACGTCGTTCCAATGTGTGACGGCGTCAGCCATCGTATGCCTCCTGGTGTCGGAGCGAGACCGCGCAGAAGCGGCCCCTTGTCCCCCCCAGAGTCAACGCAACCCTTCGCTGATACGCGCTGGACCGTGTGTTGCGTCACACATGCGTTGGCCGGCGGGACGCGACTTTCGGTGACGGCGCAGGGACTTGCGGACGGTTCCCTCGGTGGGTCAGGAGGCGCGGTCGTCGACGGGGGAGAGCCCACGCAGCTGTGGCGGGATCTCGCTTGCATACTCGCGTGCGACCGCGACCAGCTCGTCGAGCTCGACGCAGGGCACGCCATGTCGGCGCGCGAGCGCACGAACCTGCTCGGAGTGATGCCATGTCTGCATACGCCAGAACGCGAGGCAGACGATCCGCGCGTACTGCGCGCGGAAGTCCGTCGACGTCGTATCGATCGCGCCCCATGCGACGATCGCTCCGTAGACGGCGTGGTTGCGGCCGAAGCCGCCGTCGCGGCATGGGTCCGGTGGCTCGTAGCACGCGTGCAGCCCGCATGCGCAGCCGATGTATGGCGCCACGTGACCATGACGGCATCGGGCGACGATGACTCCCGGCGCCCAGGCCGTCCGCGCGTCGGGATGGACGGTTACGTACGACATGAGCTCTCCGTCGCTCATCCGCCAGGCCCGGTAGCCCAGGACCTCCCCGGCAAGGAGCGGAACCTCGTCGGTCACGCGGGGGCCTTCTCGGGTGCTTTCTCGGGCGACGGCGGGGCCGGCTCGGCCGGCGCGACGGCAGGCTTTCGGATGGGCTCGACGACAATACGGCGAGCAGGTTCCGTTGATCCGGCGTTCATGATCGTCACTCCTCGCTCGGCTCGACCTATGACCTCGGTCGCTCCCGTTGGCCCCGTCCATACTGACGTAGAACGCATAGCCAGTCGATCAATCGATTAGCCGCGAGCGTAGGCTCCAATCCGGTCGCGACGCGCTCAGCTCAGAGCAGGAGCCCAAGCACCAGGAGGATGCCGGCGACGAGAACCGCGATCCCGGCGATGCGCTTGCCCCACCCGATCGCCGGCTGCTGTCCCTCACGGCCGAAGAGGCTCAGCAGCGAGAGCAGGAAGCCGGGCAGCGACAGCAGGACGAAGGTGTCGGCGAGGAACGTCGAGGAGTGCTCGTTTAACAAGTGCAGGAGCAGCGCTCCGACGGCGGTGGTGACGAAGAGCATCAGCACGAGCCGCACGAGGCCCTTCGGCAGCGCCCGATACAACCCCGGCGAGTTGGGGAAGCGGTCCTCGTAAACCGCGAGGATCTGAGGGGCGACGAAGAGCGCAGCGCCGACGTACAGCTGCCAGCTCTTGCCGATCACGATGTACGCGAAGAAGATGAACAGCGCCGTACGCAGTGCACTTGCCCCCAGGCGCTGCAGCACGCCGGGCTGGGGCACGTTGTCGGCCTCGGTCATGTCCAGGCGCCGGGGATACAGGTACGAAGCGATCGTCTCGAGTCCGAGGCGGACCACGAGCGCCGCCAGCACGCAGAACGCGGTCGTGGTGGCGTGCTCGGCGATCTCCAGCTGCATGCCCGCCAGTCCCGGCAGCGCCAGGATGATGTTGTGCACCGCCCAGGCGCCGATCAGCGACGCGATGACGAAGTCCGCGGCGCGGTCCCATGACTGCTCGAGGCTCCTCGCCGGCGGGCGCCGCAGCGGGCGGGCAGCGCCGGCGAGCAGCGGGACGACGAACCACAGCGACCCGAGGGTGAGCATGAGACGCACCTCCGCGCTGGACTGCACGCCGCCGAGCGCCACCACGCCGATCGTGAAGGTCAGCACCGCGACGAGGCCGGCGGCGGCGTCGAGCACGCCGAGCACGGCGATCGCGACCGTCAGCAAGGCCGCTGGCGGGAGCGCCTCACCGCCCGTGTTCCGAACCGCCAAGACCCCGAGCGCCAGACCACCGATCATCCCCAGCAGCGAAGCCGAGCCGAGGATCGCGCGTAGATACGTGCCGTCGGCGACGATGCGCGCGAGCAGCGGCGATCGGCGCGCCAGGCGTATGGGGAGCCTGGCGCCGACGACGTCGAGCGTCCGCGTCCCCGGCCAGCTCCATGTTCGCGATCGATCGCCGAGCGCGACAGCGCCCAATCCGGCGCCGAGGAACTCGGCGCTGACGTCGGTGTAGGCGAAGTCGGGCTGTGGCTCGGACTCCTGCTGGTCCCCGCCCCGGCCGTGTCCGCCGGAGGCCCGGCCGTGTCCGCCGGAGCCATTGCGTGCGCTGCCCACGACGCCTCCACCGCCGCGGGCGAGGGCGAGCCCGCCCGTCGTCGCGCCGAGCTGCAGCAGCGTGAACGCCGCAATGAGGATTCCGACCGTCTTCGCCGGATCAGCGCGCGGATCGTAGGCTGCGAGCACCGGTGCAACGCGTCTCGGGGGGGCCTGGGTGCTCGAGCCGGTGGTGGCGCCCGATTGAGCGCCGCCGGAGCCGGGCGTCGACGGCCGAGCGCTTCGCGTGCGAGGGCGGCGCGCGGGGGCCTTCGACTGGCGCTGCGACCCCGCACCCGGCGGGGTGCGGGCGCCTGGGGTGCCGACGACCGGGGGCGCCACCGGGGGCGCCACGGGCGGCGCCACGGGCGGCGTAACCGGGGGAGCCACGAGCGGCGGGGCGAGCGGCGGGGCCGGCGGCCCCCCGCCGCC
>DASVPU010000300.1:0-3698 GCA_036389475.1 Solirubrobacteraceae bacterium
CTCCACGATCCGCGCCATGCTGACGAACAGCCACAGCCCCGTGTTGCCGATCCCCCGCACGAGCGTCCGCAACGCCTCATGCACCCCCTGCGACGCGTACGTCAGCGCGCCGAGGATTGCGCCGATCGTGATCCCCCGGTCCAGCAGCCATGAGCCGAAGCCGAGGATGAGCAGCATCGGCAGCCAGCCGCCGATCGCCACAGCGAGCGTGCGGATCGCCGTGAAGCGCGCGAGTTCCTTAGTCGCGCGCGCCTGTCCGTCGATGTGCTCCCCGACGGCATAGGCAACCCGCTCCTCAGCGCCGCAGGCGACGATGTCGCGCAGGCCGCCGGTGACGGTCTCCGCCGTCTCGGCGATCTGCTCGTCGGCGATGATCGAGCGACGCTGGCGCTTCGCCATCCCTGGCAGCGCGAAGAAGAACAGCGCGAGCGCCACGGCGACGGGCGGCACGACGAACAGCAGGAACACCGGCGCGAGCGCCGTCAGCCCGATCACGGCGCCGAGCATCGATACGAGGAAGGCCTGGACGACGAGCAGCGCTGAGGCGTAAGCCTCGCGGGCAATCTCGACTTGGTGCGTCAGCCGCGCGACTCCCGCGCTCTGAGCCCCGGCGCCCGGCGTGGCCGATCGGTGCAGCGCCGCGCGGACTGTCCGCGTGACCAGCTCGTCGCGAAACGGCTCGATGATCGCCGCCAGGCGTAGGTACGTGTGTCGCGTGGCGATGGCGCCGGCAAGAACGCTCGCAGCGAAGAGCCCCAGCCACCCCAGTCCCGTGGCCGTGTCGCCGGCAAGGAACCCCTCGTCGATCGCCCGTGCGATGAGCAGGCCGGACAGGATCGCCGGCGCCGACTGGATCGCCGACCACACGACGAGCCCGATCACGTCCGCCGTGTGCCCACGCAGCGAGGCGCGCAGCACGCGGCCGATCTCCCTGCGCCGCTGCGCCGCGGTCACCGAGCGCTCCCGTTGCCCGCGGCGAAGGCCATTGTTCCGGGCGTGTGCTCCTCGGGCTCGAAAAGTGCGCGGTAGTCGCGTTCCTGCCACAGCTCGTGATGGGTCGCAGTCGCGCGGATCCCGGCATCGTCGAGCCATACGACGGCGTCAGCCCGCGCCGCGGTCGAGGTACGGTGCGCCACGACGATGCGTGTCCGATCCGAGAGCTCGCCCGTGAGCACCTGGCTGATCTGGTGCTCGGTCACGGTGTCCAGGCTGGCCGCAACATCGTCGAGGACGAGCAGCCGTCGGGCGCGGGCAAACGCGCGCGCAAGGCCGACGCGCTGGACCTCGCCGCCGGACATCGGCGCGTCCTCGAGCAGCGTGTCATAGCCGTCTGGCATGTGGCGGATGAAGCCGTCGGCTTGCGCGGCGACCGCGGCGGCGAGCAGCTCGTCGGGCGACGGCTCGCAATCGGCGAAGGCGATCACGTCCTCGAGCGTCTCGCCGAGCAGCACGGGTCGTTCGAAGCCGAAGCCCACCGCCTGGCGCAGCTCATCGCGGCTGAGGCGCGGAAGCGCCACCCCGTCGAGCAGGACCGCGCCCTCGTCGGGATCAACAAGCCGTCCCGCGAGCGCCGCAAGCAGCGATTTGCCCGATCCGCTGCTGCCGACGATCGCGACGAGCGCCCCGCCTTCGACGGTGAGATCGACGTGCTGCAGGACCCGCTTATCGCCGTCGCGGACGGTGACGTCGCGAAATTCGCTCCGCCCGGGGCCGGGCCCGAGCCGCTGCGTGCCGTATCGCATCGGCTGCTGGTCAAGCACCTCGACGATTCGCGCCGCGGCCCCGCGCGAGCGCGCCAGCCGGGTCACGAACGACACCGCGCTTCCGACACCGACCGCGAGCAGCACGTACTGACTGGCCATCAAGAGTTCGCCGGGCGTGATCCGGCCGGCTGTCAGCTCCGAGCCGGCGACGGCCAGCACGGCGATCTCGAGCAGCGACACGAGCAGGAGGTTCTGCGTGCTGATGTTCATCTGCGAACGCCATTGCTCGAGGCCCTGCCGGTGCAGGTCCGGCAGCGGCGCGAGGACCCTCTCGACCTCCTGATCAGCGCTCCCTGCGGCCGCGATCGTGCGCGCGCCTGCGAGCGCGTCGACGAGGCGCGTGGCGAGCGCGCCCTGCAGCCTGAAATAGCGCACGGCCTGCTGCGACGCGTTGCGCGCGAAGACGCGCAGGAAGACGAAGAAGAACGGCATCCCGACCAGGAACGTCAGGCACAGCCACGGGTCGATGAGCGCGAGCGCGACGATGCCCCCGAGCGCGGGAACGACGCCCGTGGCGGAGCGCACGACGTCTGGCGCGACGCGACCGGCCTCGGCCGTGTTGCCGACCAAGCGGCTGGTGACCTCGCCGCTCCCAAGCGTCTGTGCAGGACGCGACCCGAGCGCGAGGACATGACTCAGCAGCCTGTGGCGCAGCCAGGCCGTCGAGCGGCCGACCACAAGCCCCGCGGCCAGATCGTCGGCGACGTCCCCCGCTACGCGGACCGCCACGACCAGCGCGCACAGCGCCAACCAGATGCCGGCGTTGCTGCCGCCGACGACGACGTCGACGGTGTGCCCGACGACGTACGGCAGCGCGATAACCGCCGCGGAGGAGAGCAGCGTAGTGAACACTATGACGATCACCCAGACGCCGCCGGCGCGGGCCACCGCAAGCAGCAGCCGGTCGGCTGCGCGGCGAACCGCGGGATCCATGCTGTCGCTGTTCGTGCTCACTGAATTCCTGATGATGCCGTTCGTGGCTGCGGGGACCCCTACGGGCCCGCCGGAGCAGCCGCTCCTCTTGGAGCGGCTGCCCCGAGCAACGCCTTGTTCGGCTAGCAGTGCAACGATTCCTTAGCAGAGAAGGAGGCTCAGGCCGCTCGGGCCGAGGCCGCCGTGACCACCGCCGTGGCCGCCGTGGTCGCTGTCGCCGCCTCTCCCTTGGGGGGCCTTGATGCCCTGCAGATCCAGAAGGGACATATTTTCACCTCCTCTCTGTCAGTTGAAACTCAGCGGGCGAGCTGGCTGCGCTCGCCCTAAGCGAAGGTAGGAACGGCAGGTAGACCGGCTCGTCGTGCAGCGCTGCGCCGAGCGCCAGTAGTACCCCGGCTGTCCCGGTTGCAACATCCATCGAAAGGCGCAGGTGACGATCGCCGGGAAATGTCAGATGACCCTCGTACGTCAGCGCGTGCCAGTTCAGTCGACGCACATGCTCTGCCCTGACCGCTTCTCGCTCAGAGGCGGTGCCGTGCGCGCGGGCATGGAAGAGCAGCATGCCCGCGCGTCCCCAGAACAGCCCCGACTGGATGTACAACCCGGACTCGGTGGCTCTGCGGATCCGCGTGGCGGCAGACTCGAACTGCTCGTCCTCGCGGTGGGCTAGGTAGTCGTCGATCACGAGGCCGATGCCGGCGCTGCCGTCGGCGAGGTAGGGCATCGTCCGCCAGCCCTCGTTGACCTCCATCGCGCCGCTGTCCTCGCGCACCATGCAGCGCCGCAGGTCCTGGCGGATCGACGTGGCCGCGAGGTCCAAGAGCGTGGTCTCGCCGAAGCGCTCGTAGAGCCGCAGGAAGAAGAGGGCGGATCCGGACGAGCCGCGGGTCAGGCCGGCGTACGGGCGTTTTCCGCCGCTCACGGTCGCCACGTCGCCCTCGTCACCCAGCCGCTCCGCGACGAGGTCGGCGATCCGCAGCGTCGCCTCCCACAGCGCCCGAT
>DASVPU010000301.1:0-1734 GCA_036389475.1 Solirubrobacteraceae bacterium
ACGTATGGCCGCTCAGCGGCGCGCCTAGCGGCCGGTGAGTACGCAGGTCCCAAAGCCGGATCGTCTTGTCGAAGCCGGCGGAGGCCAGTGTTCGCCCGTCCGGACTGAACGCCACGCTGAAGATTGACTCGGTGTGGCCGCTCAGAGGCCTGCCGAGTTGCTTGTGGGTGCGCACGTCCCAAAGCCGGATCGTCTTGTCGAAGCCGGCGGAGGCCAGTGTTCGCCCGTCCGGACTGAACGCCACGCTGAAGACAAGGCTCGTGTGGCCGCTCAGCGGCCTGCCGAGTTGCTTGCGGGTGCGCACGTCCCACAGACGGATCGTGTGGTCAGCGCTGGCGGACGCCAGTGTGCGCCCGTCGCTACTGAACGTCACACTACTGACGGCGTCGAGATGGCCGTGCAAGATCGCGACGATCCCTCGATCACGGACCGCCCTGAGCGCCGCAAGGGCACTGCTTCGCGCCTCGACTCCCGGGAGCGCACGGTAGGCTCCCAGCGAAAGCAGCAGCGAGACGTCCGGTCGGCTGTCGAGCAGCGTCGACGCCGACGACGCGAGCGCCAGTGACGCCGCCTGCGTTGCCTGCAGTCGCGCTTGGGTGCGCTGGCTGAGCGCCCACCCCGCGAGAATCGCGACAATCGCGACGACGATGAGCAGTGCGCCGGCGATCGATCCAAGGACACGTAGGCGTCGGCGCTCCCGTGCGCGTTCGCGCTCGCGGAGCAGTTCATCACGACGGCGTCCGTGTACGAGCCGCGCTTCCTCGCGGCGTTGGCTGATCCAGGGCACCAAGAACTCGCTGGTGATCTCATACAGGTAAATGTCGCGGCGGCATTCGCGGCGGATGAGTCGCGACTGGCGCTCCAGACGCTCGAGCGCCTCTGAGAGAAGCTTCGGTGCGAGATCGGCGTTCTCTTCGCTCACGCGATGCAGAAGGTCTTCTGCGGAGATGACATTGCGTGTGCCCGCCGAGGTGACCATCTGGGCGAGCAGCGCGATGGCGGCTGCCCGCATGTCCGGCGGAAACGCGTCGAGCGATTCGCCCAGGTAGTCCTCAAGAATGCCCTGCACCCCTCTTGCCTCAAGCAGCGTGGTCGGATCCTCTGACTGCCACAGACGCAGCGCGACGGTTTCGACCTCCGAGAGGCTGAGATTGGCACTGCCAAAGTGCTGCGCGAGGGCTGCGCAGACGCGTTGGGTTAACTCGCGATCAAGCTCGCGTTCAAAGTGGCCGGGGTGACGCTCAAACGGACCCTGGATAATCGTTGGTAGCGCGTCCGCGGATAAAGGTTCGAGGCGCAGCGCCTGGTCGACGAGCTCGGGGACCGAGCCGAGCAGGTGCTTGACCTTGCCCAGGTAGTCCTCGCGAAAGGCGAACAGCAGCTTGACCGCCAACGGCTCGCGCAGCAGCCTGACGAGCATCTCCACGATGTCGCACTGCATCGCGAGAGCGCCCTGCTGTTCAAAGAGCGTGATGATTTCCTCGAACTGATCGAAGATCAGCAACGACCGCTGCGACAAGCAGGCCTCACGGACGCGCTCCTCATATCCCTGCACCGACATGACGATCCGCGGTGACTCGTCGCCGTCAGGGGCCAGCAGTGACGGCAGGAAGTCGCCATCGTCCTCTGTCGTCGCGATCCGCTCGATCACGATTTCCTCCCCTGCCCGCGGTTGCACTCGTACCCGGTCAGGATGAGAATGTCGGCGCTCCGCGGCCGGGAGAAGACCGGCGT